>NZ_JAIP01000004.1:0-246038 GCF_002924605.1 Petrotoga sp. SL27 | reverse complement strand
ATTGCTTGCAAGTGTTTCTACTTCTTTTTGACTTTCTTTTGTCCTTTCTACCGCTTCTTTCACAGCTTGACTTATGCTTTCTATCGTTTTGCTTCCTTCTTCTGCAGCTTTACTTGTTTCATCTGCCCGATTATGGGCCCCTGGGATTCTATCGCTGTGAATATTTGGTTGAATGTGTTTTCTAAACTATCAAGGTTTTCCATTAGTTCTGAAAAAGCATTTTTAAGTTCATCGTTGGTTAATCCAAATTCTACAAACGCTAAATTGTCTTTAAAGGTTGAGAACATATTTAATACATTGTTTTTATCGCTTGAAGATTTAGAAGAGAAATATTTTTTAACTTCTTCGTTGATATTTTGCACTGTTACAACAGGATCCTCTGATAATAGTGAAAAGGCCAAAACGCTATATTGTTTAGTTAAAGTATTGAAATTATTTAGTTGTTGAATAAATGATTTGCTTAGCTTATCGTATTCCGAAAGAAAAGTATTAGCCCGAGAATTTAATTGTACAATTTTATCGAAATTATATTCATATGTATTTAAAGATTCATTAATATAAACTAAAGAGGTAGATTCTTCGGTGGTGTCAAGCAAATCGTTCATATATGATTCTATTTTAGATAAATTTCCTCTAAAACCGTTTTCAAAATTTTTTTCGTAATTACCTAAATAATCTTTAAAATTCAAAGAAGCTTCAAAAAATGCTGTTTCTACTTCAGTTATATTATTAACTTGGTCTGATAAATTTTTATAAGATTCTAACCCAGCATTTGATTTGGTAAGAGAAGTAGTATTGAAAATTATAGAAAGGCCGAACAATATGAATATGATTATTACTATACTCATTATTCTTTTACCAATGGATCTTGATTTCATAAGAGAGCACCTTCTCCTTTTTAATTTAAGTAAGTGATTAAAGCAAAGAGACGATCTTAGGGATCGTCTCTAAAGTTTCTTATCTTTGTTCGTTTAGTTTTTTAAGGAGTTCTTCCAGCATTTCTTCTGTGAATTGTCCTCTTCCAAAGTTTATTAGTCCTCTCAGAGGCAGATACTTCATCATCGAGAGAACTAACTCTTCATTTCTGTGTTCATCGACTGGGAAAATTTCTGAAATCTGATCTTTCATTATTTCTTTTAAGATTTGTGAGCCAACAGGGTCTTCCATTAAATCACCAATCGTGGAATTTCTATGAAACTTCTTTCTTATTATTTTTGAAGAGTTGACTTTTACTTTTTCTTTTAATATTATATCTTTCGACGATTTTCCCACCATTATTTCAAACTCTCCACTTTCTACGTACCAATCCCGTATCTCTGTGTTGTAATAAGCAAAAGCCCTTTTATCCAAGGTAAAAGTTACAGTTTTTTCTTCGCCGGGTTCAAGTTGTATTTTTTCGAATCCCTTTAGTTCTTTTTCTGGCCTATTTACTTTGCTTTCTATGTCTCTTACATACAATTGAATTATTTCTTTGCCTCTCATATTTCCTGTATTTTTAACTTTCACCTTAACGTTCAGCGTTTCGCTATCGTTTATTTCCTTTTTATCTATTGTTAGGTCGGTATATTCAAAATAG
This sequence comes from Petrotoga sp. SL27, assembly GCF_002924605.1. Taxonomy (NCBI): domain Bacteria; kingdom Thermotogati; phylum Thermotogota; class Thermotogae; order Petrotogales; family Petrotogaceae; genus Petrotoga; species Petrotoga sp. SL27. The sequence continues at coordinate 244,462 of NZ_JAIP01000004.1, read as the reverse complement.
GTGTAACTTAATCCATATCCAAATGGAAATAAAGGATCTATTTGTTTTTTGTCATAATATCTATACCCTACAAATATGCCTTCTCGGTATTCAACCCTATCGTCTTCCCCTGGGAAGTTTAGGGATGAAGGATTGTGACTCAGTTTTATTGGAAATGTTTCTGCCAATTTTCCAGAAGGATTAACTTCGCCAAACAGGATATCCGCGACAGCTCCTCCCCATGCTTGGCCTCCTAGGTAACTTTCTAGTAGCCCTTTGACTTTATCAACCCAAGGCATTTCAACTGGGGCACCATTACTTAATACCACCACTGTATTTGGTTGAATCTGGGTGATTTCTTCTATCAACTTGTTATGGCTTTGGGGCATCTGCATATGTTCTCTATCGTACCCTTCTGATTCGTATCTTTCAGGTAGTCCTGCGATGATTACAGCGACGTCAGATTCTTTTACAGATCTTTTAGCCTTTTCTATAAGTTCCTCATCGATTTCTTCTGAGTCAATATGGTATCCTTTTTCGTAAAGAATTTTAGATTTTCCTTGAGTTATTTTTTCTATCTCTTCTAGTAGGTTATCTATTTTTGTGGGGTTTACATGCGAACTTCCACCACCTTGATACCTGGGTGATGTAGCAAATTCTCCAATTATGGCTATCGTTCCTTCTTTTTTAATTGGAAGTATATTGTCTTCATTCTTCAAAAGTACCATGCTTTCTCTTGCGATCTTTCTCGCCAATTGATGATGAGCTTCTTTATCATACGTTGCGTTTTGTTTTCTGTTATCTATGGCTTTAAAAATGATTTTTAGGAGTCTTTCTATAGTTTCATCCAATACCTTCTCTTCTAATTGACCGTTTTTTACGGCTTGTATGATTTTGTTGTCTCCTATTCCAAAACTTGAAGGCATTTCTAAGTCTAATCCTGCATTTAATCCGTCTACCCTTTCGTTCACTGCCCCCCAATCGGATACAACTAATCCTTCGAAATTCCATTCTTTTTTCAATATATCTGTCAATAAGTATTTGTTTTCAGATGCATGGGTACCGTTCACTTTGTTGTAAGAACACATTACCGTCCAAGGTTTGCCGTTTTTTACCGCTCCTTCGAAGTTTGCTAAGTAAATCTCTCTTAAGGTTCTTTCATCTATTATTTCATCTACACTCATTCTTCTGTGTTCTTGATTGTTTGCAGCGTAATGTTTCAAAGAGGTTCCTACTCCATAACTTTGTACAGCGTTTATATATGCTGTAGCCAACTCTGTTGATAAGAATGGGTCTTCAGAGAAATATTCAAAATTTCTTCCACACAATGGAGACCTTTTAATGTTAATAGCTGGGCCTAGTATAATATCAACTTTTTCAGCTTGGCATTCTTCAGCTAAAGCTTTTCCCTCTTCTTCTATTAATTTTCTATCCCAAGAACAAGCTGTTGTAGCAGCTGTTGGGAAACACGTAGCGGGGGTACTGTTTGCCAACAAGCTTTCTTCAGGATTTGTGACTTCTTTTCTCAAGCCGTGAGGTCCATCACTCATCGTAATTGAAGGTATCCCTAACCTTTCAATGGGTTTGGTGTGCCAATTGTCTAAACCCGAAGATAAACTTGCCTTTTCTTCAAGTGTCATCTGAGAGATCAACTTTTTTATATCCCTCTCCATATTTTTTTCACATCCTTTGTTTGCTATTAAAAAAGCCTTTTCATTTAAATACAAGATTAGAATTCAAAAGAATTATTCTTGATAACCTGTGAATACCATTTACCGCTATCTTTTATGATCCTTTTTTGAGTTTTGTAATCAACGTACACTATTCCAAATCTTTTTGAATAGCCCCATGCCCATTCAAAATTGTCTAATAAAGACCAGACGAAGTATCCTTTGAGCGTAACTCCATTTTGAATAGCCCTTAAAGCTTGTTCAAGATGTTTCTTTAAATAATCTATTCTATCTTCATCGTGTACCCCTTGGTTTACTACTTTATCATCAAAAGCAGCACCGTTTTCAGTTACATACACTTCTTTTGGATTGTACTCGTTTTGTACACCTTTTAGTATTTTGTAGAAACCTTCAGGGTAGATCTCCCATCCCATTTCTGTTTTTGGAAGACCTCTTTCAACGGTTTTCCCACCTAAAAATGATTTTGTATCAGCCTTGACAAGATCTCCAGAGTAATAATTGATGCCTACAAAATCGATTTTTTCTTTTATTTCTTCCAAATCATTTTCGTAATTGTGAGGTAAAAACTCAGAAGCATATTCTTTTATCCCACTTGGATATTCGCCCTTGTATATTGGATTCAAAAACAATGGGTAATTTGTCCATTCATGGGCCAACCTTGCTGCATCTTTATCTTCTTGTGAATTAGTTGCAGGATCGTGTGAAGAATTAGATAAAGTTATTCCGATTTTTCCTTCTTTGATGTTTTCTTCTCTGAAAGCTTTAACTGTTTTTGAATGAGCTCGCAACTGATTGTGAACAACTGAGAAGGAAGCGTAAAGGTCTTTCATTCCAGGCGCATGTTCACCCATAAAATGGCCAACAAAAGCCATTACCCAGGGTTCGTTTAAAGTAATCCAATTTTTTACTCTGTCCCCCAATCTTTGAAACATGTAATCAGCATAATCGGTGTACCAATAAGCGATGTCTCTGTTTGTCCAACCGCCCAGATCTTGTAGAGCAGCGGGTAAATCCCAATGATACAATGTGACAAAAGGAGTTATATCTGCCTTGAGTAATTCATCAACCAATCTATTGTAAAAATCAACACCTTTTTCGTTGATTTTACCTTTACCATATGGGAAAATTCTTGGCCAAGATATAGAAAACCTGTACGCGTTTAATCCTAAATCTTTCATCAAAGCAATATCTTCTTTGTACTTGTTATAATGATCGTCTGCCACGTCTCCAGTGTCCCCATTATACGTATTTCCAGGTGTATGAGAAAACTTATGCCAAATCGAAGGACCAGCTCCATCTGCTAAAGGAGAACCTTCTATTTGGTATGATGCAGTAGCTGCTCCCCACATGAAATCCTTTGGGAAAACTTTTTCAGACATATTTTTATTCCTCCTATATTGGTGTTTTTATTATCCTTACAAACTCAAAAACTTATCTTAGCGCCCCTTCGCACCGCAGCCCACCCACATTTTATCTCTAAAGTGTATATGTTATTTTAAGATCCATTCTTCCGATAATTTAGGTACATCCATCATTAATTGTTTTGTATATGGGTGTTCGGGTTGCGTTATTACTTTATCAGCTTCTCCACTTTCTACTATTTTCCCTTCATGCATGATGAAAAGTCTATCGCTGACATAGTAAGCCAAACCAAGGTCGTGGGTTACGAACATAATAGTAGTACCTTCAGTATTCCTTAAACCTAACAGTAACTCCAAAATCCCGGATCTTAAGTTTGCATCGATCATTGAAGTTGGCTCGTCAGCTAAGAGTAATTTTGGCTTTATCAAATGAGCCCTTGCTATCATTATCCTTTGCCTTTGTCCACCGCTTAATTCAAAAGGATATTTATCTGCTACTTCTTCAGGTCTTAGATTAACTGATTCCAAAGCTTCGTAAACCTTTGCCATTTTTTCTTGTTTTGTAAAACTGTTGTCAAATAACTTGAAAGCATCTATTAAAACTTTTTTTACCGGGGAAAATATATTGAACGAGGCGTAAGGATCTTGAAATATTGCTTGCACCTTTTTCCAGTAAAGCTTTTTTTCTTTTCCTGTTAAACCTGTTATATCCTGACCTCCAAAAATAATTTTGCCCTCAGTTTCTTTTAACAACCTGAGTAATAATCTAGTTAGCGTTGTTTTTCCGCTTCCACTTTGTCCAACAAGAGAGACGATTTCCCCTTTTTTTATAGAAAAAGTGACGTTATCTACCGCTTTTACAGCTTTTTTGCCACTTCCAAATATTTTGGTCAAATTTTCAACTTTTATTATCTCTTCATTTGGGAGTTTAGACATACGGCGTCACCCTCTTCCCTTGTGTTAAAATATGGTTTAATCTAATGCACCTTACAGATCTTTCTCCTAATTTGGTTAAAGTGACATCTTCTTTCTTACAATCTTCAATTACCAAAGGGCATCTATCTGCGAACCTGCATCCTTTTGGGATTTTCCTTAAATCAGGTGGTGAACCAGGAAGGCTTGGTAGTTTTTTACCTTTTATGCCTTTTTCAGGGACTAAAATAGACTGCATTAATGCTTGTGAGTAAGGATGAATAGGATCGAAGATTACATCTTTCATATTTCCTATCTCTACAAATTCTCCGGCGTACATTACAGCGATACGGTCACATATATGTCTTAATATGGGTAATTCGTGAGTTATAAAAATTATACTTTTTACTATTTTTTTATCAAAAAGATCTTTAATTAATTTTATTACTATTTTTTGGGAAGTTACGTCCAATGCAGAAGTTGGTTCATCTGCTACTACAACTTCTGGGTTCATGATTGTGGAGATTGCGACAACTACCCTTTGTTTCATACCACCGCTAAGTTCTAAAGGGTGGAGGTTTAAAACTCTTGGGGGCAAAGAAAGAGATTCAAAACGTTCTTTTGCCAAATTTAAGATCTCTTTTTCTGTCATATTAGGATCGTGTTCTTTCAGTAGATCTATTATGAAATTTTTGATTTTTAATGTTGGATTCAACGCATTCATAGCACTTTGAGGGATATAAGAATATTTTTTCCCTAGTATATTACTTCTCAACTCATTTTCTTTTTTTTGCATGATATTTTCATTGTCTAAAAATACTGATCCACTTTCGTACTTCAAAGGTGATAAAAACAAGCCTGATAAACTCATTGCTAAAGTAGATTTACCACAACCTGATTCACCTGCTATTCCCAAGATTTCTCCTTCATATAGGTTAAAAGAAACGCTGTTAACCGCTTTTATTTTTTCTCCTAACCTTGTTTGATAATAGGTTTTAAGATTGTTAACTTCTAAAATAACCTTTTTTGATTCCAACCTCATCAACTCCTAAGTTTGGGATTGAATAATTCATCCATCCCCGAATTCATAAAATATAATGAAAATGTTATTAAAGCAATAATTATTGCGGGAGGAATAAAAGCCCACCAAGCGCCTGATCTAACAGACTCAAATAATAATGCCCATGAAAGCATTGTACCGAGTGAAACTATATTACTTGGACCCAGTCCTAACATACTTATTCCTGCTTCGTTTAAAATACCTGTGGCAACTTGGAGGATAAATGCCATGAATATATAAGATAAGATATAAGGCATTATTTCGCGTATTATAATTTCTACAGTGCTGGCACCATTTAACCTGGCTATATCAACATGTTCCCTGTTTCTTAGACTGAGTGATTGCGCCCTTACGGCACGAGCGGTCCATGGCCAGGAGGTTATCCCCAATACTAGTCCCATAACAAACAGGGATCTGCTTCTTAAACTAACCGTTATCAATATCAGTATTATAAATGGAGGTATAACTAAAAATATATTAGTTATTGAATTTAATATGTTATCAGTGGTTCCTCCTTTGTACCCCGCAAAAAGGCCTATAGTTATACCTATTGTTGTTGCAATGACGCCTGAAATTAATCCTATGATCAATGAGGATTTCATCCCATGAATAAGCTCTACAAATACGTCTCTTCCAAAGTTATCTGTTCCCAACAAGTAAGTTGAGGAAGGGGACTCGTACATAAATCCAACCATCTCCAATGGATCTTTTGGTGATACTGCAGGGTATATGAAGGCAGTTAGGAATAAAAACATAAAAAGGCCGAATCCTATTAGGAATTTTGGAGATTTCAATAGTAATTTTATTGTATTCATCTTAACCCTCCTCCGTTTGCGCAGCTTTAATTCTAGGATCTATTAGTCCGTAGACCATATCCAAAATAAAATTAGCAATTAAAACCATCATCGCTATTATAAGCGTTGAACCTTGGATCATTGGATAATCTAATTGTCTTATTCCGTTGAATAGCCACGTTCCCACTCCGGGGTATCCAAAGACTATCTCGGTGATCAAAGCTCCCCCCACCATTGTACCTAAACTTATTGCAAGCCCTGTTATTTGAGGAAGAACTGCATTTTTGAAAACATAGCTTTGAATCTTCTTATCTTTGATACCTAACATCTTACTGTAGGTAACATAATCTGTATTTAATTCATATATTGACATCTCTCTCATACCTATGGCTTGTCCCCCTATTGTTACTAAAACGATGGAAATAAAAGGTAAGAAGTAATGATGTAAAACATCAATCACAAAGGCCCAACTCCAAGAAGGGAGCAATGTTCTGCTGTAACCACCACCAATCGGGAACCATCCCAAGAAGACTCCAAAAACGTATAGTAATATGATTGCCAAAGCATAATAAGGGATAGAATTAACGAATAGTGCCACAGGAAAAATAGTTTTGTCGAAAACCCCTTTTCTGTAAGCGGCAGCAGCTCCCAATAAGTTCCCTAATATCCAACCTACAATTATTGCAGGAAATTGTAAAAAAATAGTCCATACAATAGCGTTTCCCAAAACTTCATTAACAGAAAGAGGGTACAAACTGAACGTCGTTCCTAAATCACCTCTAAAAACATTTCCTATATAGTTGAAAAACTGAATAGGTAGAGGTTTATCCAATCCGAACTCTTCCATGAAAGATTGATAAACTCTTTCTTGTGTCTCACTTGCCACGGTTCCAGACATCATTTTACTTACTATAACTGAAATGGGATCTCCTGGAATGAGCCTTGGTAAGAAAAAATTTAAAAATAAAGCCAAGAAAAAAGCTAGTAAATACCAAAAAAGTTTTTGAAAAAAATATCTCGTAAATCCTTTCACATACTTCACCTCTCGAAGGTATATTTAAAAGAGTTCATGGGGGCTGAAACTTCCCCCCACGAACTCTTGGCTAAATCAATAGTTAGTAAAAACTTTATTTAGCAGGTTCTAAATGCCACAACATTTCCATCCCTGCACCTACCAAAGGCATCGGGGGTGCGTAAGGATTCTTTGCGTTTGCCCAACCTGTCCAATAAGTTTCATTGTATTCGTAAAATGTCTGAGGTCTATACATTAATGGGAACATTGGTATATCTTCTCTGTATATTTGATCTAGCTCTGTATAGAGGTTCTTTAATTCTTTTTCGTCGGTTACTTTTGGTATCATATCGATGAGCTGATCAGCCCATTCATTTTTATATCTTCCGTAGTTACTGTATGCAATTTGTCCAACTTCGGGAACACCTTTTGAATAAAGTGCTATTTGGAATCTCAACCAGGGTTGAGCAGGTCCAGGTTGTGAAGGTGCCCACATCGTCATATCGAAGTTACCTGTTTGTCTGTTATCATAGGCTATAGGTGCATCAGGGAAAGATGTTTGGATGTCTATACCTACTGCTCTTGCCCCTTGTGCCACGATTTGTAAAGAAGCATTCCAGTCTGTCCAACCGTACGGGCATTCTACGCTAAAGGGGCCTAATCTTGTTCCATCGGGAAGAACGTATATTCCATCTTTACCTTTTGTTGCTCCTAAATCTTCTTCTAATATTCTAACAGCTTCTTTTGGATTGTATTCCCAACCGTATTGCTTTACCAAGTTTTCATCGAAGTATTTTGCTTCTCCACCATAGGGCAGTATAAGACTGGCTTGAACCTTAGGAGAATAATTAGACATAGCAAGTTCTGAAATTCTTGCGTAATTTACAGAATATGCAATGGCTTTTCTAACTTCAGGCAAACTGAGAGGATATTTGTTCACGTTAAACCACAACGAAGGCATTGTTGCAGGCATATGGTAAGGAATCTCGTCATACCATGTACCAATTGGAAGTCCTTTCTTTTCCCACATTTCCCATATTCTTGGAGTAAACTGCTGAGAAACGTCTACTTCTCCGTTTTCAAAAGCCAAACTACCTTCGTCGTTACTTTTGAAAATAGGATGAACTATATATTTGGCAGCGGGTTTTTTCCCACCGTGTAAAGCTTCGTTTCCCCAATAATTATCTACTCTTTTTAAGATTATGGTTTCTGGACTTTCATAAAAAACTTTGTATGGACCAGAGCCTACAGGATTTTCATTTCTAAACTGTCTGATTTTGGTCAAATCATAATTATTTTCTGCTTCAACCTTAGACCAAATATGTTCTGGAAGAATAAAGGTAGCTCCAATTGCATCTTCTACCATCAATCTGTTTGGATTGTCTGGCTTCATCTCGAAGATTACAGTGTGGTTATCTACCTTGTAAACATCTTTCAACCATTCCCAAATCTGTAGACCTAGAGGATATTTTTGGCCTAATTTGTAGGAATATACAACATCATCTGCCGTAACTGGTTCTCCGTCGTGGAAATACGCTTTTGGATTTACTTTTACCTCTAATCTTAGATCATCAAGCCATCTATAGGATTCTCCCAAAATAGGAACATACTTTCCGTTGAGAGCATCCCATGTGAATAAAGTTTCATATATCCAAATATGCTGTCTAGGATCAGAAACGAACGTCATTGGGGAACCTGCAAGTGGATTATCAGTTGTTGGTGGTCCCCACTGAAAACCTGCAACATACACGGCTTCTTCTCTTGGGATTTGGGTTACTTGAGCGAATAATGCGCTTCCCATAACCAAACTTGCCAATAAAAGAAACACAACAAACACTTTTTTCATACTCTTTTCACCTCCAATATTTTTGTTACACTATCAAGGAAAGGCCTTTCCAAGAAAAAATAATACTAAATTCCCCTATCTCCCTTTAACATCCCAGCTTAATTTCCATAAGGTGGCAGGTGCTCGTAGGATTGAAAATAACTAGTTTTTTTGGTACTCAATACAATACTACCCTGAAACATGTTACATCGCAAATCTGATTATGGGTAATGAGAAGCGATTAGGAGGAAATATTTTAATTTATTTAATAAAAACTTTGATTTTTGTAGTTTTTCTTAACTTTTCAACATGCCCTTATAAAATCCTGGTTCAGAATTTTCTATTAATGTAGCGTTCGCTACTTTTTCATAAAATTTAGCAGGACCAACTCCTCCAATTATGGCATATGCATAACCACTTTCTTCCATGCTCTTTAGAGCTATTAAAAGCAAGGCTTTACCAATATCTTTTCCTCGGTAATTTTTGTCTACTCCCATTGGACCAAAAAAATTTTTACATGTAGCATCGAAACAAGAAAAACCAATAATTTTGTTTTTATCTTCGTCTAAAGCTATGAAACAACTGATAGGTTTGTTAGAAAAAGATACATCACATTCACTTGCCCAGTGATCACCGAATTCTTTTTTTATCCAATTTAAAACAATAAACTTTTCTGGTGCTTTTGCTCTCCGTACTGTTAGTTTTGAATCTTTTAATTCAGTAAATACCTTTTCATCGTAATTCAAATCATAAAGTTTCACCAGCATATCTGCCATTTTTTCACTCCCCTTAATTTATTTGAGTTACTATATTTAAACGATTATATCATCAGAATAATAGTTTTAAAATGGACGTTAAGAATGATATAATATTGATGAGAGTAGCTACTTTCCCAGCCCTACCCAATCCTTTCTGGGTGCGATGCTGAGGGAAGGGAAGCTAAAGTAAATTGGGTAAAAAAACTGTTAGCGATATTCTCAATGAAATAAGTCTTTTACTGGGATTAAAAGGAGGAAACCCTTTTAAAATCAGAGCATATTATAATGCGGCACGTGCTTTAGAAACTCTTGATGAAGATATAGAAGTATTAGTCAGGAATAACAAACTAAAAGAGGTTAAAGATTAGATATAGATTGGAGATAGGTTAAACATGCTAAAGAAAAAGGGGTTAAATTTTCTATATACCCGGACGCTCATAGAGTGAAAGGACTACAAGACGTAAAATATGGAGTGGGTATTGGACTTAAAAGTTGGCTTGAAGCGAAAGATGTGATAAATACCTATGAGGTCGATCAAGTGTTTGAGATCTTCAAACAAAAGTGTAATATATTTTGATAAAAAATCCCCGAATTTGGGGATTTTCGTATGAGTTTAATTCTTTAATGTTTTCAACGCTTCACTTAATACTTCGTTTTTCTTTAGAGCTTCTATACAAAATTCTTTGTCTTTTCCAGATAAAATCATCAATATCGCCAATTTGGTTTTCATATCAGCCTTGATTAAATACTCTTTACAGGTTTTTTTGTCCAACCCAGTTACCTCAGAAATTATTCTTACGGCTCTTTCTTCTAATTTTTGATTCATGATTTTTACGTCCACCATATAGTTTTTGAAAGTCTTTCCAAGTTTTATCATAGTGACAGTGCTTATCATATTTAAAACCATTTTTTGGGCTGTGCCAGCTTTCATTCTTGTACTACCTGAAATAACTTCTGGACCTGTTCTCAAAGAAACTACAATGTCTGAGATTTCCATCAATTCAGGATTTTTTACGTTACAAATTAAAGCCGTTTTGCATCCTTTTTCTTTTGCCTTGGATAAAGCACCTTTTACATAAGGTGTTCGCCCGCTGGCAGTTATTCCTATTACATAATCTTCGGAACGGACTTTATTTTTTTCTAAGTCTTTTTTTCCACCTTCTTCGTAATCTTCAACATGTTCTGTAGCTTCAAAGAAGGCTTTTTCTCCTCCCGCGATTAAGGGAAGAAAGATTCCTGAATCTATACCAAAAGTTGGAACTGTTTCTACCGCATCTACAACAGCTACTCTACCACTCGTTCCTGCACCAACATATATGATTCTTCCGTGATTCTTAATTGCTGAAATACAGTTAACAACCACATCTTTGATATTCTCTAAATTTTCGGTGATGGATAACGCTATTGTGGAATCCTCTTGATTAATTATTCGTAGTATTTCATATATGTCCATCCCATCTAAATTCTGAGTCTTAGGGTTGCTTTTTTCTGTTTCCAGGTTATCTAGCATATTTTGGCCTCCATTTAATTGGTAAGTTCCCAGTTGGGTTTATTTTTCCTTTTAGAATTTTAAGTAAAGAAGTTTGAATATTTTCATTAAAACCGTATGTGCAAATTCCGTACTCTACTTTGGGAATAAATACGTCATATGGATTTCTTAAAGCAACTAAGATTAGTTTTTTTGTTTTTTGGGACATTTTGCTTATTAGCTCAACCAATTCTGAATGCAAATATGCATTTTCACTTAGCACCAAGATATTTTTGTTTTTAGAATTTTGAATTATTTCTTCCCTTACCTCATGGTCGATTATTTTACCTGTTTCTAAGATGTTTACTTTGGTTTTGAGTTCTTTTGATATAGGCTCAATAATATAAGAAATTTGAGTTCTTTTGTCCTCAATTCCGTAAGATGACAACTCTTTGGCAAAGTAATAAATTTCATCAACGTTTTTTAAAGGTAAAAATCTTGTGTCATGAGACATATTAAGAACAGTGATAGATTTATCAACAATATTTTGAGCTAATTTAATATGTTCTTTTTTGCCGACTTCTTCTAAAGATATTTTATTATTGTTTTTCTCTTTCAGATCTGCTGAAATTTTCATTAGAGAGTGGATTCTCTCTAGTGATAAATTTATCTTCTTTTTAAAATTATCATCATTTTTATACTTACTTAATACAGCGTTTTTGGCTTTTGATTGTTTCTCAAAAGAATGACAGATACTAACTATGTTCATTCCTGAACTAAGTGATTTTATTACGGCCTCTTGAGCTGTATAAAAGTTTGCTACTCCTCCCATTTCAAAATCATCGGCAATTAAAAAGTCTTTATCTTCTCCTCTACTTTTTGGTTATGAATATCCATTGTGCTTTAAGTAATAACAATATGCCAATTCCATTTTTTTTAATTTAAAGTGATTATTCGAAATTACGGGCAATTATTTCCAATTAGGAGACGATATCTCGCTATTTCTAATTTGCAAAAGAAAAAAAATAATAGTATAATTAAAAAAATAGAAATAACTAAAGTCATTACTTTAATACAAAATAAATTGTTTTACATTACAGCATTTTTTGTACCCTCATATCATTAGATACTTTAGGTGTAAAATGATTTTCAAAGATAAGATTTTAATTTTAAAGGAGTTAGAGGATGGAACACTTCCTTCCGTATGATCTGTTAATAAAACAAGTTTTAAATTTTCTAAAGGTAGTATTCCAAAAAATCTTGGGAAGAGGCAAAGATGAAAAAGGTACTTTTGTTTCTTAACGAATGATCATTTTTTATACAAACTATCTCTAAAGTTTAACAAAGAAAATGAAGGAGCATAATTACAAAGAGCAGCGAAACGGTTGAGCAGGAATTTAACAATTTACTAATGATATAAGAAAATTTTTTATCAAGAGAAAGAAGAAAAGATAAGAATGACTTCTAAGTTGCTTCAACAACAAGTTAATACCTGTGTTCTTTTAAGTAGAATAAAATCATTTGTAAGTAAATAAACTTTGAATTTATTAGTTTCTTTTCCGAAGGCATACATATATATCAAACTCACTCTAAATAAAGAAGGTGAAATAAGTGGAGACTATGAATAAATATCTTGAATCAATAAAAAAAGTCTTGGATGAAGTTGAACAAAATGAAAAAGAAAATATTGAAAAGGCTGCCCAATTAATCTATGAAACAGCTAAAAATGATAAACATGTTTATATTTTTGGTTGTACACACTCATCTATTCTTGCAGAAGAGGTTTATTATAGAGCTGGCACCCTTGCATTATTTGAACCCATATTTGTTCCAGGTCTGAGTGTAACTACTACAAAGCCCCGATTAACTTCTTTTATTGAGAGAAATGAACAATATGGGAAGGATATTGTTGAATCCTCGCGAATAAACAAGGGTGACTGTATAATAGTTGTTTCAACCTCTGGAGGGAATGCTGTCCCAGTAACGGTGGCTTTAGAGAGTAAAAGACGTGGAGCAAAAGTCATTACTTTAATTTCCAAGAACTACGAAAAATTTGATAGCAATCACAGCACAGGGAAAAAACTTGGTGATGAAACCTTTGATGTAGTAATAGATAACCATGTACCTGTAGGAGATAGTGTTATTCCAATAAATGGAGTTACTATGGGCCCTGTATCAACCTATGCTGGAGCTTATATTTTGCATAGTATTTCAATGAGAGTAGCAGAGAAATATTTAGAAAATGGAGAACAGCCAGATATACTTGTGAGTTCTAATATTCCAGGAGGTGAACAAATGAACAAGGAGCTTTTTAAGAAAAAGCGAGTAAGGAATCTGTACTTTTTACCGTAAGGGAGGAGTATTTAATGAATGTACTAGTTATAGACGTGGGTACTACCAGGGTAAAGGTTGCATTAGTTTCAGAAAAAGGAAAAATAATAGATTTTGAAAGTGAGTTCGTTGAAAAAGAGAATAATCCAACAGAACAAAACCCAAATAAATGGTTGAAGAATGTTTCCATACTGACAAAAAGGATAGTAGATCATAGGAAAATAGATGTTATTTCAGTAACGGGAAATATGCACGCTTTACTTCCAATAAATAGATCAGGTGAGCCACTTATCAACGCTTGGTTGTGGAATGACATTCATTCACAAAAATCCAGCAAATGGCTTCAAGAGAACTTTGCTAAAGAAATATCCCAAAGATTTTTTAATCCACCTATTCCTGGTTTCCCTTTAAGCAAGCTAATTCAGTTTAGAGAAGAATATCCTGACGAATATAAAAAGACATACAAATTAATTCAGCCAAAAGATTTTATTGTCTACAAATTCACAGGGAAACTGACAACAGATGTAACAGATGCTTCGGGTACACTTTTATTCAATATGAAAAATAACGAGTGGGATAAAGAATTCTTGAGTGAACTGAATATTTCAGTAGAAATTCTTCCTACTATTTACAAAAGCCACCAAATAGTTGGTCAAGTTACCGAAGAAGGTAATAAACTGACAAATATCAAAAAAGGGACTCCAGTTATTGCCGGAGCAGGTGATTTAATAACTGCTTCATTAGGGAACGGAGTTAACAATGAAACCTTTGTTTTAGTTTATGGTACTGCTGGACAGTTATTAACAACAGAGTCAAATTTGGTTGAATCTCTTTCCAATAAAATATTTGGTTTTAAATATATCAACGAGGAAGAGTATTTGTATTTAGGAACCGTGCCAGCAGGCGGTTATTCCCTTGATTGGTTCAGTGAAATAAGCAAACTTTCAAAAAAAGAATTAATATCGAAGGCTAATAAAGCAAATAATGAATCATTGTTAATATATATGCCCTTTATACAAGGAACAGGGACACCCTACATAGATTATCATCCGATGGGGGGATTTAGTGGTATAGATTCAGCTGATAGAGTAGAGGAATACTGTCAAGCTGTTGTTGAAGGACCTATCTTCTCTTTGAAAGAATCTCATATAATTATGGCTGAAAATCTTGGCAAAAGAAGGAATTTGATTGCTCAGTCACTGGCAGCAAAAATCCCATTGATTAAGAAAGGAGTTATAAATTTGTTCAATGAAGACATATATATTCCTGAAGTAAAGGAGTCTTCGATAATTGGTGGTGCGATTCTGGGGGCAGTAGGTATATCAAAATATAAGGATATCACCCACGCACAGAAACAAATGATCAAATTGGAAAAAATTGAAGAAATAGAAGGAGGTGAAAGAGACAGAGGAATAAAAGAGCGTTTTTCATTTTACCAAGATATCACGCGTAAACTTTTTACTTAGACACTTTAGAAATAGAAAAATTTGAACATGGTAGGTGGTTTTTATCAGAGTTAGATAATATGGTAAAATATCACGCTTTTCAGAGAATTAGTAAAAAGATTTTCAAATTCAAATATTGAATAGAAACGGATAAAAAGCAGGGAAGTATTTTGAGAAAAATCGTTTTTTATAACCATGATTTAATTGGTATTTTAGAGCTTCTAAAGGCAGTAATTTTTACTACAAAGGAGGTTTTTTGAATGAAAAAAGTACTAGTTGTAAGTATTGTTTTATTATTAGTTACTTTTATCATGGCGGAGACAACGATTGTATTCTGGCACCATGAGTCTCCGGCACACAGAGTGGCTGCATTTCAGAAAGTCATAGACCTGTTCGAACAGGAATACCCTGATATTAAAGTGGTTCAGCAGGTAGTACCATGGGATGACGCGTATACAAAAACACTAGCAGCAATCAATGCAGGAACGACACCGGACTTCCAGTTTTCGTTACCAGATCTAACCATAACAGCCTATCAGGCAAACGGCATAATACCTTTAGGAGAACTCATAGAAGAAATTGACGAAAAATATGACTTTATTGATTCGCAACTTGAACCATACATGATCAACGGTAACTACTGGGGTATACCCATATGGACAATGCCGATGGTGCTGATTTACAGACCAAGCATAATCGAAAAATATCTGGAAACATCGGAACTACCAAAGAATTGGAATGAATTACTTCTCGCCGCACAAAAAATAACACTGAAAGCAGCTGCAGAGGGAGAAGAGATATATGGTATTGGTCTCACTGCAGGGAACAATCTTTGTACTCAAGAGCAGGTTTATACAATTATGGCAAATGTGGGAGTCGAGCTGTTTGATGAAAATGGAAATCTTACATTTAATTCACCGGAAACACTTAGAGCTGTGGAGTTTTACAAAGACCTCTTTAAATTCTCGCCTCCAGGTGCAACAGGCTGGGCTTGGGGAGAAATTGAAATGAACTTTGCTGCTGGAAAAATTGCAATGATGCCTTATTTTGGAGGATTACAAAAACGTTTCTTTGATATGGGAATCTATGATCTTGATGGTGTTCCCCAACCATTCCCAATAGACGGACAAAGAAGTAGTCTAGTATTTCCAAACGACATACACGTATTCAAGTCTGCAAAAGAAAAAGGGCATCTTGAAGAAGTCTATGAGTTTATCAGATTTATCATGAGGCCTGAAATCAATGCCATCCTTACAGCTCAGACAGAACCAGGTTCATTTGTTCCTGTAACAGTTGCAGCACAGGAATCGGATGCTTATTGGAATGATCCGATAATAAACCAGTTTGAACATCTTAATCGAGTAATTGTAGATGAAATCGAATACGGAAAACTTTATGGATTTGAAACTGGTTCAGTAGTTAACCTTGCAATTGGTAGCATATCTGGGGCTAATCTTCTAGCTGAAATGATACAAAATGTAGTTACTGAAAAATATACCATTGAAGAAGCAGTTTCAAACACTACAGAAAGAATGAGAGAATTTCTTGAAGAATAGTTTGACTTAAACTATGCAGAAGAGGGACTTTGCACTCCTGTTCTTATAGGCACTTCAGAAAAAGGCAAAATCAATTATTAACAAAAGGTAAAGTAAGTCAAATGAAATAGAAAAAGAACTAAGGTATCAGATAATTATCCTAAACGTCTTTGAAAATCTGAAATAATTCTTAAAAATCGAAAAATGGTTAGAATTAAAGAATTTTGTGAGAAAAATACGTATAAAAAAAGACAATTGAATAAGACAGCAAATTTTTTCTTTATTTTGTAAGCTAAAATAAGAAAAACTATATGGAAAAGGTTAGAAAGATTGCATTGCACTTCTTCAGAGTAAGCATTGCTTGAATCATATGCGGCATCAGCTAAGAAGCTAAACCCACTAAGTTCCAGATACTTAACAACCTTTTCTAAAAGTACAAAAGCATAATTCTTATCATAGGTAGAAGCAGGGGAAACCACGGTGAAGATAGGGACGTTTTATCCCTCTTTGATACCTTTAAGGACGGTAAAAACGATAACCTTATCCAAATAAGAAGGGCCAAACTCCTTCTTAAAGGAAGAGAAAGTAGCTTCAGAAGGAATGTAATTGATAATAGGATCGAAACTGATGCATTTAGCAAAAGAAGGATTACTCTTAAGGAAATGAATCAACTCCCTTACTGTAAAACCCTTAACCTTCTGAACGAAAATAGCCTTAAGTAAAGCCCGACGGGAGTACCCTGTTCTGCCCATCCTATTACTGAAATCAGGAACAACGGACCAATCGATCATATCAATTAAATCGAGGAGTTCAGATACCTACAAGCGTTCTACTAACCACTCATTTTTAAAGAAAATAGTTGTTTATGCTTATATTGTATCATCAAATATCATAGAAGAATACAGTATATTTCATTTGAAAAAGAGGGATAATATGCGTTCAAGATTTAAAGGATTTTTATTATTAACTCCAGTGTTATTACTTGTAGCATTCATAACTATATTACCTATAGTAAATATGGCTTACAACTCGTTACTTAAAACGCAATTTGGCTTCAGAGAGGGGGAATTCATTGGTTTAAACAATTATATAAAGTTATTCGCTGACGAAATATTCGTTGGGGCAGTATGGAAAAGTTTTATTTGGACTTTAGAAAACCTACTTTTCCAACTTACCATTCCCCTTCTATTTGCTTTATTACTTAATAAACAGGGGAAATTCTACACAATGGCACAATCTCTAATACTTATACCTTGGGTATTACCTATGGTTGTTATATCTGTTGTTTGGCGATGGCTGCTTGAACCGAATATAGGATTTGTCAACCATCTTATTACCAACATGGGATTAGGCCCAGTTAATTTTCTGGGATCTTTGGATCTCACCTTTCATATTCTTGTGTTAATTAATTCCTGGCATTTCATACCCTTTGGAACTATATTAATGCTCGCTGCGTTGTCTACTGTTCCCCAATCGTTGTATGATGCAGCAAAGGTAGATGGTGCAGGAAGCTTCAAACGATTTATTTATATAACCTTTCCACTAATAGGAAAAGTAATTTGGTTTGTAGGTCTTCTGGCATTTATGTGGAGTTTTAATACTTTTGATCTTATCTGGTTAACAACACAGGGAGGCCCCTCTAATGCTACAATGACCCTGCCAGTTTATATATATAAGTTGGCATTCAAAATGTTTAATGCAGGGAGATCATCAGCTGCAGCTTTAATATCAACCCTAATTTTAATTAGTGTTGGAATTCTCTACTTTACATTACTATCACCAAAAAATGACACAGAGGTGATGAATAGATCATGAATAAAGAACTCAAACGAAAAATTATTGTTCTTCTTGTACTTGCAATAATGCTTTTCCCGTTTTTTTGGATCATACTTTCATCATTTAAGAGCTCCAGGGAAATAATGACCATGGCTCCATCATTATTTCCCCAAGATCCAACACTGGCACATTACCAATCTCTTTTCTCAACAAGGATTCCATCAAAGGATTTCCCAACTAATATAATAAACAGCTTAATAGTTGGTATATCAACAGGAACAATATCTATATTCATATCCGTTTTAGGTGCATACAGTCTAGCAAGATTTCCTTTCAAAGGAAGTGCTACCTTCGGTAAAATATTACTTGTAGTTTATGTGTTACCAGGGATTCCATTGTTGCTACCTATATATGCACTATTGTCAAATATAAGATTGATAGATACTTTACTAGGATTAATTCTGGTATATACAGCTATGTATTCCCCTTTTTCTGTATGGCTTTTAAAGTCTTTTTTTGAAGCTATTCCCATTGAATTGGAAGAGGCTGCAAGGGTAGATGGAGCTTCAGCTTTGAGAGCTTTTTACTCCATAACTCTACCTTTATGTGTTCCTGGAATAGTGACATCCTTTATGTTTGTATTTGTATCAACGTGGGGTGAGTATACACTGGCTCAGCTTATAATAACAGAGGGGGCAAAAAAAACAGTGCCACTAGGACTGGCATCATATATGACTGATCAGTACATAGAATGGGGTCCATTAGTTGCAGCAACGACTCTTACGGTTATCCCTGTTTTGGCCGTTTTTCTGCCATTGTCAAAGTACTTTATTTCAGGGTTATCAGCAGGTGCTTTAAAAGAATAGGAGGTGTACACTATGCCACGAAAAGTAATGATTATTTCTTTAGCGATCTTATTTTCATTATCTATTTTTGGAATCCAGGTAATAACAGAAGAGAGAGAAATTTTTGTAGCTGATGAACTCGAAAAAACTCGTTTAAAGCCTGACGTTTTGATTGTAGATAATGGATTGTTCAAAGTAGAATTAGTACCAAATAGAGGTAGAATATTATGGCAGATATTTCCTAGAGATAATACAAAAAAAGGCTTACTCTACAATAGATCAGACTATCCTATGCCTTTTTTGGATGAGATAACAACAGCCTACATATTTGAAATTGGTGGAGTGTATGTGTCAGTTCCTTGGAATGATAGAAGTAATCAACCTTATCCGTTGAAATACTCCATATCAGAAAAGGAAAATGAAGTTTCTATAGAAATGGAAGGACTCAACGAAGTAGAAGGGTTACATAATACAATCACGGTTAAAATAAAAGAAAATGACCCAGAAATAACTGTAAGAATGACAATAAAAAACGTGGAAAAGAAACCAAAAGAGGTAAAACTCTGGGAATGCGTTAATTTCAATATGGAAGAACCTTTGAGGCTTATATCAGATAACCCTTTTCTTGCAGATAAAACCCTTGATGATTTTGAGAAATACACATACAAAGAAATAAAGGATTCAATAACTTATATAGGAGTAAAAAACCCATTGACAAATGAAAGCTTTAAAATGAACCTAAATGATAAAAAAACCATGATTGCACAACTTTGGGGTAAAGATTGGCAACTTGAAATGGGGGGAATCCCAGCCCTGCGTTTTATCATAAAACACAATGTTTTAACGTTGGAGCCCAATGAAACGTACTCTATCAAACAATCTTTTGAATTTATGCATTAGTCCTTTATAAAAAACCCCCAATTATTTAGAATACTTTTAAGAAATAATAAAAATGTTTTGCATTGGTAGGATTCCTTGCTTTTCATATGACCTCTTCTTTTAGAAACTACTTTTTTAGAAGAAAGTAGTATTAAATAATAGGGAAAAGCATGCTTTTTCATTGTGTTTTTTAAGGTGAATTTTTGGTTTATTGAGTAGCCTAAAAAATGTAAGCTTCCATTTTCTCCCACAATTGGAAGTTAATCTCTGAGTTCATACGGTTTCAATTATCCAATGACAAAGATATTTCCATTTTCCAGTAAATGAATAACTTAATCTTTTTTAGAGCAAGTCGATGTATCTGTTTTTGCCTTTAATTAGGTCTTTTAATTTCTTGTACTATTAGTAAACATTTTCTCACTCTCTATACTAATGTTCTATATCGGTGATCAAAGTTACAGTAACTACAATAACAATCACTAAACTATTTCCTTTGAAAAGAGAAAAGATAGTTAAGCTATAAAAATCATTTACAATATTAATCTTTTAAGCTTCCCTGTGTAAGCCCTGCAATAATATATTTTTGCGAGATAGCAAATACTATGATTGTTGGTAAAAGAGCGATCACAATCCCCGCACCTAGCACATTCCACTGAACACCTGCCTTTGATACAATAGAATATAGCCCTACAGGTACGGTATATTTGTCGGAGGTGTTTAAAAACATCACAGCAGTAAACAGCTCGTTCCAGTTATTCACAAAAGAAAAACTGAGAATAGCCGATAAACCAGGTAACATTAAGGGAATAGTGATTTTAAATAGAGATTGGATTTCATTACATCCGTCAATTAAAGCGGCTTCTTCGATACTTTTTGGAATTCTATCAAAAAAACCCTTAGCCATTATTGTACTAAAAGCAGCTCCAAAACCACTATAAATTATTACTAAACTTATAAGTTTGTTGATCAAATTTAAATTTGAAAACATTGTATATTGTGGAACCATGATTAAATAAGTTGGGATCATTTGAGAAAAAAATAAGAATAATATAATAGGATATTTCCATTTAAATTCCTTTCTTGAAAGTATATATCCGCTTAACATTGCAAATATTGTTGAAACAAAGGAAGCACCTATAGATACGAAAATACTGTTTACAAAATACCTTTTAAAATTGACAAATTCAAATAATCTCTTGTATCCAAAAAAAGTGGGATTATTTGTCCAATACCTAACTGGAAAGGAGTATATTTCCTGTGTAGGTTTTAACGAAGTTATTACAATCCAATATAACGGAAAAATTGCAAAAATAAAAAACATAGAGAGTAAAATTATACGTATAACTTTAGGGAAAAATTTTTTCTTCATAAGCTAAACTCCCGTTTAGAAGTTAATTTTAAGTACATGATAGTATAAATGAAAAGAATTGAAATAATAACCACACCATGTGCTGCAGCTTTACTGTAGTCGGATTCATAAAAAACGGTATTTATCATCTTTACAGCCAAAATCTCTGTGCTTCCAGCAGGTCCGCCACGTGTCATGCCGTAAATGATATCAGGAAAATTCATAACCCATATAGTTCTCAATAAAATAGTATTTATCAGAGTGGGTTTAATATATGGTATAGTGATATTAAAAAGCTTTGTGAAGTAACCTGCGCCGTCGATTTCCGCTGCATCGTAAAGAGAATCAGGGACTGACTGTAATGCTGCTAAAATCATGATGGCAAAAAAAGGTATTCCATACCAGACATTCACTAAAATAACAGAAAACATTGCTAACGAAGGGTCCGAAAGAAAACTAATGTTTTCTTCAATGATTCCAATTTTTATTAATATATCATTGATAACCCCGAATTGACCATTTAACAACCATGACCAAATTAAGCCTATGGCAAACCCAGAAATTGCCCATGGATAAAAAACTAGTCCTGCATATATACCTCTACCTTTAAAAGGTTCTTTCATCAAAAGGGCTAGAATAAAACCCAAGATTAACTGGAAAAACACGGAGAATAAAACCCATTCCAGGGTGTTCCAAATAGTATTTATATAAAAAGGATCAGAAAAAAAAATGACTTTAAAATTTTCGAAACCTATCCATTCAATATTTTGGAAGTTATAAAGGGAGTAATTTTTAAAAGATAACATTACCCCACTGATAGTGGGGTATAAAATGATAAAAGATATTAATAACAAAGTGGGCAATAACAAGAAAAAAATAAATTTTTTTCGTTTCAATTAAACCACCTATTTAATGCCAGTATCTTTCCAAAAATCTGTCCACTGCTTCAAGCAGTTTTCTACGGAAAGTTTTCCGAGCAATACTTGTTGCATTGTTTTTTCCTGGAATTCATTCCACTTTCCCCAATTTTCGTTATCTAAAGGGTATTCTGTGAATTGATAATGTTCCGGATCGTCAAACATTTTGGTCCAACCTTCAAAAAGATCTGAGCTGAAATACGGATCGTAAGTATAGACTGATTGTAAAACTGGTAAAGCACCATAACTCTTGCTCCAATAACCATTTATTTCAGCTGAAGCAACGAATTTAATGAATTTCCAAGCCAAATCTTTATGTTCTGAGTATGTAGGAATTCCCCAGCCTACGAATCCAAAGGTTGGATAAACTTTCCCACTTGTTCCTAAAGGAAGTGGGGCAGTTTTATATTGGCCAGGTTGGAGCATTTCGTTTAGCATGCCAGTTGTGTCAGGGTCTTGAAATAGTAGTGGTGTTATACCCGAAACAAACGAATTAACTTGCTCATCCCATCCCCAATTAATTGAATCTTTTGGAGCTGTGTCTTTATACAAACTGACATAGAAATTTAACGCTTCTACGGCCCGTGGGTTTTCAAAAATAATTTCACCGGATTTAGTTAAATACATATTATTTGGATCTATGTCATCAAAGAATGAAGTTAAAACAATATCAATAAATGCCGTTGGATAACCCTTGCCTCTAAATGCGAAACCATACTGATTTTTGCCCGATTCTGTTAATTTCTTTGATATTTCGTACAGTTCAGGCATTGTTTTTGGATAACTTTCAATCCCGTATCTTGCCAAAATATCTGGTCTGTAAAAGAGTGCTTTTACAAAAATGCCATGAGGCAACAAATAGGGGATACCCTGGTAAATGCTAGCAGCTTCTAAAACCCCTTCGACCATGTCATCTTTTTCAGGCCAAGAGTCGATATAAGGAGTTAAATCTTCTAACTTTCCCATAGCAGCTAAAGCACTTAAATCCCAGTCACCTATCTCTACGATATCGAGTGGTTGTTCTGTACTTACCATTAAATTGATCTTTTGATAGGCTGTTTCGTAAGGTGGAGAAATGACATTGATTTTTACCCCAGGATTCAAAGTCTCGAACATTTGTATTATATTGTTTAAGGTAGGAGTTCTGTAGGGGCTTGAAAAGGCTTCAATCAAATTTAAAGTTATAACTTCTTCAGAAAAAACGAATAAACCAACCATCAAAACACACATTAAAACAAGTAATTTTTTCATAAAACACACCCCTTAGTTTAATAAGTTTTGTTTAATTATATCATATCTGTGAAAAAGATGAACTTTTTAAAAAATAAATATGGTATAATACAAAAAACGTTTATTGATAATAAAGTAATTACTTTATCCCATATTAGAATATTTTAGAAATAAAACAAGGGGGGGAGCGGAGCGAAGGGGCGCTAAACAAGTTTTAGAATTTAAAAAAACAGTATTTATTTCATATTGAAAAGGAGGAGTTTTAATGGACTTATTTCTTAGATTGAATCCCAAACCTAAAAAGTTATTCTATGAAGGAGCAAATATTCACTTTGAAAGTTCAAAGCTTTCTATTTTCAAAAATTTTGAAGAAGAAAGTTTCATTAAGCTTTTTCCAACTGACCATTTTGTTTTTGTAAGAGATTCAGATAGTACCGACTTAAAAATAGAAACTTTTATTTCCCCTTCTGAAAAAGACTTAAAGGAATTTATCAAAAGTAACGATATAGAGTTAAGTATTGATATTATGGATGTAGAAAGCTATTTAATGAAAGTTGAAAAAGAAAATAGAACGGTTAAAATCTTTTCTAAATCTAAGAAAGGTATTTTCTATGGATTACAAACTCTAAGACAACTTGTTGATTTTGAGAATAAACTTCTTCCTATAGTTGAGATATTAGATTCTCCTTCTTTTAAAATGAGAGGAATAATTGAAGGTTTTTATGGAGAACCATGGAGCCATCAAAACAGATTGGATATGATAAATTTTTGTGGAAGAAATAAAATGAATACTTATTGGTACGCTCCAAAAGATGATCCATATCACAGGGAAAAATGGCGCGAGGATTATCCAGAAGAAGAAATAGAAAAAATAGATGAGCTAATAAAAGTCTCAAAAGACAATTTTGTCGATTTTGTGTTTTGTGTAAGTCCTGGACTTAGCATGAAATTTGGTGATCAAAAAGAGTTTGATTTATTGTGCAAAAAATACTATGAGATTTTAAGTAAAGGTGTAAAAAAATTTGCTATTCTTTTCGATGATATCCGTGAAAAGCTGAATTACGAGGAAGATGAAAGAAGGTTTGAGGGGAATTATGGTTTGGCTCAGACATATGTAGCAAATAAGTTATACGAATTTTTAAAAAGGAAAGATTCAGAGACTAACTTGTATTTTTGTCCAACGGAATACTGGCAGGAAGAAGATTCGTTGTACAGAAGGACGATGAAAGAAAACTTAAATCCTGAAATTCCTGTAATCTGGACAGGGAAAGGTGTATGGTCAAAAAGGGTAAGTAGAAAAAACGCAGATAAGATTTCAAAACAGTTTGGCCATGATTTGATCTTATGGGATAATTATCCGGTAAATGATGCAGATCAAGGCGAACTTTTCTTAGCCCCTTTAATGAACAGGGAAAATGACTTGTGTATATCAAAAGTAAAAGGGGTTATCTCAAATCCGATGAACCAGCCCTATGCATCGATGCTTGCCTTGCAAACAATAGCAGATTATCTTTGGAACTCACAAGCGTACGATCCTTTGTGTTCATGGAACAAGTCTATTTTTAATTTGATAGGGTCAGACTTTTTTGAAGATATGAAATTATTCAGTGAAAATTTTCTAAAATCGAGAATTTTTGGGGAGACATCATTTAAGTTGAAAAGTCTTATAAGAGAATTCAGAAACGATTCCTTGAATAAGAAAAAAGAGTTAAAGGAATACTTAGAGAGATTGAGCAATCTTGAAGGAAAATTAAGATATATAAAAGATAAAAAGTTATATGAAGATATACATCCATGGCTAAAAAAGCTTTCCCAGCTTGCAGGAGTCGCTAGTAACTTGCTTAGCTCTAACGAAAAAGTTGATATAAAAAACGAGGTAGATAGATTAGACTCTTATGTGGTTTGTGATGGTATCTTAGAAAGATTTATAGAAGATTTCGAAAGGAAGTGATGATTTGAAAGAAAAAGATATCGAATCTTTAAACGAAATTGTTTCATCAGGAGTAAATAATGTGTATACAGGAGCATCCATTTTAATAGGTAAAAATGAAAAGTTATTGTATAAAAATACTTACGGAACAAAGGATGAAAAAGAAAAACTTACAGAAGAGGACATCTTTGATTTAGCAAGCGTTACCAAAGTTGTAGGAACTGCAACCGCAGTGATGAAACTAATAGATGAAAAACAAATAAAATTAGAAGATAAAATTGGTAAATTCATAGAGGTAAGTAGTCCAAAAAGCGAGATTACTATCTTCGAATTATTAACTCATACTTCTGGAATACAAGCTTATTCAAATCTATGGGAAAAGTATCAAGGAGAAGAGTTGCTTAAGCAGATAATCAATATTCAACCCCAAGAAAATGCCTACAAGTGTTATGAATATTCTTGTTTAAATTTTATAACACTTATGAAAATTGTTGAAGAAGTTACTCAAAAGCATTTCAAAGAGTACGTCGAAGATATTTTTAAAAAAATAAGAATGGAAAATACTTGTTTCAATCCAAAGAATCAAGATAAAGCTGTATCCACATCTATCCGAGAAGGTAAAAGGTTAAAGGGTGTAGTCGAAGATGAACTTGCCTACTATTTAGGTGGAGTGAGTGGTAACGCAGGTTTATTCTCTAATACTGGTGATTTGAGAGTTTTCATAATTAGTTTGTTAAGTGGGGAAATAGTCTCAAAAGACACCTTAGATCTTTTTACCACTACTCTGGTAAAAAGAGGGGAAAATACTACCCATATAGCCTGGATGGCTCCACCTGTTGCAGGATGTCAATACTCACTTGATAGTACAGGATTCGGTCACAATGGCTTTACAGGCACATCCATTTGGATTAGAAAAGATGGATTATTTTCTATATTTTTGACAAATTCTGTTTACTACGATAGATTCTTAAAAAAACCCGAATTGAACGTGATAAGAAATAAGATAAATAATATAATTTTTCGAAAAGATCATTAATAAATGAACACTTTAGAAGTAAAAGGAGAAGATATTATGTTGGTGATAGGTTTAATGTCAGGGACATCAGTGGATGGAATAGATGCTGCACTAGTTGAAATAACAGAAGAAGGGCCACAAAAGTTAAATGTAAAAGTTGTTAATTTTATAAATACACCTTATAGTAAAAAAATGCGAGAAAAAATTCTAGAATGTTCTGATCCCAAAACGGGTAGCGTTGATAAAATCTGCATATTGAATTTCGAGCTTGGAGAATTGTTTTCTCAAGCCGCCAAAGAAGTTGTGGAATCAAAAGGTTTAAATATGCAAGATGTTAGTTTAATAGGTTCCCATGGGCAGACTATATACCATTATGTAAGTGATGATTTTATCTCCACTTTTCAAATAGGTGAAGCTTGTGTAATAGCAGAAAAAACAGGAACTACCACCGTTACCAACTTTAGAGCAAGAGATATCGCAGCTGGTGGTCAAGGAGCGCCACTTGTACCTTATGTTGATTATATTTTGTTTAAAAATGATGATTACAACAGGGTTATGCAAAATATCGGAGGGATAGGAAACTTCACCTATATACCAAAAAAAGCCAAGATAGAAGATATAAAAGGTACCGACACAGGCCCAGGGAATATGCTTATAGATGGAGTAGTTCAGATTCTAAGCAACGGCGAGCAAAATTATGACAAAGATGGAAAGATTAGCAAAAATGGGAAGATTTCTGATACGCTTTTAGCAGAACTAATGGCTCATCCTTTTATAAAAAAAGAGTCTCCCAAAACCACAGGAAGAGAAGTTTTTGGGTTAAAGTATGCCCAAGAGATAATAAACAGAGGAAAAAGTATGAAATTAAACGACGAAGATATTGTTGCAACCGTAACAGCTTTTACCGCTAAATCGATTGCCGATGCCTATCTAAGATTTATAGGCACTAACATAGACCAAGTTATAATTTCTGGTGGTGGAAGTTATAATCCTACTTTGATATCGATGATAAAATATTATGTAAAAAAGATGATAGATGAAAAAGCTACCGTGATGGTTTTAGAAGAATTAGGTTTTTCAAGTGATGCTAAAGAATCGGTAGCGTTTGCAATATTAGCTTATCAGACTTACAAAGGACGAAAAAATAATGTACCTCAAATAACTGGGGCTAAAAGGTTTGTTACTCTTGGTGAAGTAGTCCCCGGTGATAAAAATAAAAATGTTGACAAAACACCATTTTGATGATATAATCATTTTTAGATTTTGAAGAGTTTTTATTTTTTCCGGGTTAGCTCAACGGTAGAGCGGGTGGCTGTTAACCACTAGGTTGGGGGTTCGAATCCCTCACCCGGAGCCACCATAGTCGTATCATCCCCTCATAGCAGCGAATTAGTTCGCTGCTTTTTTTTGTTTTTGTATCTAAATGGTATAATTAAAATAAATTATAGAATATGCAAAGAACTCAAAATGAGGTGATACTGATTACACCAAGGTTTTCAAAAACATTGAAAAAAGCAAAAATAGAATTTGACAAAATCCATCATTTTTTGGTGAGAGATCCTTTGGTGAAAGAAACCTTGTTTACCTCAAGTTCAAAGTTTTATTCTGTTTTAAGAGCGGTTAACTTATTTTTTTCTTTTGTTGTGTTTATTCCTATTATAGGAAGCTTTCGGGATTTTAACTTACCACATTTTTTAGGATATCTCTTAAGCGCCTTTGGAGTTTATTTAACATGGGTTTTTGAATGGGTAACAAAGTCTACGATTCTTGAAGAGATTCGTACAGTAACAATAATTCAAATTTCTTTACATAGTGTATTTGGGATGTGGTACCACTTTTATGATTATTTTAAAATTTACGATTTTATTCTTCATATTACTGGAGGTATTTGGCTTTCATTTCTTATATATCCATTGGTAATGGGTTCTGAACTAATCTGGGCCAAAATGAAAATGCCTTTTTTCTTTCTAAAAATATTTGTTGTTACCTTTTCTATTGTTATGACATTGGGAGTGTTTTGGGAAATAGGAGAATTTATTTCGGATTTAATCTTTAGAGACTATCCTGGATATAGAATGGCTCAAGAAGAAAGCCTTTTCGATACGATGACGGATTTTATAGGAAACTTGATAGGGAGCATAGCTGGAATATTTATTTTTTGGAACACTCTGAAAAAATTGAACAAAACTCGTGATATGGATTCCTTATTAGAAAGAATTGGATCAGCTTTAAGAGATTATGTGAATTCTTTTTAAAAACGTTTATACGAGGAGGAAAGTTCACATATGAAAAACCTAATATTAGTTAGGCACGCTAAAGCAGAAAAAAGGTCCGCGGAAATTGATGATTTTGAAAGAAAGTTGACAAAAGTTGGTAGAAACGATTCTAAAGAAGTTGCAGAATATGTGGCTAAACTTTTAAATAAGGTTGAACTTATGATTACCTCTCCTGCTTTGAGGGCAAAAGAAACAGCAGAAATCTTTGCGAAGTCTTTTAAATCAAAGCCAGAGATATTAGAGGAAGAATTACTGTATGAAGGAGAAGTAGAAGAGATAATTGAAAAAATCTCAAACATTACAAAGGGGTATAACAATGTAATGATATTTGGTCACAATCCAACTTTTGACGAACTTGCAAAAAAATTAACTGGTGATGATTTGCATTTGAGAAAGGCAGGAGTAATTTGTATTGAAGGAGAATCATTCGATGATATTTTATCTGGAAAAGGAAAATTAAAATGGATGGTGGATCCGAAGTCAATAAACTCTTAAACGATATTTCAGTAAATCC
The DNA here is from genome assembly GCF_002924605.1 of Petrotoga sp. SL27. NCBI lineage: Bacteria > Thermotogati > Thermotogota > Thermotogae > Petrotogales > Petrotogaceae > Petrotoga > Petrotoga sp. SL27. The sequence goes on along the minus strand of NZ_JAIP01000004.1, from coordinate 215,561 downwards.
ATGGATGTTTTTAAAAGAGTACATCGAATATTTTGAAAGGATTAAACATCGTCTTCTGAAAAACATTTCTTATGTTTTAGATGAAAAAGGTGTGGATACTGTTCACGACATGAGAACGTCTTGTAGAAGGATAGAAACAAGTATAGATTTTTTGGAAGGATTTTCAAAACACGAAAGTTCTAAGAAAGCTGAGAAAAAAGTAAATAAGATATTAAAAATAAGCAATAAATCAAGAGATTATAAAGTTCACCTAGATTTTCTTAAGAAAATTGAATGGCAAGATAATGAATTAATCGATTATTTCGAGAAAAAATATAGTAAAGAGAAAGAAAAGTTGAAAAGTTATTTAAATTCTTTAAAAATTTCGGAGTTGGATAATCTACTAGAAAATTCTTTAAGCTTCTTGGTATTTGATTTTATACAAAACTTTCAGATAAATGATCCTTATTTTGCTAATCTTTATATAAAAGAATTTAAAGACGTTTATGAAGAGTTTAAAAGTACAGATAGAAGTGACTATAGAAAGCTTCATAAAATAAGGATAAAGTTTAAAAACCTGCGTTATAAAACAGAGATATTCGGGGCACTGAAAAGTAGCACTTTACCTGAAGAAGACATGTTTAAGCAGATTCAAGATATTTTAGGAGCTCATCATGATTTGATTGTTTTAAAGAAAAAGTTGGTAAAAAAATTTCAAGAAGATAATATTATAGCTTTATTAAAAGAAATTGATAAAGAATTAGTTAAATTACAAGGGAAGATAGATGTTGAGGTGAATGAGATTTTTGAAAAGTTGTACAATAACATTTCTAGTCAAGAGGCTTAAATTTAATCCTTATAAAGAGGGTGAAAAAAATGAGTAATTGGATAGGGGTAGATATAGGAGGGACTAAAATCCTTGGAACTTTATTTGATGAGAAAGGTAACAAATTGAAGACGGAGAAAAAAAGTTCCAAAAGTTCAAAAGGCAAAGAGAAAGTTGTTGAGCAGTTGAAGAAAGTTTTGGATTCTTTGCTGAAGGAGAATAAAGATGTAAAAGGGATAGGAATAGGTGTACCAGGAGTTATAAAAGATGGGAAAATTACCTTTACTCCTAACATGCCGTTGAATGAATTTAATTTAGCTAAATTTGTTGAGGAAGAGTACAATATCAAAGTGATTATAGAAAATGATGCCAATGCAAGTATGTATGGAGAATGGAAGTTTGGTGCTGCTAAAGGGGCAAAAAACGCCGTAGGTTATTTTGTAGGAACAGGAATTGGTGGAGGTTTAATATTGAATGAATCATTATATAAAGGTTCATTCAATTTTGCTGCCGAGATTGGACACATGAATGTGTACCCCGAAGGCCCTCTTTGTGGTTGTAATCTTCGTGGCTGTTTGGAAAGTTTATCTTCTAAAGTAGCTATCCAAAGAGAAATAATTAGAAAAAAAGAAAGAGGCGAAAAAACCTTAATAAAAAGCAGTGACTTGAAAGGTATAGTGAAAAGTTCTACTTTGAAAGCTGCTTATGATCAAGGGGACGATCTTGTTAGAGGTGTCTTGAACGATGCTGCAAGGTATATAGGAATAAATGCTGGCTCCATTATTAACTTATTAAATCCCGAAGTTATCGTTTTAGGAGGGGGGGTCATGGAGGCTTTAGGAGAACAATTGATTCCTATCGTTGTTGAAACAGCCAAGCAGTACTCTATACCTCACATCTTTGAATGTTGTGAATTTAAATTATCAAAATTGCAAGATGATGCTTGTTTGTATGGTGCTTTTTCACTTATTAAAGAAAAAGTTGGTGTATAACAATGGTTGCGGGTGTTATAAACATTGGAACAGAAAACATATCTTTTGATATAGCTCAGAACGATCAAGATGATATCAATATTATAGAAAGTTTAGATTACCCTTTATTCTTGGGTAAAGATACCTTTACAATAGGAAGGATATCTTTTGAAAAAGTGGAGATCCTAAGTCAAAAACTTCTAGGATTCAAAAGAGTAGCAGAAGAATACGGAACTAATAGATTGAAGATAGTAGGTACCACCGCTTTGAGAGAAGCAGAAAATCTTGATTTTATTTTAGATCAGATCGAAACAAGAACAGGGTTGAATATCAATGTTTTAGATGATTATGAAGAGAAATCACATATCTACATGGAATTGATAAGGAACTTTGAAAAATATAAAAAGTACAAAAAGGATGATGTTTTATTTGTTTACATAGGAACGGGAAGTATGGGGTTAGCAACGTATTCTAAAGGTTTGATAGATAATTCACAAAATATAAAAATAGGTTCTGTAAAAGTCTCAGAGATGCTCAGAGCTTTGGAAGAAAACACATTACACTATAGTAATTTAATAAGAGAGTATTTGAGTACATTTTACCACCCAATCAAGGTTTGGCTTAGTAATAAAAAGATCAAAACCTTTGTAACTTGTGGTAATGAAATAGAGTTTTTAGCTGGGCTCTTGGAAAAGGATGAAGAAGAAGTAATGAACGTTTCCCAGGCTGAATTCAATGTTCTTTTTCAGGATTTGAAATCAAAGAATGCCACCGAATTATCCAGAGAATATGATATTTCAGAAAACAAAGCAAATTCGTTATTATCAGCATTGGCTTTTTACCGATTACTTTTAGAAGTATCCGGAGCAGAAAATATTTTGGTTTTTCCAAAGGTTAATTTAAGTAGTAGTTTGTTATTTCAAGTGTTGCTAAGCAGAAAATATAGAAGATTTTTCAATTTATTGGAAAAGAGTACGATCATCTCTTCACGAAATATAGGTAAAAAGTATTCCTATGAGGAGACACACAGCCAAACAGTAGAAAAATATGCGATGAAATTATTCGATGTTTTAGAACCGGTTCATCAATTGGGTAAAAGACATAGACTTCTTTTGCAAGTGTCTGCAATTTTGCATGACATGGGGAAATATGTAAATATTAAGAAACATTATTTGCATTCGTATAATATAATTAAGGGTTCAGAGATTATAGGTTTAACTTCAAAAGAATTAGACGTTGTCTCAAGAATCGCTTACTTTCACAGCGCCCAAGATTTAGAGATTGATGATTATTCATCACAACTGGAAAACATATCAGATAAGATATTGATAACAAAGATGCTTGCCATATTGAGGCTTGCAGACGCCTTAGATGTAGCTCATGAGAGCAAATTGGGAGATATTGAAGTTAATTTAGAAGGCAATCGTCTGATTATAATTACTCATACACCAAAAGAAACCTTGCTAGAAGAGTGGGCATTGAAAAGGAAGGATAATTTCTTTTTAGAAGTCTTTGGAATAGTTCCTGAGTTAGTTAGAAAAATTTAAAGGGATGAGATTTAATGGCAAAAACTAGTAACAACAAAACTAAAGAAAAGAAAATTGATTTGAACGATTATAAATATTATAACAATAGAGAGTTAAGTTGGTTGGACTTCAATTTCAGAGTGTTAGAAGAAGCCTATGACACAACGAACCCTCTTTTAGAAAGGGTTAAATTTCTTTCTATAACCTCATCCAATCTTGAAGAGTTTTTTATGATAAGGGTGGCTGGCTTGGAAGAACAACTTCAAGCTGGTTTCAGTGGAGTCGATATTTCTGGTTTGAATCCCCGAGATCAATTAATGAAGATCTCCCAAAAAACTCATAAAATGGTAGAAATGCAATATAATTGTTTAGAAAACGAGTTATTACCTTCTTTAGAGAAGGAGAATATTAAAGTTCTCAAAGTTGATGATATTGATGAAGAAAAAAAAGAGTTTTTAGATAATTATTTTCAAACGGTCGTTTTTCCCGTTGTTACTCCAATGGCGGTCGATCAGAGTAGACCATTTCCAATATTACCTGGTAGCGGTATTAATCTAGGTGTGGAGTTGGAAGATGAAAAAGGGGAAACGTTATTTGCCTTTATACCATTACCGACGATTTTTCCTAGGTTTATAAACATCCCTAGTGAGGATGGTACATGCTTATTTTTAACGGAAGATCTTTTAAAAATGCATTCTGATTTATTTTTCAGCGGATACAAAGTGGTTGAGATCTCTGAGTTCAGAATCACCCGCGATGGAGACCTTTCTATCGACGAGGATGATGCCAGAGATTTGTTAATTGAGATTGAAAGTTCGTTGAAAGAAAGAAAAACAGGCTTTCCTGTTAAATTAGAAATATCCAAAAATATGGGAGAGAATCTAAGAAATTTCCTATTAAATTCACTAAATTTAAGAAGCGATAATATTTTCGAGATATCTAGTTTATTAGATTTAAGTTCTCTTATGGAAATAGCTAATTTAGAAGGATATGATCATTTAAAATTTGAGTATTATTCTCCCCAACCTTCGCCAAGCTTTTATGGCAAGGAGGGTATTTTTAAGGTAATTAGAGAAAAGGACGTTCTCCTACATCGCCCTTATGAATCTTTTGAGCATGTGATGGATTTTTTAAGGCAGGCAGCGGAAGATCCACAAGTATTGGCTATCAAACAAACTTTGTATAGAGTTGGGAAAAAATCTCCAATAATAGATTACCTTATAAAAGCGGCAGAGAACGGTAAACAAGTTACCGTTGTGGTAGAAGTCAAAGCCAGATTTGATGAAGAAAATAATATTCAATGGGCTAAGGAGTTGGAAAAAGCTGGTTGTCATGTAGTTTACGGACTTGTCGGATTAAAAGTACACGCAAAACTTTTGTTGATTGTTAGAAAGGAAGAAGGTGGGATCAGAAGATACGTTCATATGAGTACTGGGAATTACAATTACATAACTGCAAGATTGTATGAAGATATAGATTTTTTTACTTGTAAGGAAAGTTATGCTCAAGATGTATCGGCACTATTCAATATTTTAACGGGTTATTCAAAGCCTCCAACATGGAAAAAATTGGGAGTTGCTCCCACAAGTTTGAGAGAAACTTTTTTACAGTGGATTGACAACGAAATAGATGTGGTTAAAAAAGGTGGAAAAGGGAAAATAATAATAAAAGTGAATTCCTTGCTAGATGTATCTATAATTAAAGCATTATATAAGGCATCTATGGCCGGTGTTAACGTTAAATTAATCGTTAGAGGAATATGTGCTTTAAAAGTAGCGATAAAAGGAGTTAGTGAAGGTATAAAAGTTAGAAGTGTAGTGGGAAGGTATTTAGAACATAGTAGAATATATTATTTTGAAAATAACGGATTACCCAAATTATTTATATCTAGTGCCGATTTAATGCCTCGAAATCTGGATAGAAGAGTTGAAACCTTGATACCAATAGAGCAAGAAGATCTAAAGCAACGATTGATAGATGTATTGAACCTTTATTTAAAAGATAATTTCAAAGCAAGAGAGTTGCAACCGAATGGAGAGTATAAAAGGTCAACTGGGAAAAAGTCAAAAATTTTTATAGTTCAAGAAGAGCTAATGAAGGAAGCAAAGAAAAAGTTTAGAAAATTTATAAAAAAGCAAGAAGTAGACAAGTTTAACTTTCCAAAATTAAAATAAAAAAGGGCTAAAAGCCCTTTTTAATATATGAAAAACACTCTGGCTTCACCTGGATTGATTGTTACTTTTAAATGTGCATCTTGAACATTCCAAGAGCTTTCTCCTCTTCTGTAATTTTCCAATTTTGTTTGAATATTATGATTACTTTTCCAGGTGTAGTATCCAAGGTCTATATCAAAGAAGTACGGATTTTGAAAGTTGGTATTGATAGGTATGACAACTCCTTTTTCTCCGTTCCACCAAAACAGTGCACTTGCATCTTCAGAAAAATCAATAAAATGATAATTATCAGGGTTTTTCAAAAGATCTTTGACTTCCTCTTTTAGTGTGCCTAATAAGGAAAGTAATTTCACCATATGATGGTCTGTATCCCAATGCAATACATACCAATCAAAGAATGCTAGTTTGCCATAAAATTGGTCTGTTGAAGGTAAATTTTTAAATCTTTCTTCCACCGGGTCCTCTACATCTAGGCCTGTGTTCATAGGTTGAGGTTCAAAAAGCTCATATCCAGAGTTTATAAATGTTATTCCGTTTGGCATGAAAGTATTTACCACCGCTGTTAGTTTTGAGAAAGTTTCTTTACCTTCTCTTGTAACGGCTCTTGGGGTATCTGGTGTTTCTGCCGTAGCAAATGTAGGCAAAGATATTTTTGGTGCTACTTCTGAGATGAATTTTTTGAACCAGCCTTCTTTTATTCTTGGCTCAGCCCACCATGAATTTCCCAAAATTCCATCATAACCGTTTTTCTTAGCCTTTATATGGTTGTCCATGCTTAATTCTTCTGCTATTATTACAAAGGCGGGGTCGTAGTCTTTTGCCCTTTTTATAATTTCATGTTCAAGTTCATCAGGTAGAGCGTGACCCATGTCCAACCTAGCACCATCTATACCGAAATTTTTTTGATAAAATGGAATAATGTTTGCTATTAAGTTCCAAAGTTCGGTATTCTTTTCTTTCCCCGGGAACAAACTTGATTTAACAACTTCAAAGAGCACATAAGGAGGTTGGTTTGCCCCATCTATATATTTTAGGGCTTCTTCCGGATGAGAAAGATAGAGTCTTAAGAAAGTGACATCTTCCCATGCGGGTTGGGGATCATTTATCCAATCTGAAAATCCTGGAACGGTAATTACTTTAAACTCTTTTGCTATCTCATCCAAAAAATCCGGGTTGTTTTTATTTTTATCTATAAAATTTTCCCATTTTTGTGGATTCTGAGTTTTTGGATCCCATCTAAATTTTTTAAGATGATTTTTGACTTGTTCGTCATTGTATACAATTTTTAAATTTTCTTTACTTGGTTGAACAAATCCTAAACCGTCAACTTTAGGTGGGGCAAAGTCGTTCATTTCATCTATATCTATCCAATAGAACCAATCGGGATGTTCTAAAATCAAGTCGTTGTCCCTGGCTCCTGTTCGTGGCACAAAGTCTAACAATACTCTCATTCCAGCCATATGAGCGGCTTCGACGAAGGCTGCAAATTCTTGATCAGGGGTGAATTCACTTTCCAAAAGGGTGTCATGATAATCTTTTTCTACAGAGAAAAAATTTTTGACCGCATAAGGTGAGCCTACTTCACCTTTCTTAAATTTATTGCTGGATTGAGTAATTGGAAGTAAATAGATACTATCAACGTTATAGCTAGAAAAATAAGGTATTAACATCAACATTTTTAGAAAGGTTCCTGATTCAGTATAACCTTTTTCATCTATCGGAACGAATAAAGTAGTTTGGTCATGAACATAGGCAGCTGTAGCTCTTACATGAGCAGAATAAACTATGCTTGTTCTAATCCAATCAGGGTTTTTAACATTTTTAATGAAAGAAAGGGGTTTGCTGTAATCCAATTCTTCTGAAGCATTTTTTAACAGATTATCTATTATGTTAGAAATAAACTCATATGGATTAACAAAAAATTTTCTCCCAGATAGTTTAACCTTACCGGTATAATTAGGGGGCATCCATCTTTTTGGTATCGCATAATCATCTTTACCAAGTGAAATTTTACTTTTTAAATATCTGTTAATTTCAGATAGAATAGGCATCTTTTACTTCCCTCCTCAATAAAAGTTGGCGGAGGCGGTGGGACTCGAACCCACAAGGGGATAAACCCCACCGGTTTTCGAGACCGGCCCCTTAGCCAATTCGGTGCACGCCTCCGCAAGTTATTGTAATCTATTTATTTGATAAAGCCCAAACCATGGAGATACTTTCTAGCAACAATTTCTGGTTCTAAACCTTCAAAGTCAACCAAGTAATTCAGCCTTATAATTATATCCTCATTTAAATACAATGTCAATGGTTTTAAAATTTCTTTTATTTCAGGGTATGCATCTATTATTTCTTTTCTAACCAAAACAGAAGGATTGTAGTGTGGAAAGAAAGATTTGTTATCCTCTAAAATCACTAAATCAAAACGTAAGATTTGTGCGTCGGTAGAATATATCATAGCCACATCAATATTTTTACGCGCTAACGCTTCATATGTTAACCCTGCTTCCATCGTTCTTACATTTTTTCTTGGTAGATTCATATCGTATTCATCCATAACAGCAAATATCCCGTCGCTTCTTTCATAATATTCTGGATTAACTCCAAAAATTAAATCTTTTCCTTTTCCAGAATTAATATAATCAGCCAAATCACTTAAACTATGTATTCCGTTTTCTCTAGCAAAAGAGCTTCGTACTGCCAAACCATAAGTATTATTAAAATTTATCATATCTAACCATACGATGTTGTGTTTCTCTAAGTCTTCTTTTGCTACTAAATCGAACAGTTCCTCAGGATCATATATGTTTTCTGTATGTCCAAAATACGCTGCCCAAGCAGTTCCTGTGTAATCTACATAAGCATCTACTTGACCTGTTTCCATAGCCTTGCGAAGAGGAAAAGAGGATAGTCCAAACTTTTCTACTACTTTAATCCCGTTTTCTTGGAGAAGTAAAGAAACCATGCTTGACAATATATAACCTTCTGTGAAAGCCTTTGCTCCGACGACTACCTTTTCAGCTGCATATATATAGTTTATACCAAACAAAATAACAAGTACCGAAATAACTATTTTTTTCATTTTTATCAGTCCTCCTTTAGAGCTTTTCTTACTCTCTTTAAAAAACTAATGCATTTTTATAGCTCTTTTGCCTTGTAACACAGTTTTTAGTCATCTATCGACCAGTCAATTTTTGCTCCTTCACTGAATCCGTACCTTTCAAAAAAACCTGCCTTTACCTCTAAAGCATATTTGAAAGGTTTGTAAATTATGTAAATAGGGCAGGTTGATTCTTCGCAAGGTTTCATGTTTTGTATATTTAATATTGTTCCATTGTTATCTATAAAAGCGATGTCAAGTTCAACAAAGGTGTTTTTCATCCAAAAGCCTCTTATTCCAGGATTTGGGAATACAAAAAGCATTCCATATTCTTCTGGGATATCTTCTCTGTACATTAAACCGAATTCTCTTAATTCGTTCGTATTAGCAATTTCAATAGGGATTGTCACAACTCTTCCCTCTTGTGAAATAGTTAGAGTTCCTTTTGGAAATTGCGGTATATTTATCGTTTGACTCAATAAATTGGTTGAAAGAATCATCGAAATTAAAAAAATAAAAGCCAGTTTTTTCATAATTTTTTGCTCCATAATGATAAATTAGGTTTCGAACTTTTTGCCAAAGCCTAATTCATCACCATTTTGATCTTTCACTTTAAAATCGGGAGCCAAATCTCCAACCTTCAATGCCATAGTATCACCTCTCATCTCATTGAGTTTATAAAACCTTCTAATTTGTTTAAATCTATGTTTCTTTTAAAAAGGGGTTCTTTGTTTTGTTTATAAATAGTCAATTGTTCTTCAAAAGTTGGTTTTCCCTTTTCTTCATATATTATACCCAGAGGAATTTTGTCTTCTTGAAAAGCCATTTGTAGAGCTTGCATTTTATCTGATGGATCGTAATCTTCCCCTAATTTGTAAGTATGTTCATTAAACCAGGCATAAGTATTTATTTTGTTAAACGTCACGCATGGTTGGAACAAATCAATTAGCGAGTATCCCTTATGTCTGATAGCTTTTTTAATAATTTCTTTAGTGCTTTGAATGTCGCCTACAAAAGCCCGTGCAACAAAAGTAGCTCCGTTAGCTATAGCCACAGCAATGGGATTGAAGGGGTTTAGTATTACTCCGTTTACTTGAACAGGGGTGACCATTCCTTGTTGTGAAGTAGGAGAAGCCTGTCCTTTTGTTAATCCATAAACCCGGTTATCATGGACTATGTTTGTTATGTCCACGTTTCGTCTTATATTGTGGATAAAATGGTTTCCCCCTTCACCGTACATGTCTCCATCTCCACTTTCAGCTACTACGTATAAATCTGGATTAGTCGATTTAATGGCAAAGGCAACGGGTAAAGCTCTACCATGAAGGCCATTAAAAGCATTGTTTTTAAAGTAATGAGGAATTTTTGCTGCCTGTCCTATTCCTGAAACGAGCACAAAATTGTTGGGAGTTATTTCTTCCATTTCTTCCAAGGCTTTTTTTAATATATTCAGTATTCCAAAATTACCACAACCAGGGCACCAAGCTATGTCTAATTCTTTTTCGTTTTCTAGACTAAAAATATTTTTTCTTTCACTCATTGTAACTCCTCCCTTATTTTAGCGGTTAACTCTTCAACCGAAAACGGCATTCCATTGAATTTTAGTATCTTACTATCTATTTTTATACCAGTTTCTGCTCTTATTAACTTTGCAAATTGGCCCGTGGCATTATTTTCAACATCAATTATTTTTTCTGCATTCTCTAAAAATTCAACCGCATTTTCTGGGAAGGGAAAAACTTGACTAAAGTGAAGCATAGCAAGATCTTTATTATCTATATTTTCTATTGCCTCTTTCACAACATTATAGTTTGAACCCCAACATACTAAGAGATATTTGTAGTTTCTATTTCCAAAGAATTCTGGAGAAACAAAATCATCTTTTAAAGCATCATATTTTTGGAGCCTTTTTTCCACCATTTTAATTCGGATATCCAAATCTTCAGTTAAATGACCTTCCTCATCATGTTCATCACTATCTACGATAATTAATCCTTTACCAAAGTTAGGTATACCTCTTGGTGAAACACCGTTTTCTGCTTTTGATAAATCATATCTTTTATAATCTTCACCAGTTTCGACGAAATATTTTTTATTTTCAATTTTGGAAAGGTCCAACTTTTTAACGTTATAATACGAATCAACAAAAAATTGATCTGTCAAAATAAATACTGGGATCTGATATTTATCGGCGATATTAAATGCCTGTTGAGTTAAATAGAAAGCTTGTTCAAGATTACCAGGAGCAAAAACCAGCCTTGGAAATTCACCATGCCCTGAGTGTATAACAAGATTTAACCCTTCCTGAGCGGTTCTTGTTGGTAAACCTGTTGCAGGGGCAGGTCTTTGAGCAAGGTGAATTACTAACGGTGATTCGATCATACCAGCTAGAGAAAGTCCTTCTTCCATTAAAGCAAATCCTCCGTCAGAAGTAGTCACCATTGATCTTGCTCCAGCGTACCATCCGCCTATTGCCATATTGATTGCGGCAATTTCATCTTCGGCTTGTTCAACTAAAATGTCGAAATTTTTTGAAAAATTTGCTAAATCAACTAGAACCCCAGATCCAGGCGTCATTGGATATGAAAAAATCGAATCACAATTTCCTGCTAATGCTCCTAGAGCTACCGCGTCGGTTCCGCTAATTAATAAATCGTCTTTTAAAGTTTCATTTGCAGAGATCTCTATTTTTATCTCTCCATTTTCAGAAAAGTCTTTACCCAATTTGTGACCTTCTGAAGCAGCTTTTATGTTATCTGAAACAATTTTTTCTCCCCTATCTCCAAATCTTTCTCTTAGATACTCTTCTATCGTTTTTATGTTTATTTTGAAAAGACCCAAAATTACACCAACAGCAACTATATTTGCATATATTTCATTGCCTATTTCTTTTGCAATAGAGAGGATGGGGACGTTGAAAAGATTTTTGTTTTCTAATTTCAACGAATCGTTGTCTGCTATGATTAGGGTATCTTCATTCACTCTGTCTCCTAGATGTTCAACTGAACTTTTTGTAAGAGGTATGAGTATATCAATTTTGTCAACGTAACTTTTTACAGGTTTGGAACTTACCCTTATTTCAGTTGAATTGCTTCCACCTCTAACCCTCGACATGTACTCTTTTGTGGCAAATACATAATAACCTTCCCTTTTAAGAATAAAAGTTAGCAGTCTTTCTATCGTTTGAATCCCTTGGCCTGCTTCACCAGATAAGACGATTGATACATCTTCTTTCATAGTTTTATTCATCAGGATTCCTCCTCGAATTTTGTTTTCTACTTGTTCAATTATATCAGACAAAATAAGTCGAAAATGAAATGGAATGTAAAAATTTTAAATATTTTTATAATTTTTAATTATGAAATTATAAAAGTGATTTCCAGCCAATTTCGTTTAATTTAAATTCCACAAATTCACCTTGAAAATTATAATTTACTTCTTCTGGAAGTACTATTGTTTCATAGCTTTTCAAGTTAACATATACGCCTAACCCTTTTTTATTTTGGTTGGCAAATCTGGAAAAGCTAAAGTATTTGGTACACAATCCTTCAGTCTTCCTTGAAATAGAGTAACTGGTGTGAATGTTGTTGAGAACTTTTTTAGATTTATCAACATGGATTTCTCTAGGTCTTCCCCAGTCGTATAGTCTGTAAGTTAAATCTGAGCTTTGCTGTATTTCAAGTAAAAAGCTATTGGGACCTAAAGTATGCACGGTTCCAGCGGGTATGAATATGGAATCGAATTTGTTCATTTCATAACTTTCTAGTACTTCATCCCATCGATTGTTTTCAAAAGCTTGGAGGATATATTTATTATTATTTGAAACTTTAATTTGACCATTATCCTTCAGAAAGTACCAAGCTTCCGATTTACCCCATGGCTCGTTTTCTAATTGTTTGGCCATTGTATCATCCGGATGCAATTGTATGGAAAGCCAGGAAGAGGTTGCTATTAGTTTTAAGAGTAGAGGGAATTTTGGGAAGAGTTCACTTGCTTTTCCATATTCTCTTTGGCTATTTCTTCCATACAATACGGTTTCATGGCCATCTAAAGGTGAATACAGCCAGACTTCTCCTATTGTTTGGTTTTTTTCGTAGTTGAAAATTCTGTTTAACTCGTTACTTCCCCAAATTTTTTCACTAAAAACTGGTTTCGAAACAAGGGGTTCTGATATCTGCATGCTTACCTCCTGTTAAATTTTTTAAATGTATTTTCTAAAATACTAAGTCTTAATAATATTTTGTCTTTATATATTTCTGAACCGCCATTGTAAATACTGTATGCATCCTCTTCCCCGTAACGTAATTTGATATCGTATAAGTATAGGATAGAAGTCATTAATTGCACATCAGGTCTTTCGCTTACGATATCCCAATACCAAGGTTCTAAGAAATTGATCCTCTGGTAAAATTCAGGATAATTATGTTTTAAATACCAATAAGTAGGGGCTTGAATTTGAAAATATCCTAAACTTTTCCCATTATCTCCTTTTGCATTTTCAAAATTCGTTTCTACTATTCCAATAGCTAACAATTCGATTGGATAGACATATTCAGTTACGTAGGGAAATTCGTTGTATAATATTTCAAAAACGTTAACGAATTCTCTTATTGTTGCATCGTCCAGAGTATAGTTATTTTTTAAGTACTCTTCAAAAAAAATAATTTGCTTTTTATAATTTGAGGATTTAGAAACTAAAAAAGCAATTATTATACATGTTATTAAAATCAACAAAAGTATGAATAGATACTTCACATTTCTATTTGCTAAGGATCTTTTCATTTGATTCTCCTTATAGGGTTATTACGTATTATAATAATTTATTATACCATATTTTTTACCAAAATACTTAATCAAAACTTAATAAAAATCTGCCATTCTGTTTATTAATATTTTAAAAAAACAACAAAATCTTTTCTCACGAATAATATACTAATTCTTAAATTATGTTAAAATATTGAATGCTGGGAATTAGAAAAAATGATTGATAAAAGGAGTATTTAAATGCTTTTGGATAATGTTGCCTTGGGAAGATACGTTGAATTAGACTCGTTGATGCATTCACTGGATCCAAGGGGAAAACTTTTAGGATTGTTCGTTTTAGCAGGATTCGCTTTTTCTATAAACAGTTTTTACGATGTTTTGATTATGTCTTCGTATACTTTGTTGTTGATGTTGTTATCTAAATTAAGTTTGAAGTATTACATGAAATCCTTAAAATCAATATGGTTTATAGTTATCTTTGCCTTTGTAATTCAATTATTCACAATAGGAGGGAATACACTTTTTAAGATTGGCTTTATCAGAATAACAGATACCGGTTTATTTAATGCTGCTATAATTACCTTCAGAATACTGTTTGCAGTTTTGTTATCTTCTGTTCTCACGTTAACTACTTCTCCTACCTCTTTAGCTCATGCTCTTGAGGATATCCTGAGATGGTTTTTTGTGCCAAAACGATTTGCCCATGAAATATCGATGGTAATGACGATAGCTATAAGATTTATCCCTGTAATTGCGAATGAAGCGGATCGAATAATGAAGGCACAATTAAGTAGGGGGGCAAATTTTGATGATAGAAAATTTTCTGGAAGGATTAGAGGGGCTATATCTATAATTATACCTTTGTTGGTATCTGCTCTGAGAAGGGCTGAAGATTTGAGCGTTGCGATGGAAGCAAGAGGATACAATGGCTGGGAAGGGAGAACAAGATTTAAGCAGTTTAATTGGGAAATAAAAGATACTTTTTTCCTAATTTCTTTTTCTTTAGTATGTTTTACTATTATTTTTATTTAGTGGGGGTTTTTTGGTATAATTTAAAAGGATAAAAAAACATTGAAAATAGATTCGAGGTGTCCGATGAATTTTCAACACTTATAAGGGCCTGTTCCTTCTCGAAGGATGGGAAGATCCTTAGGAGTAAGCCCAATACCTCCAAAAACCTGCAATTTCTCTTGTGTATACTGTCAGTTAGGAAGAACGAGCAACATGACAAACCAAAGACAAGAATTTTTTAATTTACAAGATATTTTAGAAGAGTTTAAATCTTATATTAAAAGCGGCGTATCCCAGTTTGATTTTGTAACCATAGTTGGTGAAGGTGAACCATTATTATACTTTAGAATTGGTGAACTAATAAAATCTATAAAAGCTTATGTTGAAAAACCTGTTGCTGTAATTACAAATGGGGCTCTATTGTCTGAAAAAAAAAGCAAGGGAAGAGTTAAGTGAAAGTGATCTTGTAATGCCAACGCTGGATGCTTATGATCAAAGAACGTTTAAAAAAATAAATAGACCTCTTAAAAGTATATTGTTTGAATCCTACGTGAATGGATTGATAAGTTTTTCTAAAAATTTTAAAGGTAAAATCTGGATGGAATTCATGATGGTAAAAGGATTAAATGATGATGAAGAATCTTTAAGGAAAATCCAAGAAATATTTAACAGAATAAATTATGATCGATTGTATATCAATTTACCCATGAGACCCCCTGCGGAAGATTGGGTAACAGTTCTAGAAAGAGAAAAAATTGAGCTAGCTCAAAATATCTTAGGAGGCATATCTCTTGATTTTTTAGAAGAAGAAGAAGATTTCTACAGTTCTATAGAAGATGATTTGGAAGCTATCTTAAGTATAATAAAAAGGCATCCGATGAATCAGCATGAGATTGAGAGCTTTTTAGATCAAAGAAGATGTAAAAATAAAAAGGAGATTTTTGAAAAATTGGAGAAAGATGAAAACGTTGAAAAAGTACAGTATTTTGGATTAAATGTATATAGGTCAACATCTGTGAGGAGGTAAATAAATGCCTGAAAATAAAAACACCAAAGAAGAAAAAAAGAAATTAAAGTTTTCCAATATAATTTGGGTTTATATTATATTTGCGGTTATTTTTGTTGGAGCTCTCGTTGCTTTGAACTGGGAAAATAACCCTAGGATATCCTATTCTGAAATGTTAAGCTTGATCAATAACGGTCAGGTGGAATCCATAAAAATAAATCAAAACGGGGACGTGACAATATTTGCTAAAGATGATTCTACTTATGAATCTTTTTCTCCAGCTTTAGTAATCGATAAACAGTATGTGAATAGTTTAATTCAAAAAGGTATAAAAGTCGAGTATATCGAAAGTGTAGCCTCAAAGTGGTGGTTTGGTTTATTGATTAATATAATACCTATAGTAATAATGGTGCCTTTCTTTTTTTGGTTATATCGTTCCGCTGCATCAGGTGCTAAAAGCAGTATGAACTTTGGAAAGAGTAAGGCAAAGGAGTATGAACCAATTGGTGAAAAAGTTACTTTTAAAGATGTGGCGGGAATCGATGAAGTTGTGGAGGAAGTAGAGGACATTGTAAAATTTTTGAAAAATCCTCAAGAATTTCAAGAATTAGGTGCAAGAATGCCTAAAGGAACTTTGCTGGTAGGCCCTCCAGGAACGGGTAAAACTTTGACAGCAAGGGCTATAGCTGGTGAAGCAGATGTACCTTTTTATTATGCAAGTGGTTCAGATTTTGTTGAACTTTTTGTAGGAGTGGGAGCATCTCGAGTTAGAGACCTTTTTAAAACAGCTAAAGAAAATGCTCCTTCAATAATATTTATTGATGAATTAGACGCAGTAGGTAGACAAAGAGGAGCTGGACTTGGCGGCGGGAACGATGAGAGGGAACAAACTCTTAACGCCTTGTTGGTGGAACTCGATGGTTTTGATTCTTCTACAGGTGTTGTTGTAATGGCTGCTACAAATAGACCTGATGTTCTTGATAAAGCCTTACTTAGACCCGGTAGGTTTGATAAAAAAATAATGGTAGGCCCTCCTGACAGAAAAGGAAGAGAAGAAATTTTAAAGATACATACACGTAAAAAGAAAATAGCCCAAGATGTTGATTTAACATTGTTAGCCAAAAGGACACCGGGCTTCGTAGGAGCAGATTTAGAAAACCTAGTTAATGAAGCTGCTTTAATAGCTTCAAGAAAAAAGAAAACTCAAATCGAAATGAATGATTTTGAAGAAGCTATTGATAGAGTATTAACTGGTCCGTCCAAAAAGTATAGGATAATATCCGATAAAGAGAAGAAGATTCTATCGTATCATGAACTGGGACATGCGGTATTGGCTTATTTATTACCTAATACCGACCCTGTTTATAAAATTACTATAATTCCAAGGGGTATAGGTTCATTAGGATCTACTTTACAAATTCCCGAAAAAGACAGATACCTAATTAAAAAAAGTGAAATACTTAATAGAATCGTTGTAGCCCTAGGGGGAAGAGCAAGTGAGAAATTAGTGTTCAATTTTGTTACTACAGGCGCCAAAGATGACCTAAGAAAAGCTACGGACTACGCAAAATCCATGATTTATAGGTTAGGGATGTCCAAAAAGTTGGGACCGGTGTATTGGGAAGGAGAAGAGGAAGAAATATTTTTGGGTAGTGAGTTGACAAAACAAAAGAATTATTCGGAAGAAACTGCTAAAGAACTTGACGTTGAAGTCAAGAAGATAATTAACTCAATGTACGATAAAGCTGTTGAGCTGCTTAGGCAAAATAAGGAGAAACTTGATCTTCTAGCTTCTTATATTTTTAAAAAAGAAACGATCTATGGAGAAGAATTCAAGAAGCTTATGAGCAAAGACCTTGAAGAGTTAAAAGAATATATTGGGGGCGAAAAAGAAATAAATGAATTTCTTAAAATAGATGTTGTGAATCATGTTAACTATCAATCTGTATAAAGGTGAGGAGAAAATAATGATAAGAGCTATTATTT
This sequence comes from Petrotoga sp. SL27, assembly GCF_002924605.1. Classification (NCBI taxonomy): domain Bacteria; kingdom Thermotogati; phylum Thermotogota; class Thermotogae; order Petrotogales; family Petrotogaceae; genus Petrotoga; species Petrotoga sp. SL27. Next base: position 198,221 of record NZ_JAIP01000004.1, on the reverse strand, counting down.
TTGATATGGATGGGGTCATCATTGATAGTGAACCCATCCATTATAATGCAAATAAAAGAATTTTTGAAGAATTGGGAATTCCAATGAATAAAAGTTCATATAGTAATTATATAGGTGTAAGCAATCAAGAAATGTGGCAAGACTTAAAAAATGAATACAATCTACAACAAAGTGTTGAAGAATTGCTTGAAAAACAAAACTTAGAGAATTTGCAATTATTAAAAGAAAGTGTTAAAGAGCCAATAGAAGGTGTAATAGAGTTGTTACAAACTCTGATAGAAAGCAATTATAAGATAGCTTTGGCCTCTTCTTCCCCTATGAGATTGATCAAAGAAGTTCTTTGCCTGTTTGATATTGAGAAGTATTTTGAGGTTTTGGTGAGCTCAGAATACGTTGCTCGTGGTAAGCCTAAACCTGATATTTTTATATACACAGCAGGCTTGTTAAAGGTTAAACCAGATGAATGTGTAGTTATAGAAGACTCAAAGAATGGTGTTAAAGCGGCAAAAGCTGCTGGAATGAAGTGTATAGGTTTTAAAAACCCTAACTCACTCAATCAGGATCTATCGAAAGCAGATTTAGTGGTGGAAAATATGAAAGAAATAACTTTGGAATTGATAAAAAAGTTAGAAAAAGTGGAAGCTTAAGATTAAGGGCTCGCGTTTGTTTCATAATTTTTTAGTACTATGCTATGCGATATAGAAAAATAAAAATTAACTTCTGAAAAAACGATTGTAAAAGCAAAAGAGAATAACAACATTATAAAAAATCTTTTCATAAATTTCCCCATTTTTAGGAATAAAAAACGTTGTCTACAAACCAATCCATTTTCATTAGTTCTTCGTCTGAAATATTTTTGCCTTTCGAGACTTTCATATTACCTTCCTTATCAAAAATACTACCTCGGAAAGGATGAAACCTATTGTCCATAATATCTGTTTTCACAGTGTCAACAAGGTTTTTTGTTGTAGAAGGAACTATTTCACTTATAGGTGACAAACAAACGATCCCGCTCTTAAGTCCACCCCAAAAGTTCTCTATCTTTTCTGAACCAGAAAACAATCTAAATAAGGAAAAGTTTGATCCTCTTAATACATCTTTAATGATGTTTTCGTAGTATACTCCCCAATTCCAAACCACGGAGGTTAAATGGGTAGTTGGAGCATATTCTTTCATATCAAAATGGTAACCAATGGTATAAACACCATATTCTTCTCCAACCTTGCAAACTTCTGGAGAATCCTGATGATGTGTTAAAACATCCACTCCAATTTCATTTATTAAATACTCTGCCGTATCTCTTTCATATTCTATATTGCGCCAAGTATTCGTCCATCCAACAAACACTTTTGATTTTGGATTAACAGCCTTTGCTCCTAAAGCAAAGGCATTTATTCCCATAATGACTTCAGGTATACCGTAAGAAGCAACGTAACCTATTTTATTGTTTGTTGTCATAGCACCTGCTATCATACCAGAGAGAAATCTTGGTTCGTACATACGCCCGAAATATGTATTAATATTCTTCGTAGTACGATACCCAGAAAAATACATAAATCGAACATTTTGAAGTTCCTTTGTATTCTGATTTTGTAAGAACTCAAAACTTGTAGAAAATATTAGATCGAACTTTTCTTCTTCAAGTTTATCTAATATTCTTTCATATGTTTTCAAATTAGAAATATTTTCAAAATACTTTGTTATTATTTCACTTCCTAAACGTTTTTGAACGTACCTTCTTCCCAATTCATGAGAATATGTCCATGCTGACCCCTCTATTGAAGTATTGTAAAGGAAAGCTACTTTTAATGTTTTCCCTGCGAAAATCTGAGGTAATTTAAACAATGGCTCGGATGGTTTACCCAGGCGTTCCTCTAATTCTTCTACCAACTCGTTAACCTGCTTCCTCATTTCTCTTTCAATAGTGGGAACATTCTCCAAACCAAATTTTTTTAGATATTCTAAAAAAGCCTCTTCTTCAGTAAGCGAAATTGTGTCTTTGGCAATTTCCCTATACACTTTTCTAAATAGAAGATATACTGAATTGATCAGTTCATCATAATCATTATCAACAAAATCACTTTTTTTCTTGTAATCTTTGATTAAATCGTACAGTTCTTTGAATTTGCCTTCTTTGTTGAACCAGATTATATTAATTTTTGTCTTTTTATAAAAATCTAAAAATTCATAGTAGATCCTTATTTCAGGATTGTTTTCATCCCATTTGGGAATCAATCTAGTAACTTCCCCGCGGACTGAAAAAGCGTCTGAATATTTCAAAACGCTTACCCTTTTGTTCCCTTCAACAATGTAAAACCAGTTTAAATATTCGTAGGCTGTTACCGGCTCTCTTATCCCTTCAGATATATGAGCTTCGTACAAATTAATCCATTTGCTTGCAAACTCTGAATCAATTTTCATTAAAGGATAAAAATTTGCTGAAAAAGAGAGTGAGCGAGAATGATAGTAAGTTCCTTTGATCCTTTCTATAGGGATATCTATCAGGCCGAGTTTTTCTTCCTTAATTATTTCAACGTTGTGGATGATATCTTCTAAACACGGCAGATATCCTTCCGCCCCTTTTGAAATATTAGACAAAAAGTCTTTTTTTGCTAATCTATTGGCTTTTTCGTACTCACTTCTGCTGAGACTTCTCGAGGTCCTATACATTTCGCTTTAGCCTCCCGTTTTTGTGGGCACGTTAAGGGGTAAGCCCCTTAAGATCCCCAAGTTCAAAATCAAAGTTTATTATGAAAAAGATTTTTTGCAAGAAACAGCAAAACCTTTTAGGGATATATTCTTATAAGATTAATTCAATAATACAACACAATAATTAAAATTTCGTTTAAAAAAATTAATTAATCACTAAATTGAAATAGTTTTTGTACGGATTTTCTTATAAGTACAAATTTCTATAACTTCTTTTTTTTCATCATCGTATTTTATTAATTTGTAAGGGACCGCATTTATTAGATAAGATACATTATTTAAGAATTTAATTTCAAAATCAAGTTCCTGAAAATCGTATTTGGGATGAATATGACCGTATATCCAAATTTTTGGAAGTGTCTTAAGATAAAATTCCCCCAAGGCTCTTGAAGGGGTATGAGATTGACCGTATTTTTTTATGGTATTTTTTATGTAAGGAGGATTGTGTGTAATCATTATATCGATTGGTTTATACTTATTGCCTTTAAAGATTGTGTTGAAAAGTACCTCTCTTTTAAATTTATTAATATCCCTTTCTTTGAAATAAAAAGGTCTATATCCATGAGCTAGAGCACCGGAAAATCCCGCTACTATGATATCTTTGCCTATGAATTTTTTTAAGTTAACTATGCCATGATTTAAAACATAGGCTCCTTTGTATACCTTTGAAAAAGAGTTGTTTTCCTCTTCGTATAATTTATAATACTTTTTATCATGATTACCGTGTACCATTAAGCTTAAGGATGGTTTGAATTCGTTTATTACGTAATCCATATATTGTGGAGAAAGATCTCCAGCGTAAATAAGTAAGTCAAACCTTTTCTTGTCTTTATTTATTAAATATACTTCCTCGTCGGAAATTGCAATTATATCTATCATCGTTTTAATTCCTTTTTATTAAGAGATTCTATAAAATTATTTTATCAAAAAATAGTGATAAGTTGAAATTTTGTATAATAATTTAAAACTCATGCGAAAATTGAATGTAATTGAATTTAATTAGTTATAAAAAGTTTTAATCAACTCTTATCGCCTCTGAGGGGATTTTGAAAAAACTTATAAGTCATGTACAATATAATTACATACAGTAAGAAAATAATTAATGAGAGGGGGGGGTCACTTATAACTGAACATAATCATGTAAAAGGGATTAGAAATATTAACAGGTATAAAATTTTAACTTATATCTATAATCATAAAATAGCAACAAAAGCTGAGATATCGAAAAAATTAAAAATTAGTGCACCTACGGTATCGAGAAATTTAGAACCATATTTAAATAATTTAGTTTTGACTTCAGGAATGAAGGATAGCAAATTAGGTAGAAAAGCTGAGATCTTAGAACTCAACGAAGAATATAAAATACTTGGAATTCAAATTGAAAATGAATTCATAATATATGGAATATACAATTTGAAAAACGAAGTTTTAGATTCTAAAAAGAGGTTTTTATCTGATTATGATTCCATAACAGAACTCTGTGCTCAGTTAGAAGACGAATTAAAAAAGCTCAAAACAAATATCTTATCCGTAGTAGTTGGAATCTCTGGGTATGTTTCAAAAGATGGAATTATTAATTCTTCCGCTTTAAGAATAAATGGTTCCAATGTTACCTTTCTGGTGGAAACTTTGAAAAAATTGTTTCCGAATGCTTTAACTGCCTTTGAAAATGATGCAAACCTTTTAGCGATAAAAGAGAGATTCTATTCAGATAAAAAAGTGAAGAATGTAGTTTGTATTTATTGGGGAAAAGGGGTAGGAATGGGTTTAATAATTGATGAAATGCTTTATGTTGGTAAAGGTCGAGCAGGTGAGTTAGGAAGTATACTTACCAATGGCCAAACTTTGGAGAAGTACATCGATTCTTCTAGCCAAAATGAAGTTATAAAAGAATGGATGCGTCTTTTAAGAAATATTTATTACGTCCTACAACCAGACAAAATCGTGTTGAATTGTACCCACCAGGAAGAGATGGATAAGATAATAGAAGAATGGGACAAAACATATCCTAATTTCAATGAGGTTAAAATTCACAGAAGTGAAGAAAGTGCCATTGTCGAAGGAGCTGCTATTTTAGCCATAGAATTGTACTTAAAAAAAGTTACAGTAGGATTGGAAGGGGAAAATGTTTACTGAAACTATTTCGTTATTCAAATCATTTAGAAGGAGGTAGGTTAGAATGAAAAAAGTATTTTCGATGTTGTTGGTGAGTAGCATAATGATTTTATCAGCCGTTTTTGGATTCTCGCAGGATATCACATTTGCGACTTTCATCGATGGCCCAGATCTACCCGTGTTTCAGAAACAAGTTGCTTCTTATGAAGAGGAAACGGGGAAAGATGTAGAACTGTTGGTAATACCCTACGCAGATTGGAAGACTAAGATGATCATGATGTTACAAGGGGGGACACCTCCCGATGTTGCAAGAGAAACCGATGTTGTTTATTTACAAGATTACGCCATCGATATAACCCCTTATGTAAAACAATACACAGGCATGGAACCTATGGAGTGGTTGGACACAGTTACCGTGTATAAAAGTTGGTTTAAAACTTATAGCTTAGAGTCAGGGATGATTCCAGCCATTCCGTATACCACTGACGTTTTTGCTCTTTTTTATAATAAAGAATTATTCAAAAATGCAGGGATCACAGTCCCAACAGATGGGGTTTGGACAATTGACCAATGGTACGATGCCATGGTAAAGTTGAAAGAATCTGGAGTACGCTATCCTTTGGTTTGGGATAGGAGTCCATCAAGATTCTCTTGGTTGATGTACACATATGGCGGAGGTTATTGGGATGAAACTGGGACAAAGATTATCTTGGATTCTAAAGAGTCTATTGAGGCAATGGAATTTTTCTTGAAAATTCATGATGAGGATTTGATGCCGAAAGCCGTTTGGATTTCTGGTGATGCGCCTTTAAAGTACTTCCAAAATGGGCTTTCTGCAATGTATCTCTCCGGCACATGGATGCTTCCAACCTTCGCGGAACAATTGGATTTTGAGTGGGGGGCAATTCCAATGCCTGTGAAGAGAGAAAGATACACCTTTTCTGGAGGTAAGTTGATAGTTCCATTAACCGAAGAAGGTGTTGAATTAGCATTCTATTTAACAAATAAAGAGAACCTTGCTGATATTAGTTCTGCATTGTATCTATTGCCTGACAGATCGGACATGACAGAAGTAACTTACGATGATAAAATGGTTCAAGAAGCTAACATAGTAGCGATGAATGATTTGCTTAACACATCTCCAGCAGCGAAAAAGAGGCAAGATTTTGATTGGTATAATTTAAAGACATCTCCTGTGATTCAAGGGAACGTATCTTCAATAGTTAATATGGTTGTTTCAGTTCTCACTCACGAACAAACACCTGAAGAAGCGATGAATAAACTCGCAGATCAAATTCGAACTGAAGCTGGTTTAAAATAATTCGTTCCATATAATCCGCATGTCTGAATCGGGCATGCGGATTATTTCTACGAGGAGGGATACTTTTGGCTGTATCTAAAGGTTATCGTGTCGAAGTTACGGGATTATTTTTCATCTTACCTAATCTGGTAATATTCACTTTGTTTGTAATTTTTCCGGCAATTTCAGGGATTTTTCTGGCTTTCACAGATTATAGTATGTTGGGGACATCCGCAAACTTTGTTGGTTTTGAAAACTTTGTAAAGATTTTTTCCGATTTTAGCACTTCTTCCTTTTTAAGAAGTATGTTAAGAACTTTTCTATTCACAGCGATGTTTGTTCCCCTAGTTTTTTTCTTTTCGTTGTTTCTGTCAGTTCTTACTACTTCTGAGATTGTAAAAGGTAAAAGTATTCTTAGAGCCCTTTTTTATTGGCCTTGGATCTTATCCCCCGTTATTGTTGCACTTTCATGGAAATGGTTCTTGGATATCGATGCGGGTTTTTTAAATATAATCTTAGAAAAGGTTGGCATGGAACCAAGAATGTGGTTATTAGAGCCAGATCTAGCCTTTTTTTGGGTTACATTGGTTAACGTCTGGTATGTTGCAGGATATTTCATGGTCATGTTCAATGCTGCTCTAACATCTATTCCCATGCAAGTATACGATGCGGCAAGTATAGATGGTGCAAACAAATGGCAAAGGTTTTGGTATATTACTTTTCCCCTTTTAAAACCAACTTCTGTGTTGGTAATGGTCCTTTCAACGATTATGGCTATAAGAAATTTTGAACTAGTTTATGTTTTTACAAAAGGTGGTCCGGGGAACGCCACTATGTTTATGGTTCAAAAAGTTTATGAAGCAGGCTTCCAAGATTACAAATTAGGGTTGGCTTCTGCAATGTCAGTTGTAATGTTTTTTGTTTTACTTGGATTGACGTTACTACAATTTAGGTATATGAAGGGGGAAGAGTAATAAGATGAACAGAAAAAGTATAATAATTATTGTAAACTTGCTTGTCTATGTTTTTGCAATTGTGTATGTTACTCCAATAATATGGACAGTTATATCGAGTTTCAGATTAGAGAAAGATTTGTTCGCATATCCACCAAAATTGATCTCAGAATTTACCTTTCGCAATTACATTAACGTCATTCAAAATACTGATATTCTGGCTTATTTTAAAAATTCAAGTATAGTAAGTATAACCTCTACGATTATCACGATAATCATTAGTTTAATGGCTGGATACGCCTTGGCTAAAATTCAGTTTAGATCAAAGAACTTTTTCTTTACATTATTTTTATCAACCTTGATGATACCAATGCAGGTTATTATGATCTCAATATATTTTGTTTTGGCCCGCATTGGATGGATAAACACCTATTGGGGATTGATAATACCACCAGCGGCTACGCCTACAGGAGTTTTTTTGGCAACCCAGTATATAAGGTCAACGATTCCTACAGAAGTAATAGAAAGCGCGAAAATCGATGGAGCAAGTGAATTAAAAATATTTTGGAGGATCATAATACCTTTATCTCAACCTGTAATAGCTGCCTTAGCTGTGTTATCATTTACTTGGAGATGGAACGATTATATTTGGCCTTTGTTAGTTGTTAGTTCCCCAAAATATATGACGGTTCAGCTTGGGTTAGCATTATTCTCAGGTGAGCATACCGTACAATGGGGATCTCTTTTGGCGATGACAACACTTTCTATGATCCCTGTAATGGTTGTATTTTTAGCCTTTCAAAGGTATTTTGTAAAAGGTATAACAATGGGATCTCTAAAATAAGAAAAAAGGGGAGGAGAAAATATGGTGGATGCGCTTTTCATTGGGGCTCACCCTGATGATTATGAGGCTTTTGCAGGAGGAACAATACTTCGATTGAAAAACGAAGGGAAGAGTTGTGGAGGAATAATTTTAACCGATGGCTCCGCAGGTAAGAACAACGATGTCAACGTTAGAAAATTGGAGGCAGAACGGGCTGCAAAATCTTTGAAACTCGATTATTTTGAAATGATAGGACTGAAAGACGGATATTTAGATGAAATTAATAATTTAGCCAGTTTAATCGCAAATCTTATACGCAAGTATAGGCCCAAAATCCTTTTCACACACTATTTTGAAGATAAGCACCCCGATCACAAAGCAATTGGAGAAAGTACTAAAGATGCCTTATTTTTAGCCAGAACGAAAAGAGATGATTTAGAAAATGAACCTTACAATTGTACCAACGTTCTTATGTTTATATCTGATATAACAAAGATTCCTCAATCTAAAGTTTATGTAGATATCACTGATTTTTTGGAAGACAAAATCAAGGTTTTAAGATTATACGAATCTCAAAGGGAAGTCTTAGACCCCATACCTTTGATGAACAAATATATAGCAGCCGATGTCTTAGAAGGAAGAAACAAAGCCGTAGAAGTATTTTATCCTTTTATACTAACTTTTGAAGTTTTGAAAACTTTTGATTAATATATATGAAAATAAAAGGATTTTGTTCTTAATTGCTTTTAATTGAGCATAATCGTTCTTAATTCTCATTAACTCCAAATAATTCCATTTGACTTTGTCAAATATAAAAGGTATAATAGCAATAATTGTTGAAACGTTTCAATAAGGAGGAGATTATGACAAGAATAACAATAAAAGATGTGGCTAAAAAAGCTAAAGTATCAGTTGGAACCGTTTCAAGAATAATAAACGGAGAAAAAAATGTTACAAAAGAAAATTTACAGAAAGTCTCGAAAGTCATTGAAGAGCTAAGTTATGTTCCAAACACTTATGCAAGAGGCTTAGCAACTGGTAAAACCAAATCGATATCTATAGTAGTACCTATGATTCGAACAGACTTTTATGATAGATTAATTAATTCTGTTGACAAAACACTTGTTAGAAAAGATTATGAAAGTTCCATATTTCCACTGTTGTCTGAATATAGATTAAAAAAATTTTTAGAGAAAAGTTCTATTCTTTATCATTCTGATGGTATATTAATGTCCTCATTGCCTGTTAATAAATTATTTAAAGATGGGAAAGTTCCAACAGATAAGCCGGTTGTTTTATTAGATATGGAATCAGAATATTACGACTGCGTATATATTGACAATTATGAGATAGGTAAAATCGCTGCAAAAATACTTATGGAAAAAACTGATAACCTACTAGTTTTCACCTTTATTGAGCCGGAAAACATTTTTACTTCCGGTGTGTTTGAAAAAAGGGTTAAAGGTTTTGAGAATATTTTAAATCAAAATAGTGTCAGTTTTTCGAAAAAAAATATTTTTCATAGTGAATTAAATCTGCATTATGCTTTAAATGAGGCTTTATCGGTACTAAAAAAAGTTAAGAAATTTCCAGTAGGTTTTTTTGCAACAACTGATTTGTTTGGTTATGGAATCATTTTAGCAGCAAAAAATTTAGGTATGGAGGTGGGAAAAGATGTATTCATAGTAGGTGTAGACGGGCAACCTTGGACCGAGGATATTGGGTTAACCACTATAAAACAACCAATTGAAGAAATGAGCGACTTAGCAACCAATATTCTTTTAGACAAGATTTATTCAAAATATTCGGTATCTAGCAGGAAATCTATAAAATTTGACCCAATAGTGGTTAGAAGAACTTCGGCGTAGTTTGGTATTACTCAATAAAGGATGAAAAAATTTTAAGGAGGGAAAAAAATGAAAAAAATTTTTTTGTGGTTGGTAATCGTTATTGTCAGTGTTTTTATGTTCGGTAAAACTGAGTTAGTTTTTTGGCATTATTGGGATGGTGAAAATGGCAAAAAGCTGGAAGCATTGGTGGAAAAATTTAACTCTGAGCATCCTGAAATAGAAGTTCAGCCTGTCTTTATACCCGGATCGGATTTGTTAATTAAAATTCAAACTTCTATTCTTTCGGGGCAAACACCTGATTTTGCAATTTCAGATATTATTGGAGTTCCTTTGATTTTGGATACAGGTAAAGTTGTTGATCTCATGCCTTTTGTTGAGAAAGATAATTACGACCTAAATGATTTTTATGAAAGCACCTTAGTTTATGGAAAACTTGGTGAGAGTTTATACAGCATTCCGGTGAGTTCGAGTAATCTTGGGTTGTTCTGGAACAAAAATTTATTTAAGGAAGCAGGGTTGGATCCAGAAGCACCACCAAAAACATGGGAAGAATTAATAGAATTTAGCGAGATAATAAAAGAAAAAACAGGTAAATTTGGTTACGAACTATTTTTAGATGGGGGAGAAGGGACAACATGGCAATGGCAAATATTTTTATGGCAAGCAGGAGGAGAGTTTCTTGATTCTATTTCAAATTATAGAAAGTCAGCTTTTAATTCAGAGTCAGGAGTAAAAGCACTTCAGTTTTGGGTGGATTTAACAAATAAATACAGCACTTCCCCCATAGCTCCTTGGGGTTTATTTGGTAGAGGAGAAGCTGCTATGGTTATGGATGGATCCTGGATGACTCAATTTTTCCCCATGCAAGTAAATTTTGAGTTGGGAAGCGCTATTTTCCCGTATCCAGAAGATGGAAAACCTGCAACCAATATGGGTGGTGAACAGATATTTATTTTTGAAAAATCCAAAGCAAAAGTAGAGGCATCTTGGGAATTTATAAAATGGTTTACAAGTACTGAAATCCAGATTGATTGGGATAAAGCAACAGGTTTTATACCAGTCAAAAAGTCTGTTGCGGAAAGTGAAAATTACACCGCTTACATAAAAAATACAAATAGACTCCTGCTACCATTTATCGAAGCTCAACAGTACGCCCACGCTAGACCTCCAATAAAGGAGTATTCACAGGTCTCTGATATAGTATCAGGTGCTATAATGAGCGCAGTCTATAAGAAGAGTACACCCCAACAAGCTCTTGATCAAGCAGCAAATCAAGTTGATCTTCTATTGAGCAAGGAGTGATTGAATGTTTCCAAAAGTAGGTGGGTCTCTGACCCCCCATTTTTTAGAAAAGGAGAAAATAGCTCTAAATATATTTCTCATGCCTTCTATCCTAATCATCCTAATTTTCAATATATTTCCAGCTTTTTACTCATTTTTCTTAACTTTCTTCGAGTGGAATGGTTTTAATCCTACTAAAGAATTCATCGCTTTCGACAACTATATCTCTGCATTAAAAGATCCTGAATTAAGAAATTCCATAGTAGTTACTCTCATATATTCAGTATTTGTAACCTTTGCTTCAATGTTTTTGGGAGTTCTAATTGCCCTAACTTTAAATATGGATTTAAAAGGGAAATCTATATTCAGATTAATTTATTTTATCCCGGTCATTACCCCAAGCGTAGCCTCAGGAGTCACTTGGAAATATTTGTTTGATCCGTATAATGGAGTGATAAATAATTTACTTGGATATTTCAATATTGTCGGTCCTCTATGGTTAAACGATCCTTCTTGGGCTCTTTTCTCTGTGTCTGTTGTTGGAATTTGGAAAAGGACAGGGTTTTGTATGGTAATCTATTTAGCAGCTTTACAAGATATCTCAAAAAGTTATTTAGAAGCGGCACAAATAGATGGAGCTAATGAATGGCAGATATTTAGATACATTAAATTTCCTTTGCTAACTCCCACATCACTTTTCTTGATAATAACAGGTTTAATTGAGTCATTTCAAGTTTTTGATTTAGTGTATACTATGACGAATGGTGGGCCCATAGGAGCTACCGATGTTCTTGGATTTTTACTATATAGACATGCATTTAAGTATTTCAATTTAGGTTATGCTTCTGTAGTTTCTGTGTTAATGTTTATTATTCTATTTGTATTATCTATGGTACAGTGGAAGTATACGGGAGGAGGCAGGAAAGTTGATTAAGAAAAATTTAAGTGTCAAAAAAATAATTCTATATTTTTTTCTTATTTTAGGAGCTTTTATCAGTATAATGCCTTTCATGTGGTTGGTAACAACTTCTTTGAAATCTCCAGGGAAAATATTTTCAGCACCTTTATTAATTCCTACAAATTTTTATTTTAAAAATTATATTGAAGCATGGCAATCAGTCCCCTTTGCTAGATATATCTTGAATAGTATGATAATGTCTAGCGGAATTGTTTTCTTTCAAACTCTATTTTCAGCAATGGCTGGTTATGCATTTGCTAGGTTAAAATTTAAATTTAGGGATGTTTTATTCATAATTTTTTTAATAACAATGATGATACCTGAGCCTGTTAAAATAATCCCAAATTTTTTGATAATAAAAAATTTGGGATGGTATGACACTTACAGGGCTCTTATCGTCCCTCGTGCGGTTAGTGTTTTTGCAATATTTCTTTTTAGACAATTCTTCCTTTCTATCCCAACAAGCTTAGAAGAAGCTGCGAGGATAGAGGGAGCGGGATTGTTCAGAATATTTTTTCAAATAATATTACCAATATCAAAACCTGTAATAGTAACGAATATTTTATTTTCTTTTTTATTTTCATGGAACGATTTTTTATGGCCTTTGATTGTTACTGATTCCGAGAAAATGAGAACTATTCAAGTAGGGTTGTCATATTTTCAAGGTAGATATGGAATAAGATGGGAACTTTTATCCGCAGCAACTATTTTTGCTATCTTACCATCTTTAATAGTTTTTCTAATAGCACAAAAGTATTTTATTGAGGGAATATCAACATCTGGGTTAAAGGAGTGATGACCTGTGAAAGATAGTGATCTAATTCTATATGAAATTTTTCCTGATCGTTTTTTTAAGGGAGGAACTTATGCAAAAAAATACAAAAAATGGGAAGACTTACCTAATAGAAACAGTCATTTTGGAGGAAATTTGAGAGGAATCAAGGAGAAAATACCCTATTTGAAAGAACTTGGAATAAACTGCTTATATTTAACACCGATCTTTAAGGCTAAAAGACCTCACAAATATGATACTGAAAATTATATGGAAATTGATCCAAATTTTGGGAATATGAATGATTTTGATGAGTTACTACAAAGTTTACATGAGCAAAATATTAGATTAATCCTTGATGGAGTTTTCCTCCATACAGGTGATCACTTTTGGGCTTTTAAAGATGCTGAAAAAAAAGGTGGAGAATCGTTATATTGGCAATGGTACTTTTTCAATGGATACCCTGTAAAAAGACTCCCTAAACCGAATTATGAAAACTCTGGAATATATTACCTTCCTAGACTGAATCATAATAATGAGGAAGTAATTGATTATTTGAAGCAAGTAGTGGCCTATTGGACTCTGAAAGGAATAGACGGTTGGAGATTTGACATGCCATGGCATATAGGACCTGTTTTCTGGAATGAAATAGTCGGTGTGGCAAAGAATATTAACTCTGATATTATATTAATAGGAGAGTATTGGAATAATCCATCAGAAATACTCGAAGATTATCCTTTTCATGGTGTTATGGACTATATTTTTAGAAACGAAGTGATAAAATTACTTAAAGGGGAAATAAATCCTATTGATTTTGCCGAAAAACTTAAGTATAAAACGAATAGTAAATTTAATCGATGCTGGAATATGTTGGGAAGCCATGATACCAGCAGAATTAGAGGAGTCCTGAAAAGTGATGCAAAAGTTAAAATTGCATTTACCCTTGCATTTACTATTCCAGGGAACCCGATTATATATTATGGAGATGAAATTGGAATGTTTGGAGGTAAAGATCCAGATTGTAGAAGAACATTTGTCTGGGATGAAAAAAGGTGGGATTTATCAATATACGAACATATCAAAAATGTTATAAACTTTAGAAGAACATTTAACAAAATTCAGAATTTCGATTTTGTAAAATTGAATAACTATGAGATAAGTTACTTAATTGAGAATGATGATAGATCATATTTAATAAATATTAATTTAAAGGAATTTCAATCTACAATAAAAAGAGTTTAGGGGGTTTATATGTATTTCAAGATTGAAGAAGATGGAAACTTAACTTATTTTCAAATATTTCCGAAAGAATACATAATAAGTAACAGATCTTCCACAATGTTGTTGAAAAACTGCATGCCTTTTTCTGTTTTTTCCAACAAGTATGGAACGGTAATCTCAAAAATAAGATTAAACTTTTACCCAAGTCAAAGGGTGAAATTTTGGCCTGATGGCATGTCAGCTAATAATGGTTTATCAAAAATGTCTGTTATGAGCGATCCATCTGCTTATTCTTTCCTTGTTAAATTTAAAAATTTAAAAAATTTAGTCTTCTCTTTCACCCCTGTTTTTAAAAAAGAATTCAAATTACCTTTTTTCGATAAGATAGAAATTCCTATAAGTTACCAACAGGAAGTAGAAAATAAATGTTTGGCATTCGCTGATGACTTTAAAATTATCATTAAAAAAGGTGAAATAAGAGATCTAATAAAAGGTGAAAAAGTAGCCTTCGTGTTGAGATCTGACGAGAACAACGAAATAGAAATTATTATTGGAAAAGAAGAAAATAATTTAGAAAAAAAGAACACAGAATACATTAATTATCTGAAAAGTTTGATACAAAACAAAGACTTAAGTGAGTTAGAAAAATCAGAGTTTTTATTTACAATGCACACTGCTTTTTCTTCTATAAAAGATTATGATGGAAACCTAGCTTTAGCGGCAGGGGTTAATTATTCTTTCCCGAATAGGACATATTTTAGAGATAGTTTTTGGACTATCCAGCCAATAATAAAAGTCGATCCAAAATTTGCTAAAAACCAAATTTTATTTTTGTCCGAAGGTGTTCACGAAGATGGAAGCTGTCCAAGCGGTGTTATGAAATTAGGTGAAGAAGAATTGGCTTTTATTAGAAGTAAAAAAAATATGTTACCCAAAAAAGCAAAAGAATTTTATAAATACGAAAAAGATTGGTGGTCAAACCATCATGACTCTGGAGGGTATTACATAATACTTTTGTCTGATTATATTAATAATACTGGAGACTTGAGTATTTTAAAAGAACGATTTCCAGACGGCACAGTACTGGATAAGATTGGTAATATTCTTAAAAGGTATATTAGTTTAGATATTGATAATGATTTATTATTTGAAAAGCCTTATGATTCAAACGATTGGGCGGATAATGTGTACAGAAATGGAGCTGTTACCTACGATTTGGCGATTCAGATAAAAGCTTTTGAAGAAGCTTCTTTAATATATGATTTAATTGGTGAGGAAAAGATTGCTGAAGATATAAGAGAAAAATATCGAATAATGAAACACAATTTCAACAAAAAGATGTGGAACGAGAAAAAAGGGTGTTTTAATGATTTTATTGGTGACTATTTGGAAGATCACTTGAATATAGATACGATATTGGCTTTGCTTTTTGATATAGCAGATGAAGACAAAAAAAGAAAAACTTTAAACGCTATGGAAAGACTGCTTGAAACAAAAAATAACAAAGAGCAAAAGTTTGAAGATTGGGGGGTTATGTCCGTTTGGCCATTTTTTAAATCAAAAAAACACCTTTTCAGTAAAAGTATTTTCCCATACAGGTACCACAACGGGAGTGATTGGCCTTATTTGTCTTCTATATATGCCTTGGTTAAGAAAAGAGAAGGTATGGATTATAGATATCCTTTAACTAGATGGTGGGAATACTCTTTAGAAAAAGGATGGATAAACCCTGTGGAATACTATAGCCCAATTTATGCTCGAGGATCACTCAACCAAGGATGGTCTTCCTTGGCTGCAACATTATTTCTTTGAATTATCAACGATTAAAAGTAATTTGAACCGATTAGAAAGAATTAGAGATGATTATTGTATAAATAATTAATTTCATTTTAGAACGAATTAATTGTATAATATAAATAAGAATTTATAAAAGGAGATGATCAACGTGAGTAAAGTCGAAGATTATTTTAATGTGGAAGGCAAAGTAATAGCAATAACGGGTGGAGCAGGCGTTCTATGCTCTGAAATGGCTAGATCCTTGGGAGAAGCTGGTGGGAAGATTGCTGTAGTGGATCTATCAGAAAGAGCTATGGCCCTGTTAAGTAATGAATTAACAGAAAAAGGTGTTGAACACATAACGATAAAAACTAACGTCTTGGAAAAAAATGATTTAATAAGAGCAAAAGATGAAATTCTTGAAACATTTGGTAAAATAGATATACTGATAAACGGGGCAGGTGGCAACAAACCGGAGGCAACAACAAGTAAAGACAAATCATTTTTTGAACTCCCAGAAGATGCAGTACAATGGGTTTTTAACTTGAATTTCTTAGGTACATTTTTGGCAAGTCAAGTGTTTGGAGAATATTTTGCAGAAAAAGGTTATGGAGAGATAATAAATATTTCATCGATGAACGCATTTAGACCCTTGACAAAGATCCCTGCTTATTCTGCAGCTAAAGCAGCTGTGAGTAATTTTACACAATGGTTAGCGGTTCATATGAACCACAACTACTCGAAAAAAATAAGGGTCAATGCGATAGCTCCAGGATTTCTCTTAACCAATCAGAATCGATTCTTACTGACCAACCAAGACGGTAGTTTAACCCAAAGGGGAAATCAAATATTGGATCATACACCTATGGGAAGGTTTGGAGAACCTAAAGATCTAATTTCTACAGTGATGTGGTTGATAAGTGACAGTTCTGAGTTTGTTAACGGTGTTGTTGTTCCAATAGATGGAGGGTTCGCAGCTTATAGTGGCGTATAATATGTTTTATTTTTGTTTAGGGAAGCTATAAGTTCCAATTTTTCTTTGGGAGAGAGTTAAATAAAAAATAGAAGGAGTTGATATAATGGATCAGCAAAAGAGCGATATAGCGGTTATAGGAATGGCGGTGATGGGGCAGAACCTTGCTTTAAACATGGAATCTAAGGGTTTTAAGGTATCTGTTTACAATAGAACAAATGAAAAAACCGAAAGATTTGTGGAAGAAAGAGCAAAAAATAAAAATATCCAAGTGGCTTTCTCTATTGAAGAACTTATTAATTCATTAAAAACACCAAGAAAGATCATCCTGATGGTTAAAGCTGGTAAACCGGTTGATGATGTAATCAACGAACTTTTACCCTATTTGAATAAGCAAGATATAATCATAGACGGAGGAAATTCTTTTTACAAAGATACAGACAGGAGATACGAAGATTTACTTAAAAAAGGAATAAGATTTTTAGGAACCGGCATAAGTGGAGGGGAATACGGTGCGTTACACGGTCCATCCATTATGCCTGGGGGAGATGAATCCGCATATGAAGAGGTAAAAGAGATACTCGAAGCTACTGCTGCTCAAACAGAAGATGGTCCATGTGTTACTTACCTTGGTCCCAAATCAAGTGGTCATTATGTTAAAATGGTTCACAACGGGATAGAGTACGCCATCATGGAGTTGATAGCAGAAACATACGATATTATGAGGAAAGTACTTAAAATGAATCCTCAGGATATGTGTAAATTATTTAAAGAATGGAATGAAGACCACAAGTCTTATTTGATGGAAATTAGTTATAAGATTTTAGAGTGGAAAGACGAAGAAACAGGTCAACCAATCGTTGACGTTATTTTAGACAGTGCAAAACAGAAAGGTACCGGGAAATGGAGTGTTCAAGACGCTTTAGACTTGAATATATCAATCCCCACTATAAACGCTGCCGTAAATGCAAGAACCTTATCCTCAATAAAAGATGAAAGGATGAGGATTGGAGAAATATATGAAACCCCCATCGAAATGAATTTAGACGAAAGCTTTATCAATTCTTTAAGGGATGCTTTGTATATTTCAACGATAATTGCTTACGCAGAAGGTATGAAGTTGTTGCAAGTTGCCTCCAAAGAGTACGAGTATAACTTAGATTTATCTGAAGTTGCAAGGATTTGGGAAGATGGATGTATAATAAGATCCACATTTTTAAAACCCATTCAAAGGACATTTAAAAATGATCCCAATTTAGTAAATTTGATAATTTCTGACGAATTCAAAAATGATATTAAGGAGAAAATTCCAAAGCTGAGAGAGGTAGTTTCAGAGATTAAAAAAGCTGGTATACCTATTCCTGCTCTCAGTTCAGCCCTTGATTATTTTGATGGGTTAAGTTCAAAAGAGTTACCGGCGAATCTGATTCAGGCACAGAGGGATTATTTTGGTGCTCACACGTACGAAAGAAAGGACAAAGAGGGAATTTTCCACACAGAATGGCAAGATATACATAATATATAGCAAAGGGGGTAAAGAGGTGTCGGAAGACAATACGAACATCGCGATAGTAAATTCCAGCACTTTTGGTATATATTTTCCCGATTTAATGCAAAGATTAAAAAAAATAGGTATCGTTGAAAGAATAACGGTGGATCCCCAAATATCAGGAAGAGAGTTAGCAGTCAAATTGAAAGGATTTAAATTTGTTATAGCAAGCGTTACACCAAATTTTACTTCAGAATTTTTTCAATACAACAAAGATGTAAAATTAATTGCCCGCCACGGTATCGGATACAACAATGTGGATATAAAAGCTGCCACAGAAAGTGGTGTTATGGTTACAAAGGTTCTTGGTATTCACGAAAGAGATTCCGTTGCAGAACTTGCTATTGCTTTGATTCTCATATGTCTCAGGCAAATTATTCCTGCGAATAAAGCGGTTAAAGAAAATAAATGGCAAGATAGAAGAAGTTTTGTTGGTGATGAAATATCAAAATTGACGGTAGGAATAATTGGTTATGGAAATATTGGAAGCCGTGTTGCTGAGATAGTAAAAGAGGGATTCGGCTCAAAAGTAATAGCGTATGACCCTTATATAGCTGACAAGGTCATAGAAAAAACCGGGGTAACACCTGTAAGTTTTGAAGAACTTTTAAAAACATCCGACGTAATAAGTTTAAATGCTTCCTTAAATGAAGGGAACTATCATTTTATAAACAAAAGTGCTTTCGACTTAATGAAAAATGGGGTTGTAATAGTTAATACAGCAAGAGGAGAATTGATAAACCAGAATGATTTCATAGAGGCTTTAGAATCGAAGAAGGTTTCAGCTGCAGGGCTTGATGTATTAGAAGAAGAACCGATAAACCCAAATAATCCATTACTGAAATACCCTAATGTGTACATACTGCCTCATATAGGAGGATATGGGAAGTATTCATTAAGAAAAATGGATGAAAAAATGGTTGAAGATATAGAAAAGCAGATTAAAGGTGAAATCCCCGAACAAATAGTTAACCCTGAAGTTATAGAAAAAAATATAACACAATTCAGAGGTCGAAAATAAGTTATTAGTTTAAGATAATCTGCATCGGCAAAGACTTTCTCA
Organism: Petrotoga sp. SL27; assembly: GCF_002924605.1. Lineage (NCBI taxonomy): Bacteria > Thermotogati > Thermotogota > Thermotogae > Petrotogales > Petrotogaceae > Petrotoga > Petrotoga sp. SL27. The sequence continues at coordinate 178,878 of NZ_JAIP01000004.1, read as the reverse complement.
ATTTCTATTGATGAGAAGCAGGTTGCAGGAGTAAAGACTTCTTAATCCTTACGGGTGGGGAGCGGGGCGAAGGGGCGCTAAAGCTGATTAAATTTAACTTACAACAATAGAAATCTTTCAAAAATTTGTGGATTCTAAAGAAAAAATAAAACAACAAAAGGGGTTTTGGTTATGAAATGTGTTTTAGTCCTCGATGTGGGGACGACAAACATGAAAGTAGCGATTGTAAACGAAATAGGTGACATTATCTCTCAAGAAGTTAAAAAGATAAATTTAGTTCAGTCTGCGGAAGGGGTAGCGGAACACGATCCTCAAGAATTATGGGGAAACTTTTTAGATATTTCAAAGAAGATAATCACAAACTTCGAAGGTGATATTTCATTATTAATTTTTTCTGGGTACCAATTCGGTTTTCTACCGATAGATCAAAAAGGTAATCCTTTGATGAATATGGTAACACTCTTAGACACAAGATCACAGAATATAATGAACGAAGTTGAAGAAAGATTTTCCTTTGAAGAGATATACAAAAAGACTGGTTGCCCACCTGCTTTTAATTATACAATAGCCAGAATATTGTGGTTGAAAAAAGAAAAACCAGAAATTTTTGCCAAAACCTATAAGTTCTTGGACATTAAAAGTTTCTTCACATTCAAATTAACGGGTAAGTGTTACACAGAACCAAGTTTAGCCTCAGTCACACAACTTTTGAATATAAAAACGCAAAAATGGGATGAAGAACTAATAAAAAGATTGGGAATTGATAAAGATCAATTGCCTGATCTTGTTCCTGGGAACGTAATTGTGGATACAGTAAAAAAAGAAATAGCTAAAGAAATTGGTCTCGAAAAAGAAGTTCCTATTATGTTAGGAGTATATGATGGTGGGGCAATGATTTTAGGAATGGGGGGTTATAAAAAAAGTGCTGTATGTAATTTAGGTACTACTGCAATGTTTAGAAGCGCATATAATGAGCCATTACTTGATAAAACAGGGCAGTACAGGCTTCAAACCTATGCTCTATTACCTGGGATGTGGGCTATAGGAGGAGCGGTTAACAATGCAGGTGTAGTATTGGAGTGGTTTAGAAATAATATAGCTAATGGTATGAATTATGATCAAATAAACGAAGAGGCTTTGAAGGTTAAAGTCGGTTCCGAAGGCCTTATTTGCTTCCCGTTTCTAACAGGAGAAAGAGATCCACGAATAGGCAGCTTATCTACAGGGAGTTTTTTTGGATTAAAAACTTTTCACAACTTAAGTCACATGGCAAGATCTATATATGAAGGTGTAGGTTATGGGCTGAACATGATAAAAACAGCTTTAGAAGAAAACGACGTCAATTTAAAAAGATTGACAGTTGGGGGCTCAGGCAGCAAAAGCGATGCCTGGATTCAAATTTTAGCTGATATATTCAACATCCCTGTAACCAAATCAAAGACAGAAAATGCAACGTTGATAGGTGAATCGATGGTAGCTTTTTCACAATTGGGAGTTTACAACGATATTGAGCAAGCTGGGGAAGTTATGATAAAACTGGGGAAGAGTTTTGAGCCTCAAACCTCGTCAGTTAAAACATATGAGGCTTATTACAATTTTTTTGAAAAAATGATCCAAAACTATCGGGATATGTATACCTTACATACGCAATTGATCAATTCTTGAGGTGGGAAAGAAAAATGGCAATAAAATTTAGAGAAGCAAAAATAGAAGATTATGAGCAGATGTATAGATTGTGGGAAACAACAGAAGGCATGGGGTTGAGCGAATCTGATACAAAAGAAAATATTGAAAGATTTTTGAATAAAAACCCAGGTTTAAATTATGTATGTGAAGATAATGAAAAAATTGTTGGTACAATACTATGTGGCGAAGACGGAAGAAGAGGATATCTTTACCATCTTGCGGTTGATAAGAAGTATAGAAGGAATGGGATAGGGAAAGAATTGGTAAACTTGGTTTTAAATAGTTTAAAAGAAAAAGGTATCATAAAATGCCATTTGTTTGTTTATTATGAGAATGAAATTGGCAAGACATTTTGGGAAAAAACAGGGTGGTACAAACGTGACGAATTACTGATTTACTCAAAGGATATTAAATAAATCATGGGTTACTATTGATCACAGGTTTTCTCAAAAATAAACTGTTTGCCTTTTCCACCATGGCTATCATAAGAAAGACTAATATAGTTAAATATATGGGATATAACCTTATATCGAAATGTTCTTGCAAAAATCCGAACAAGGGTGGCATAAGAGTTATTCCAAGGTATGCTGAAGCCATCTGTAACCCTATAATGGAATGTGATGCATCCTCACCAAAATTAGTTGGTGTTGAATGCATCAAACTTGGATATATCGGTGCACAACCTAAACCTATGAGAATAAGGCCTATAAATGCCGTATAATTGCTAAAAGGAAGAATCAATAGTAACAATCCTAAAATGATTATCCCTTGCCCCAAACGTATCATATTTTTATTATTCATTTTGAAAGTTATAAATCCAGATATAAACCTTCCTATTGTAATTCCGAAATAAAATGAAGCAGCCCATTTGGCTGCTATTTCAGCAGACATACCTCTATTTAGTACTAAATAACTTGCCGCCCACAAACCAGTAGTTGCCTCTAAAGCACAATAAGAAAAAAAGGCGATCATAATAGACATTACCCCTGGTAAGGCAACAACATCTTTTAAAGAATAATTTTTGTATTTTTCTTCTTCGGCTTTGTTATCTGTTTTCTTATCTTTCCACAGAGGCAAAGTAAAAAATAGTACAGAGGTTAAAACAATCTGAATTAACGAAATAGTAAAATATCCTGAATTCCATTTAAAACCGTTAGTCAACAATATCCCCATAATATATGGTCCAATTGTGGCTCCAACTCCCCAAAAGCAATGTAACCAGTTCATATGTCTAGCTTTGTAATGTAGGGCGACAAAATTGTTAAGTGCCGCATCAACACTTCCTGCACCTAAACCGTAAGGTATCCCCCACAAACACAAATGCCAAAAAGAAGTTGATATAGAAAAACCAAACAATGCTATAGCAGTCATTCCAACGCTTATGGCGGTTAGTTTCCCAGTACCAAGTTTATATATAGACTTTCCGCTGAACAATGTTGAAAAAATAGTTCCTCCAGAGATGATCATTGATATAATTCCTGCATACGATACGGGCACGTTTAATGTTTTATACATGCTTGGCCAGGCTGACCCTAAAAGAGCATCTGGCAATCCGAGACTGATGAATGAAATATAGATAATCACTAGTAAGATAGAATACATATTAAAATCTCTCCGTTGATTTAAAATTTGAATAAGTTCGAATTATAGTATAGGTATTTTTGGTGATTGATTATATTTACAGATTTAATCCTAAATTTTGAAAATGCTTTTTACTAAAACGCATTCCATAAAAACACAAAAATGAATATGCATCCCCAGGCATTTCTTGTGATTTCTCTTACCATTAGCATACCATAAATAATGATAATTACACTTAACATTTCAATGAAGCCTTCAAGGGTAACACCTATCATACCGTGTATTAAAATACACGCTATCGCAGAAAAAATCGCACCCCAATTGAGCAATCTGTTTTTCCAGGGAAACCGCAGATTAATTTTATCGCTGATTACCACATAGTTAAAGCCCTCAAAAGAGCCCCACGCTGTTGCGATAATTAACATTGTCACTATATTAACGGGGGACCCGCTTGATAGAGCTTCTTTCGTCATCCATACAGCCTGAAAAGGTAAATAACTTGTTATCTGTTGTGTTACAGCTAAAAAAATGATATGTGGAACAAAACAAAGTACGCAGAGGGCAATGGACATCAAAGTACCTTTTAACCTTAAACCATGTGAAAAAAAGCTTTCTTTTCTATAAATTGCTACTATGCTAATTCCTAATCCGGCGATACTAAATTGACATATGGCAGCAATCAAAGTTCTTAACAAAATGGGTAAATGCACATTCTTGACTACGTTGTTAAACTGGCTTTGGAAAGCCATATATATTCCAAGAGCTGCAAAAGTTGTAATCAGAATTATCCATATATCAGCATTCAGCCTTTTCTGTTCTATTGTTGTTTTTTTCATACCCATATTAAAAATCTTCTCCCTTGTATAGCACCCAATAAAAATATTAGGAATTTAAAATGAGTGTCAACCAACTGTCGACTAACTTGGAGGGATTTTTCTCTCCTTTTTGTCTAAGAACTGTACTTGTTCCTTTCAAAACTTACTTCATAAATGGTTGCACTGGATTTTGAGACATATGTTTGTCATTTGTATACAGATCATTTTATAATTGCTTATATCTTTTGGGCCAGTAAATATCCATAGATCTTTGCTTTGTCCGAAAACTTTTTCAAACACATTGACAAAATTTGATATGATGTATATAATAGTATCATATCAAATAATTTTGATATGAGGTGATTAAGTTGGCAACTGTTTATGAAGAACAGGCAAAAGTATTTAAAGCGTTTTGCGATGAAACACGTCTGCGAATACTGCAACTACTTCGTAGCGGTGAAAAATGCGCTTGTGTTTTGCAAGAACAGTTGAATTTGGGGCAGTCGGGACTTTCCTACCACATGAAAATTCTGGTTGAATCAGGGGTTGTAGAGAGCAGGAAGGAAGGGAAATGGACATACTACACAATTAGCGAGAAGGGCAGTGCCTATGCCGCTACTTTGCTCAAAAGGTTGACAACCCCTAAAGCGGTTGAAAAAGGAAACAATTGCTGCAAAACCATGCCCTCTAATGATAACTTTAAAACAGAAAAACACATTGAAATTATTTGATATTAACATTATTTTATTGAAAGAAGAGCAGTCACAGTTTTGACTGATATGTCATCTCTTATGGCGGGCTTTTAGAAGTCGAAGTGGTCCTAAAGATTTTGCAAAAAATCAAATAGAATTTGAAGGGTGGTTATATGGAAAAAAGTAAAAATACAGGGCTCAGTTTTTTTGAAAAATATCTTACAGTGTGGGTTATCTTGTGTATGATTGCAGGTGTACTGATTGGTAGATTTCTCCCTGGAATTCCTGGGTTTCTCGGACGCTTCGAGTATGCCAATGTATCCATACCGATTGCCATACTCATCTGGCTCATGATCTATCCCATGATGTTGAAGGTCGATTTTCAAAGTATTAAGAACGTCGGTAAAAATCCAAAAGGACTATTTGTAACATGGGTGATAAATTGGCTCATCAAGCCTTTCACTATGTTCGGAATCGCCTGGGTGTTTTTCTTTGTGATTTTCAAAGCACTTATCCCCCCAGAGCTAGCTAAGGAGTATCTGGCAGGTGCCATCCTTTTGGGAGCTGCACCTTGTACTGCAATGGTATTCGTATGGAGCCATCTGACAAATGGCAATGCTGCATATACTGTGGTACAGGTTGCAACTAATGACCTGATTATTCTTGTAGCTTTCACTCCGATCGTAGCATTTCTACTTGGAGTCGGAGGAGTATCTATTCCATGGGACACTCTGATTCTTTCGGTAGTTTTGTTCGTTGTCATTCCACTTGTAGGCGGAGTGATAACTCGGAATTATATTATCCGCAAGCATGGACTGGAATATCTTCAGAACCAATTTATTCCGAAGTTCGGAAATGTCACAACCATTGGACTTCTTTTGACATTAATCATCATTTTTTCATTCCAGGGTGATGTTATTCTCAATAATCCTTTACACATAATTTTGATCGCAATACCTCTGATTATACAGACATTCCTTGTTTTTTTCATTGCTTATTTTTCAAGCAAGGCATTAAAATTACCACATGATATCGCTGCACCAGCCAGTATGATCGGTGCGTCAAATTTCTTTGAACTTGCTGTCGCTGTGGCAATCTCTCTTTTCGGTACACAAAGTCCTGCCGCCCTTGCTACAATAGTTGGTGTTCTAACTGAGGTGCCGGTTATGTTGATGCTCGTAAAGATTGCAAATAGTACAAAAGAATGGTTCAAGCTTAAATCAAAGTTTGCTTTATGAAAATCCATCAGGAACATTTTCCAATTTATTGGAGAAATGAAAACTGTTTTAAGTTGTGGTATAATTATAGTATACAATTATATGAAGGGAATTTGGATGTTAAAAACATACAAGTTTTGTATATATCCAACAAACAAGCAAATAAACAAACTTAACGAGTCATTTACTGCCCTTCTATTCCTCAAGCCTTGACACCAGTGCCGCTGACTTGACTCGAACTTTCGTCGCCAGAAGTGGGAGCAGACAGACTGTCTCCATATGCGTCATTGCTTTATTCCTAACTTGTCAACAATTACTTTACCATCTGAATCTAATAACGGTGTAATACCCTTTGGCCCAATACCAGTGTTCATTAAATAATTAACTCCAGTTTGAGTATCAACAACGATATAAATAGCACCTAATCCTAATGATTGTTCTTCCTTAATGACAAACCGTTCCTGTTTCTTCTGTTTTTTAAACATATAAAAATCTTCCTAGTATAATATGTATGGATATGAAACTTAAAAAAGGTGGTGGTGAAAGGTAGTTCTCAGTTTTTGGCTTTACAAAGGCTTACACGCCATAGGTTCCATTTAGTTCATACACTCGCTTCTGAAAAGAATTGGATGCTTTCCAACATTTATCTGAAATTCAGTGAATTGGCTGTGAATAATAGGGATAAGCCCTTTTCCGATATATATGGTGCTACATCTTGTGCTGTTTTGACTGAGTTCTACTCTTTGGATGAGATAGTTTACAAACCCATTGGTGATTTAACTAAGTTCGTTATTGAAAAAAGTAAAAACAGGTTCAAAGATCCCGTGAAGGTTGCAACTCTTCTTAAACAAGCAGCCAATAATTCGTACAGATTAGACAAAATGGCTTATGAACCTTTGAATATCGCTATCTCTTCCTCCTTAAACGTAATAAAAGCCTTGGAAAAAGAAATAGAAACCGTTGATAAGGCTATTGAAAAAACGGTAAAAGGGCTTAATCCCATAGAATATAAATCACTCATCTCTGTCAGGGAACTTCTCTAAATCTTAAAATTCTGAATCACACAATTCATTGATTAGGGGTAACCCCCCCTCAAACTCGATGAAAACAAAAATCTCTTTTTTAAAAGTATTTGTTTGCACAATTCTACAAACAAATGATATCATATCCTTGACTCTTTTTGAAAGGAGACAAGGAAAAAATGGAGGCATTCGATATGGAGGATCCAGTGCAGGATCTTTTACAGTGACAGCTGTATATATAAATAATAAAAAGCAAATCTTTTTCAAAGACATAAATACTATCTAACCATTACACTATTTCGATGACAATTAATTATGTTCTAACACCTGTTCTATACTGGGTTAATTTATGCTATAATATAATCGATAATGGTAGAATAAAATTATAAAAGATTATTCACAAGTCTAATACTTTGCTATCTTGCCTACAAATGGGATATACTTAGTTAGGATAGTTTTGTTACAGCATCTTGCCATATGGTGTGGTGGATAGCCAAAAGGTAAGGGATATGAATGCCTCGCTCATTTCAGATAAGGATAAAAATATGTTTTGAAGAAAGTTTCGTAGTTTCTAAAGAAGGTATAAAATACCATAGGAAGGAGGTGTAGACGTCGATCAGGAAATACCAGCTAATGTATCACTGGGTCTGACATTGGGTAGTGCAGCTGGAGCGTTGTTTTTCTTAGCAAACCTTTATGTTCTGTTGCATCTTATACAGCAGATTATTGCTCCTAAGGCGCAATGGAAATGGCTTAATAATATGCGTGACAAGTGACATTATGTACATTATATCGGTAATATAGCAGCATTTATAGCCGTTGCGGTCCATGCTATGATGTTCGGGCAGTTTGCTTCGATATTTCACTGGATACTTATAGCCGTTATGGCATGGATGGTGTTTGCAGGTTTTGTCATGAGGTTTACCAAAGTTAGTCCCCAGTTTAAAAAAGTGCTGCGGCGGTTTCATTCTAAGTGGTATATGTTTGTGATTGTGTTGGTTCTGGTTATAATAGCTCATGTAGCTTCTCTCCCATCATTTCCTTATCCATTGGGATGGGTAAATCCCGTATTCCCTTTAAAATTTTTGAAACTTTTTTCATTTTTTATCCAAAAAAGTCTGGAGTGCTGCTAACACTTAAACGGTGTTTTGCTGCACTTCTTTTATTTATCATCCGCATCATTTAACAATAGAGGCAAATAAAAGTACAATATATCTGGAGGTGCTTTTCATGAGTAAACTTTTTACACCGTTTAAGGTAAAGGGACTTGAATTTAAAAATCGTATCATGATGTCGCCTATGTGCATGTATTCCGCCAGTGATGACGGAAAGTTAACCGACTGGCACTTTGTACATTATAGTACTAGGGCGATGGGAGGCGTCGGTCTTATTATGCAGGAGGCTACTGCCGTTGAGAGGCGCGGCAGGATTACTGCCAAAGACTTAGGCCTCTGGGATGACAGTCAGGTTGAGCCTCTGAAAAGAATGGTGGATTTTGTGCATTCAATAGGATGCAGTATAGGGGTTCAGTTGGCCCATGCAGGTAGGAAATGCGAGGTTAGAGGCGAGACGATTGTGGCCCCGTCAGCTATGGATTGGAGCGAAGAGTATCCTGTGCCAGCGGAGCTAACTAAGGAAGAGATTAAGGATATTGTAAAGGCTTTTGGCCAGGCTGCCATGAGAGCGGTAAAAGCTGGATACGATACTGTGGAGGTACATGCAGCACATGGTTACCTTATTCATGAATTTTTATCGCCACTTTCCAACAAAAGAACGGATGAGTACGGTGGAAAAAGAGAAAATAGAGTGAGATTTTTGCGTGAAGTACTAATTGAGATAAAGAAAAACATACCCGATAATATGCCAATTTTTATGAGAGTGTCTGCCACGGACTTTGTAGACGGAGGGCTTGATATAAATGAAACGGTAGAGATAGTAAAACTCGTGAAAGACCTTGTGGATATTGTGGATTGCAGTTCTGGTGGACTTTTATCACCAAGGATAGATTTATATCCTGGCTATCAGATCATTTACGCAGACACTGTAAAAAGGGAAACAGGGGTACCGTCTGTAGCTGTAGGTTTGATATCCAGTCCGGACATGGCGGAAGAAATAATAGGAAACGGAAGGGCGGATATGGTGGCACTGGGTAGGGTTCTTCTAAGGCAGCCATATTGGCCTGTATATGCGGCACATGAGCTTAAGGATGGAGATATAATAGCAGAGCAGTATTACAGGGGGAGATATAGATAAAGGTAGCAACTCTTATAAGTAATTTTGAAGGATACATAAGAAAAAGGAGAAATTTGTATGGGGTTTCATACAAATATTGTGATATTGTACAAAAATATGATGGATACAAATACGAGGAGGGGTAGACAATGAAAAAGATTTTATTACTTGCGCTTGTGAATGTTATGTTCATAAGCATATTGGCACTGTCCGTTTTTGCGTCAGAGCCAACGTATTCTTCCCAGAAAGCTAAAGACCTAGTATCCGAGATCTCAGGTATCGATTCGGCAAAGTTTAGTGCCAACCTGGGTCAGAGATACGACGCACCACGTCAGGCATGGAATATTCACTATAGGGATCAAGAAGTCAGTGTCAATGCCATAGTGGATGCTTCCACAGGTGAGCTTGTAAACTATGGGTACTACAAAAACTATTATGTCGGCAGCAAAGACAGCAATGTGCCAAACTACACCAGGGATGAGCTCAAAGAGACAGCTGTAAACTTCATAAAGAGATACGCATAACGTTGGCTTATATCCTCTGCCAATGGGGATTAATGCCAGAACGGGAGAACCCGTAAACTACAACGGTCAGACTTTTGAGATGGGTAAGAGGGAAGAGTATAAGATAACCAATGTGAATAAGATCTCTCCCCTGGGGAAGATGAATGAAAAGAAAGCAAAGGCTTTTGTGGAAGAATATCTGAAGAGCATGGGCAATGACCCGGAAAAATTCACTCTAAACATCAATATAAATGAAAACTATAACGATCAAAATATAAAGGTATATAATATTTTTGCTAATCATGGTGATAAAGATAGAAACATCGATTTTAACTCAGTAATTGAGGTGGAGGCAGGGAAGATAATAAGCATTAATTATGGCGAATGGCTAAATCAGCCGACTTTCCCTGATGCCGATAATGGTATAGGAATAGAAAAGGCAGTGGAAACTGCAAAGGATTATTTATCCAAGGTAAGTCTTCCTTTTGAAAACATGCTGGAGGTGTCCGGGAAAGGTTACAACTACACAGTAAATTTCATCATGTATCAGGAGGGAGTCTTATACCCCGTTAATACGGTTAATGTCAATGTTGATAACGAGGGTAAGGTAGTTCGATTTAATATTAATTACAGTGACATCGAGAAAATCGATACTACTGGAATTATTACCATTGAAGAAGCCGAGGTAAAGCTGTCTCAGTATCAAAAACTTCAGCTCTCCTTTGTCTTACCGAGAGATCGGTATTCAGGAAATCCGGTGGGGGAACCGATTCCTGTTTATCAGCTCTCTGATATCAACGGCTTTGGGATAGATGCCAAGACGGGTGAGTTTGTAGGATATGGCGAATCGACCTTGCCTATGGCAGGAGGAAAGTTCGACCCTTATACTGCAGTAATCGGAGATAAGAATGAGAGGATCTTAAAGATTTTCATTGATACGGGTATTATCCCTCAGCCGGTACCGGAGGTTAGTGAAAATGTGATGGTAGGCCAGGCTGCATTAATACTTACTAAGGCATTTACCCCAAATTATTATCAGATGCCAGAGCCCAGAACGGAGGAGGGGGCTGTAGAAACCACGCCTGAAGGAATCGCCTTGAAGGCATTAATGAAAAAAGGTGTGATAAAAGAGGATGTAAAACCATCAGATGCCGTTACAAGAGCCCAGATTGCCCTCTGGCTTTCGAGAGCCGCCGGTTATGATAAACTTGTAGATTCGGATATAGACTTTACATTACCAGTAAAAGATATCAATGACCTTGATAAAGAAGTTAAAAACAGCATAGCGATAGTAACCGCGTTAGAGGTAATGGATATAAAAGATGGAGAATTCAAACCCTACGATTTGCTGACATTCTCGGATTTCTGCGTTATAGTATATAATGCCATGAAAAACATGTAGCCAAAATTATTATGGGGCAGTCTTTAGACCGCCCCATAAGGTCCAATTGTGTTCATATATACTTTACAGTCCCTTTCCCAGCGTTTCTTTAAATCTTTTACCCTGTTACCGCTTACTCCTTTGTTTATAAACCTAATGTTTTTTGCAGGATGTGCAGCTGATATCCACGATGCAGTTATCATAGAATAACCCAGGTCAAGGTCAGCAACGTTGTTGTAATCTCGGCCTGCGTCGGTCACACTGTCACCTTGAAACAGCATTACTGCGTTATCTTCTATAAGCATGTCAAACTCTCCTCGTATAATATGTATGGGGGTGAAACTTAAAAAAGGTGGTGAAAGGTGGTTCTCAATTTTTGGATTTACAAAGACTTACACGCCATGGGGTCCATGTATAGCTTATTATTGTAAGGTGAGAAAGCAGCTTGGAATTAAGTGAAATCTGACTAAGGAGTTGTATTAGATAGTTAATACATCCTTGTCATCAATGCTACTGACTCAACGTGGTCAGTGTGAGGAAACATATCTACCAGATGAAAATCTGAGATTGTGTAGAGATCGGATAATTCTTTTAAATTGGGTATTAGGGTTTTAGGGTTGCATGAGATATAGATAATTTTATTAAATTGCTGGGTTTTTATGAATTTTATAAGGTTTGGGTGTAATCCAGCCCTTGGTGGGTCCAATACTATATAATCAGGTTTTTCGACTCTGCTTTGTTGTTTAACAATTTCTTTTACATCTTCATTTATAAATTCTACATTGTTGATATTATTTAATATGGCGTTTTGCTTGGCTGCCTCTACCGCTTCTTTTACAATTTCTATTCCATAGACTTTTTTCGCTTTATTTGCGAGTAATAGGGATATTGTACCCGTTCCAGAATAAAAGTCGTATACAACATCTGAATTTTCTGCATAAGATAACGCAGTTTGGTATAAAACCTCTGTTCCTTTTGTGTTTGTCTGAAAGAAAGAGAAAGGACCAATTTTGAAAGTTAAATCTAAAATTTTTTCGTAAAAATAATCTCTACCGTATAATATTTCCATTTCATCTGCTTTGACAACGTTGGCTTTAGATTCAGTCTTGCTTTGAATTATGGAAACGATATTTCCTTTTAAGTTAGTATTCAGCATTTCTTCTTTCCATGTTTCTATTTCTTGATAATAATTATTATCTAAGGAAGTTACCAAGTTTAAAAGTATTTCCCCAGTTTTTAACCCTTTTCTGATGCCCAAATTTCTAAGAAAACCAGAGTGGTTTTTGTAATTTCTAAAAGGTATGTTCTTTTTTAAGAAGAATTCTCTTGTCTTCATAACAATATTGTTGAAATCATCATCAACCAGTTTACAATCTTTTGTGTAATAGACGTCGAATTTCTTACCTTTTCCTCTTAATCCCAAAACAAGAGGGCCATCTTTGTATTCGTTACCAAAAGAGTATTCCATTTTGTTTCTGTATCCATATATATCCACAGAAGGAGTAATACCATGATAATTATTAGATTTTATTTGATATTGATCAAACAATGAAAGAACGCTTTTTTCTTTTATTTTTAGTTGTTCGTTGTAACTGATATTCAATTTACTACATCCACCACATTTTTCAAAGGCTGAACATTTCTGCATTTTATGACTCCCTTTTCGATAATTAAAATAAAAAATACCCCCGAACAGTTCAATTATAACACTTTTCGGGGGAAATGGTTAGTTTTTTACTTTAACCTTATTTTAAGAAGAGGGCTAATAACTAATTATACTTTCTTCCATGCCGGCCATTGGGTCTAAATATTTTGTCAAATCATCTTCGTTTCCAGAAACCGCTACAAAACCGTCGTATGAATCAACTTCCCCAGTACCAGGAAGCCATGAAGCGTTCCATCCTTCTAAACCTGATAAATCTGGTATTTCATACTCATATGAATCTGCACTTCCCAACCAACCAGAGGATAATACTATCATCCAAACTATCGTCCAATCATTATTTGCTAAAGAGGTATTATAAAATCTTAATTCATGACCATTGATTTGGGGATCATACTTATTCCATGTGAATGTATTGTCAGAAAAAGTAGGTGTTGTCCAGTTAGTAGAAGGTAGCGTATTCAAAGTTTCAATATCAGACGGATAGTCTGTAAATTTTGTAAATAATCTATTAACTGAGTTTTCTGAATTATGATGACTTAAACTTAAAGCATATAAGTCATCTGAACTTGCAAGAGATTGAGGGATTTTTAGCTGAGAATCACCTGTGAACCAAGTAAATACCGGGGTTGTTCCACCCACTAACAAACTACCCCATGCATAAGCACCATTTATGGTAGTTGTAGCAAAGTATGTTGTGAAGTCTGTAAAGTCAGACAATGAAATATTTTTATTGTCAGTACCAGCTGTTATAGATCTATTTCTTTCTATATATATTTTTGAAAAATCTTCCCCTTGTTCTCCTGCTAAAATTACCAAATCATAGGTGCCAGGAATCGTTTGTACTGGGTATGTTAAATCATCTGGGTATGTTAAATCATCCTCCAATTTAAACCATGGAAACGCATGATCCAAACCGTAAAAGATGCCTACGTATTTCCCTCTAAACTCATTTCCAAAATTCAAATTTAATGTAGCTTCAAAAGTATCTGGCCAGTACTCAAAGGTTATTGGTACTTCTTTTCCTTCGGTGGTATTGAGATTCATTACTTGAATGTCATAGTTAAATTTCTCACTCCAAGGGTCATACGATTTGTTGACAGCATAGATGCTGAAATTCCCATCAGCTGATTCAGGAGTAAAAGTGTACACGCCGTTAGTTGAACTTAATTTTTCCCAGGTTCCATCTTTCCCATCTTTATAAGCTAAAAACTCTATGCTTTCTCGAGCGGTGCCGATGAATGTGTTTATTATTACATCATTGGTTATGTCATTTCCGGTGCCATCCCCACCGATAGGTAGATTTGCGCAACTTACAAAGAGCAAACCGATCGCTAAGATCATAAAGAACACGCTTAATTTCTTCATTTAAAATCCTCTCCTTTTATAAAAAGTTGTTTATTAGATTTTAGTAAAGAGATCTAAAAAAAATCTAAAACAACTTTTTTGGAGAGGATTAATAAATTTGAAATTCTTTGACAAAGTAACTTATTTCTTTTGAATTAAAAGCTGTTCCTAACTCTTTTTTGTACAACTCGTTGATATATTTGTAATAATCCAAAGCCTTTTTTCTTTCACCTTTTTTCAGTAGAAGATTGATATACTCAATGTTCATTTCGTCGGCGAAAGGCTCAATTCGTAAGTATTCGTCTAAATAATTTTCTGCCATTTCAATGTCTTTCTCTTTTTCTAAAGAATACAAAATAGCTAGTATTGACAGATAAGATTTTTCAGCATCTTCTATCTTAGGGATTGCCCAATCGTCGTAAATATTAGAAGGTAAAAGGCCATAGGAATAGAGTTTCTTAGCCTTTAAATAATGTTCTTTAGCTTTTAAGTATTGTTTGTTTTTAAACGATTTATTTCCTTCTTCAAAATGAAGGATAAAGTCTTCGTAATCCAAGTAATAAACCTTGTTTACATTGAATTTGTAATTTTTATTTTTTTGAAGTATGTATTCCTCAACCAAACCAAACTCTTGAAATCTCTTTCGTATGTCGTGAAGTGCTACGTATAAGCTTTGACGACTTTTTTCAAAAGGTAAATTTGGCCAGAAGTTTTCAATTATTACATCTTGAATAATCCATTGATCATAATTCAAAGTTAAAAATTTAAAAAGTTCTAACGCTTTTTGATTTCTAACCTTTCTCATTGTCAAAACCTTATCACCACATACCAATCTAAATTCACCAAAGAGATAGATTTTAGGGTATAAAGCTTTTTTTGATTCAAGATATGAGATTTCTTGGGCATCTTCGAATCTCAATTTAAATGAAGTATCTAAGGAAGGTATTTTAAGTCCCAAATTAATTTCAATGAGATCTTCAATTAAGCTCGTTATTTCGGGATATTTTTGGAGAATAAATTGGTAATTGTTATCTGATAATAACTTGTTAAATGTTTTTAAATCTTCATTATAAGAAGACAAATTGAATGATTTACTTAAAAACAATTTTAAGAGTAACGCTTGAGTTAATATTAATTTTGCTTTCCCTTCTTTGGCTACATGAATAATTTTTTCAATGTATGGCAGGGCTTTTTCAAATTGTTTTAAATGTATCAATAATCGAACTTCTTGTAGTTCAAAGTTCAATATCTGATATTTGTTGAAAATAGTTTTGCCAATTTTTATTGCCTTTTCAACTGTTGAAAAAGATTCTTTAAGTTCACCTTTTTTTAAAAGATATTGGGATTGGACGAAGTAATAATTTGCTTGAAGAAATTTTGATCTTGAATAATAATTTTCAGCTTCCTTTAAACTTTTTTGGGCGGGTTGTAATTCATTTTTTTCTACTTCTAGCTTGGCTTGCAAGATTTTTAAGACAGGAAGGTAAGCGATGTTTTTAGTTTCCAAGTATATGTTTTCAAAGGCTTCGAGATGCTCTTTAGCTTTGTCATATTTTTGTGTTTCAATATAAAAATCGGTAAGATTCCCATTTAAAAGTGCTTTCCCATATATATCTTTTAAATCCTCAAAACTTTTTAAGGATTTAATGAAGTAGTTTTCCGAACTTTCTAGATTTCCTTCGATTAGAAAAATATTGTAAGCAAGGTTGTTAAGAAGCCATGGCTTCATTTCTGTATAATTAAACCGTTCGCATAATTCCATAGCTTTGTTCAAATATATTTTCCCTTCACCTAATTTTGAAAGGTTAGAATAACTGGTTCCCAATAGGTTGTACAAGGAAGTTAAGCTTTGGTAATTTTCATTTGGTATACTTTTCAGCAATTCATTTCCCATTTCGATGACCTTTTCATATTTTTCTTGATGCCAGTAGATTCCTATTATTTGTGTGTCTATATTCTCAAGAATACTTTTGTTGGAAATTTTATGAATGTTATCTTTTACCATTCTATAATCTGCAAGAGCTTCATCAAACATGGAATATTTCTCTTCTATAACACCACGATAATAGTACAATTCAATGTTATTGGTGAAAAAAGAGGTAGGTACTGAATCTAACCATTTTTTTATGATTGAAAAATCTTTTATCAATAACTCAGAATGATTGAGAAAGAAGTTATAGGCTTTTTTTAAATCTTTCATATTCAGTAAGCAATGAAATTGCCCATGGTAATCGTGCTCTTTTTCATATATGCTAAAAAGCGTCTGGCATATCTCGTTTTTTTCTCTTTCTCCAATGCCTTTAGAGATCGTTCGACGGAATATTTCGTTCATATAGTAATAATGCGGATCCTTTTTTTCTAACATGTTTAAATCGTACAACTTTTCAAAAGACTCGTGAACTTTTTTATCGTTTTTGAGGTTGAAATATGCTTTACAAATCTTTGGTTCTATTTCAGTCATTAAACTGAAAACTTTCAAATACTCTCTTAAATCTTCTGATAAGACTTCAGTTAATAAGTTTATATATTCATCTATTCTTTTTGCTGAATCTATAAGCTCATCAAAGTTTTTTAGGTCTGTTGTCTCTATGTATGTGGTTAAAATATTAATATAGGTTGGTATTCCATCGGTTAATTGGTATAACTCTAACAACTTTTCTTCTGATAAGTTAATTTTTTTTGTGCTGATATAATTTTTAAATTCATCAAAAGAAAATTTTAGTTCATCTTCTTGAATAGTGTAAACATTATTATCCATAGCAAATTTTGTTAAATGAATCGGAAATTCTTGGTTAGTAGTAAAAAGAAAATGAACGTTTTGGGGTATGAAATTTAATAACAATTTAAGAAGATTTTCATTTTTCCCTTCAAAAACAACATTTTCGAAGGAATCAACAAATATAAATATTTCTTTCGTATAACTTGAAAAACCGTTTAATAGTTCAACAACCTTTTCTTCTTCAGTAAAAAAAGAAATAGTATTTTGTGAATCATCTTCAAATATTTTCAGATTTATTGTTTTGAACAATATATAGATTAGATGATTGAGGAACGTGTCAAAATCAAAATAATTCTGTGGGCAGCTAATCCATACTTTTTGTTCATTCAATGTATTAAAATACATACTAAAAGTAATGCTCTTACCATATCCCGAAGGAGCTTTTATTATAATGTAATTTTTACTTTTATTATTGATCATAGAATTAAGTAACTTTTCTCTATATTGATGATATGGTTTTATTAAGAGAGGCTTAAAAACCGGTTCTAATATTTTCATATTAATCAGCACCTTTGAATAAACAACACGGGAAAAATTATAATATATCCATAATTAATACGATATTGTTGATACCATTGATGGTTGTGTTTCCAAAGATATAGATAGAGTTTTGATTTTCGGGCTTTGATATACTAATTATCTCAAAATCAGAATCGAGTGTGTACGTGTTTAATTTTTCGACTTTTTCTTCTTCTAAATTTATTTCGTAAATTATTCCGACTTTTTTCCCATTTTCTATACTATAACCATATGCTAGGTATTTTTCATCTATTTTAGTAAAGCCTAAAAATTTGTTCGACCCTTCTAATGAAAATTCAAAAGAATCTCCAAATCCATTTAATTCGTCTACCTCTAAAATTCCGTAACTCATAGGTGTTGATGAAGTTTCAAATAATACATAGTGTTTTCTACCCTCTTTGATAACCCCTACGGGAATGTTGTCGTTGGAATCCCCGTATACGTTTGACCATTTCATATTTCCATAGTAGTCAATTTTTAAAACGTATACATCAAAACCACCTACACCAAAAGATCTTGTGGCACCAAAGACCATAAAACCTTGATCTTGAGAGTTTTTAATATCTAAAGCAATTTCTACGTCGTTGCCACCAAAGTTGTTGGTCCAGATTCTCGTTCCGTCGTTTAAATACTTTGAAACGAAAATATCTGATAATTTTTTGTTAATGAACAAATTTCCCGTTACTGCGTAACTATCTTCGTCTATGTTTTTAATACTTATACCGCTATCTCTACCGATATCTCCATAATCTATCTGATAATTAACGCTACCATCTTCACTTATAGAAACAATGTAAACATTACCGTTTAAGCCGTAAGAGAGGGTATCGCCAACGTAGATTATATTCTTAGTGTTATCGGTAGAATCTTTAGTGAGTATGGCATCTCTAAAAAAGTCTGTATTATTTGCATGTAACGACTTTTCGTTTAAAATATTTCCATATGGGTCAATTTTCCATGTTTTTGCATCCCAATTTTCTGCTTTGCCTTCATAGCCGTAAAGGTAAAAGTTTTCTCCATCGTACAAACTTCCATAGATGTATTCATCGAAATCTTTAAAGAATATTTTGGTTAGTTCTGTCGCCTCAGACGTTAGTGAAGTAGGTTCAACGGGTATATCTATAGGAGTAGAGGGTTCTGTAATAGCCTCTTCTATTGGCACTGGTATTATGGTTTGAGTGGGTTCTGGTGTTATCTCCGTTGCCTGTGACGTTAGTGGAGTAGGTTCAACGGTTATAGTTACAGGAGTAGAAGGTTCTGTAATAGCTTCTTCTACTGGTTCTGGTGTTATGGTTTGAGTGGGTTCTGGCGTTATCTCCGTTGCCTCAGATGTAATTGGCGTGGCTTGGATGGTTATTGTTGATGGATGTGTCGCTATTTCTTCCTTCTCCTCCTCCTCCTCCTCCTCTTCTTCTTCTTCTTCTTCGATCGTTTGGGTTAAAGGCATTTTCTCCTTAATGTATCTCGTGAAATAATATTCAGAATCGAAATCATCGTAAAGTATTAAAAATCGAGTTAGAAAGTCTTTTACCCCTACCAATAAACCTTTGTCATATACTAAGGGTTCATCAATTATTTGGAATTTATTGATTGTGGAGTAATTCCAAACTAAACTTCCTTTCAAATCGAAGGACTTAATACTTTCTCCTACTAATATGAATCTATCTTTGTTAACAGGAACAAAATAATTGAAATTTTCATCATAGGTAAAAGTATTGATCAAATTTAATTCAGAATCATAAAAGTGAAGATTTTTTGAACCGGATAATAAAACTACTTTGTCGTAATAAGTGTATATTTTTCTTTGATATCTTTGAGTTTCTATTTGAAAGTCAAGTTGCGATATTTTTTGCAGGTTAGTGTCTAAGAGTGTAATATTATTATTAGTCAATATAGGGAATAAAGTCATATTTTGAATTTCAAGATAGTCAAAATCGAAAGTTTTGTCGTTAAAATTGAAACTTTCAACAGTTTCAAAATTACTATTCAATTTAATAAAATTATTCTCGATTAATAGATAGATATAACCTTCTTTTACTAAGGCTTTTTGAATGTTGTTGAAATCAATTTGTTTTTGTATTTGAAAATCATTGTTTATAGAAAAGATTTCATCATTACTGTAAAATATATTTTCTCCTGCTAAACCTTTAATCCTGACGTTCAATTGTGCCTTTTTTTCTAAAGAATAGTTGAAGATATAAGTTCCACTATGGGTTACTAGAAAAACAGTTTCACTTGTCAAAAATCCATTTTCAATATTTTGTTCAAAATCAACCGTTTTAACTATAACTTTATTGGTATTCATTAATTCAACCTTGTTTTTAGATATGCCGAGGAAGTTATCCTTTAAAGGAAGAATTTTATCAAACTCTTCAAATATGATAATATATGCATCTCCAGGACGCAAACTTCTTGTGGTAAATTTAGCCGTTTTGCTGAAGTACACGTTTCCATCCTGATCAACTCCTTCTACTTTCCAGTAATAAGTTGTTTCAGGCTTTAAGACGTCTCCGGTATAAAAGTTTGAAAAAATATTTTCCAATTTCAAATCTTTTTCATCTATATCTTGATCTTCAGATATGTATATTCTATATCTGAGCTCTTTTTCTTCCGCATCTATGGTTTGCCATCTAAAAGAAGTTCTTATGTCTACGTTTTGGGCATCCTCTTGTGGAGAGAGAATATTTATATTCAAAGCAAAAGAAATAGCGGAAAATAAAATTACAAGAAATATTAACGAATAATTTTTCATGGCAGCACCTCTAAAAAGTTATTTTTGGTAGGAAATTTACTGCAAAAAAGAGTTAGAAATCGAGTTAATATTATTTATGAATAAAGATAAAATTTTTGTGTTATGATCTTTGAATTTGACTGAAGTTATTTCTTCAGCCATACTTTGTATTCTAAACATGGACAAAAAAACTTTTAAAGCATCTTTAAAATTATTTATTTTAAACTCTACTATCGAGTCAAAATCCATCAAATGTTCTTCGAAATTAGCAAATATTTGAGCAAAAGTAAAAGACATGTCTTTGATTTCTTCTACATTTTCTTGAATAAAAGGTTCTAAAGATAAGGATTCTCCTAAGATTCTATCTTGGTAGAATCTTAAAAGTAATCTACCGAAAGCTAACCCATCTCCATCTTTCCAAAGAAACTGTGATATAGCTGTTGCTACTCTTTCCGATAGGCCGTAATTAAAGCCAGAAAGAAGTAGACTGTTCGTGAGTAATTCAACACCATCTGGATATAACTTTGGTTCTATCGAGCTCTCTTTCAACCAGCTAACGAAAGGGCGCTTTATTCCGTTGGTTGCTAGACGTTCCGACAAAGAAAAAGGGTCGATATTTCCCAATTCGTCTATACTTTCAAATATTGAATCGGAAATATTTTTGTCTGCAAATTCTTCCAGTTTGGAAACGTAAAGATCTAACCTGTCTAATTTATCTAATAGTAGGGTAAAATTTGATATGGGTTCTTTTAACAATATTTCTTTCACTCTTTCAACTCTACCTTGAGATAATTCGAACAATACTTTGAAATTAACAGCAACTGCGTGAAAGTCAGGATTCAAATTTAAAATTTCAAAATATTTTTCCACTTGTTCTTCATTTTCTATTATTACATAGAGTTTTAATAAAGTTAAAACAATAAGGTCTTTATTTTCTTCTGAAGCTGATTTTAAAGCTTTTTCCTCTGTTTCAATTGCTTGTAAGTATCTTCCCATGTTTTTATATTCCAAAGCTAATTCGTGAAGTATATAATCTGTTTCATTCAAGGAAGCGGCTTTTTCTAAGGCTTTTATTGCCTCATTGTGGTTTCCTAATCTAGCCAATGAATGAGCATCGTTATAATAAATTTCATATCTATCGCTATCTATTTCTAAGGCTTTTTGGTGGACTTTGTGTGCATCTTTATAGCGTTGATGTATATTCAAAGCAACACCCAATCTTTCATAGGCAGGAACAAATTTTTTATCGATCTCTATGCATTTTTGTAGAAGTGGTATAGCTTCTTCGAATCTGCCATTTTCCATGTATACATCCGCCATTTTCAGAAACCCTAACGTAAAGTCCTTTTCAAGTTCGACAGATTTAGAGTAATATTCTATCGCCTCATCATAGATGTTTCTTTCATACATGAGGTTACCAAGTTCATAATAACCATATGCAAAATTTGGCTTTTCTTTTATTGATTGTTTTAAATGTAATTCTGCGAGTTCAAGATTTCCTAATTTTTTGTAGTATAATCCAGTATAAAAATGCAATCTATAATCAGGATAAATTTTACCTGCCTTATCTAAAAATTCCTTCGCTTTTTCAAAATCTGTATCGTTGAGGGATTTTTTAAAAGCTTCATAATAATAATAAACCAAGTAAGATAAGTAATATCGGTTGTTTTTATCTATATCAATTTGAGCTTCTAAACCTCTAATAATTACATCCAAAGGTATTTTATTGGTTTTTCTTACTTTTTGAAAATCTTCCGCTAAAATAGGTAATTTTACAGGAAGATTATTCAACTTTGCATAATTGGGATCAATATTCAGGTAAACTATAGCATATTTTACTTCTTTCAAAAGAAACGCACCTCTTCATTTTTCTCTACATCTAAACAAATTAATTGAAAGCTTTATATTTGAAACCAAAAAAAATAAAACCACAAACTGCTCCTAAATAACTTGCAACCATATCTAAATTGCTATATGTATGATAAATACTGAATTTTTGAGCATATTCAGTTAATACGGGAACTAAAAGGAAAAAAATCAAAAAAAGTATGAAATAAGTTCTTTTACTTTTTTTGAAGAATGCCATAAAGAACAAATCGGCTCCCAAAAAGTATGAGATAAAATGAACTATTTTGTCTTCCCCTTTGAAATTAATATAATTTATTATAGGTTTAGAAATAGAAAGGTATATAATAAAAACTATATATAAAAAGAACAAAACTTTCCAAAACACATTTTTTATTTTTTTTATATCTTTATATTTTTTATCAACCATTTGACTACCTTTCTCTTTTTATTTATAACATATAAACCTGGGGAGGCTGCCCCAGGTTTGACAAGTTTTGGTTAACTCTATTTTTCATTCCATTCTAAATGTTTCAGTTCTATCATGATCTTCAATTATATGTTTATATCTGGCATAGGCAGCTTTAGCCATTTTTTCTAAAATACTTGGAAGATCACTATCAGTCCAATCTTCACCTAAAAAATTTATCAGTTCTTTTTTTAATTTAAAATAAGGCTCTTTATCTGGAACAAATCCTATATAACTTTCTATAAGTTTTCTATCTACTTTATCTTCTCCGTAAATGTTTTCTAGTAACTTACTTACACTTTCTGAAAAGAGATCGGGGATCTCTTGAAATTTTTTAGTGAGGTCTAATTTGTTCTGGTAAGATGGCTTGATTTCATTGTAGTACTTTATAAACGATTTCACGGGGGATCCCTCCTTTTTGGTGTTTTAATTTTTAATTAGTTAAAGAATATGTAGAACTTTTAAAGAATTCGTCTTTAAGAAATTTAAAATTGTCATTTTCTATAGCTTCTCTCATTTTCTCTACCAGCGATATGTTGAATCGCAAATTATGAATGCTTAAAAGGACTTTCCCGAGTACCTCATCTTTTTTGAAAAGATGGTGTATATAACCACGAGAGTGATTTTTACAAGTATAACAATCGCATTCTTCATCAATAGGTTTTTGGTCAAATTTAACCTGTGAGGATTTTAAGTTGAGTTTTCCTTTCCATGTTAGTGCCGTTCCGTGCCTTCCCATTCTTGTTGGTAAGACGCAATCGAACATATCCATACCGTTTTCCACAGATAGAAACATCATCGTGGGAGAACCTATTCCCATTATGTACCTTGGTTTGTTTTCGGGCAATTTATTGCCAAAAGCTTTTAAAATCTTTTCAGAATCTTGGTATTTTTCTCCTACGGCTAATCCACCCAATGCATAACCGTCAAAATCCAAAGAGGTTATCTGGGATAAACTGAGTTCTCTTAAATCTTCAAAGAGTCCTCCCTGAACTATACCGAATAATGCCTGCCCATTATTATGATTATTATTATGATATCGTTTGGATCTTAAAGCCCAATTAAAAGTTTTTTGCACGCTATCTTTTACAGCATCGTAACCAGATAAGGAGTTTATACATACATCTAGAACCATTGCAATGTCCGACCCAATTACTTTTTGTATATCCAGAGATTTTTCTGGTGTTAACTCTATTTGAGAACCATCCAGCGGAGATTTGAAAATTACTTTTTCATCAGTTAATTTAGTATTTGGTAAGGAAAATACCTGAAACCCTCCGCTATCTGTCAAAATTGGTTTTTCCCAGTTCATGAAGTTATGAAGACCTTTAAAATGCTCAAGAATTTCTAACCCGGGTCTTAAGTAAAGATGAAAAGCATTGGCTAATATTATCTCACTATTGATATCATTTAATAATGAGTTTGTAAGAGTTTTTACCGTTGCATTCGTACCAACTGGCATAAAAACCGGTGTTTCAATGGTGCCGTGTTTTGTGATAATACGTCCTCGCCTAGCCCCGGTGTATTTGTCAGTATGAATTAATTCGAATTTTATAGGCGAATCATCCATTAACCTTTTATTTCCTCCTTCAACTCTTTTAGCAAGGAATCTGCTTCATTTTTAAACTCTATTATATCATTTAAAAGGTTTTTTCTTACTTCTGCCTCTTTTATTTTTTCTAAATTAGCTTCAACAGAAATAATAGCCGAATTCAAAGCGGCCCAAGCTAAATAACAAGTAATTTTTGATTCGGGTTTTAAGACGGGGCTACCATATTTGTAAAGGGTAAAGCAATTTTTTAGGATGTTATAACAAGATTTAGCTACGTTGAAAGAAAAAAAAGCGGCAGCTGTTAAAAAATTGTCCTTATCTTTTCCTTCCTTGACATTCTTGATTCTTTCTGCATATTTAGAAGCTTCCTCGGCGTATTCCATTAATTTTTCTTTGATATCTATAAGATTTTCTAAGGCTACTTCTAGAGTATTTTCATAATCTTTGTCATTTCCATTGGAGATTGTATAATTTGCCACCATGTAACCCAGTGCAGACGCTAAAGCGCCTACTAAAGCTGTTACAGTTTCTCCAGCAGAAGCTGGATCTGTGGATGAAATTTTATTTAAAATTTCCTCAAAAGTCATATCTTTATACATTCATCCACCTCCCATCACAAAATGATTAAAGTATCTATACTTTTATTATACCATACTTTTAGGGTTAATTAGTGTGAAAGAAAATTAAAATGAGATTAAC
Organism: Petrotoga sp. SL27; assembly: GCF_002924605.1. Lineage (NCBI taxonomy): Bacteria > Thermotogati > Thermotogota > Thermotogae > Petrotogales > Petrotogaceae > Petrotoga > Petrotoga sp. SL27. The sequence continues at coordinate 154,145 of NZ_JAIP01000004.1, read as the reverse complement.
GAAGTTCTTCCATAATCTTCTGGGGGAGTGCGGCATAAAGAGGAGGGTTTTATTTAAATAGATGTAAGAAGACTCCTACTCTATAAGTTATGAAGAATTGATCCAAAGCATAGGAAGTAATTAAATTACCAAAAAATCTTTTGGATACTTGTTTAATACTTCACAACCATCATCAGTCACCAAAACCAGGTCTTCTATCCTTACCCCGCCAACACCTGGTAAATAAACTCCTGGTTCTATTGAAAAGATCATACCAGGTATTAGAATTTCTTCGCTATTTGAAGATATGTAAGGTTTTTCATGAACCTCTATCCCTACACCATGTCCAGTTCGATGGGTGAAGTACTTGCCATATCCTTTGCTTTCTATATAACTACGCGTAGTGGAATCAATCTCAGAAGCCTTAAGACCAGGCTTTATTTTTTCAATAGCTTTCAAATTGGCTTCTAATACTATTTGATAGATGTTTTTGATGGGTTCAATAGGTTTGCCAAAAAAGACGGTCCTTGTCATATCTGAACAATAATGATTTTTTATGCAACCCATATCTATCAATACAACATCCCCATCTTTTAACTTTGCATTAGTGGGCATATGATGAGGATTAGAAGTATTCTGGCCGTATCCAACTATAGGCTCAAAAGAAACACCATCGGCCCCTTCTTTTTCGAAGATATTTTTGATGGCTTTGGCTAAGTATTTTTCTGGAAGCATCTCCGATACAAGATCTATAACCTTTTCCATAGCAGTGTCATTTAATAAAGAGGAGGACCTCATTAACGATATTTCTTCAGCTTCTTTTACCATCCTTAATTCACTGATTATTGGGGAAAGATGTTTTAAGGATAAATCTTTAGTATTTTCCATTAAATCCAAAAGAAAGCCAGCATCCCATCTTTCATCTATACCTAATGGTTTATCTTTTTCAATGAGAGAAGATAACATCTTAATAGGATCTTCAGAATCAGAATATTTAATCAAATTTACTTCATCAACGGTATTTACCGTGAACAATTCATTGACTAGCAACTTAACCTCGCCAGAAGTATTTACATATAATGCCAACAACCTTTCTCCGGGTTCAAACCACTCTTGTAAAAAATAGTAAAGAGAAGGTGGTGAGGATATTATTGCTTGATGAAAATTATTTTTTACCATCTTATTGAGAAGTTTTTCTATCCTATCTTTACGCAATCTTCAATATGCCTCCCCTGGAAAGTGTCTAATTTTATTCGATTTATATTCATAATTGTATCATAAAAAAGTAGGAAGCAGATAATAACTTCTCAACTTCCTACTTGCTGGGGTTAATGTTATTCTTTAACTTCCTTAATCTTTAGCCACCAATCGTATCCTTCTTCGGCTGATGTTTTTCTCTTCATTGCTTCAGCATAAGTTGATGCTGGTGGAATTATTACCTTACTTCCAAGTATTGAGTTGTCAGGCCAATTGGCTGGGGTTACTACCTTGTTTTTGTCTGACAATTGTAGAGCCCTTACAGCTCTGTATATTTCATTGATGTATCTTCCTACTTCTGAAGGATAGTACATGATTAGTCTAATAGTTCCTTCAGGATCTAAAATGAAAACCGCTCTAACAGTTGCAGAACCTTTTTCTGGGTCTACCATTCCCAATCTTGAGGCTACCCTTCCCATTGTATCAGCTATTATTGGGAAAGTAATTTCCACACCAAGGTTATCTTTGATCCATTCCATCCATTTGATGTGTGAATAAACAGCATCAACTGAAAGCCCTAAAAGTTCAGTGTTTATCTTTTTGAAATCTTCATGCTTTTTTGCAAATTCAACAAATTCTGTTGTACATACGGGTGTAAAATCCCCTGGATGGCTGAAGAGTACCAACCATTTTCCTTTGTAATCTTTCGGTAGTTCTTTTACACCGTCCGTTGTTAATACTTTCATCTCAGGAAACTTTTCTCCAATTAAAGGAATTCTTCCTTCCATATTTACCTACCTCCTATTTGATAATTTTTTATTTTTGAAATATCTATTTTTTAGGTTTGTCTAAAAAAATTATATATCGAAAAAGTAGAAAAGTCAAGTAAAAAATTAAATGCAATTTTTAAGTATATATTTCTTTATTATTGCTATCAAGGTATAAAAGTTTTTGGAAAATAATAATTTTGCTTCAAAATTCTAATGTTATAATAATTGTGGACGATAATAAATATGGAGTTCAAATTGTTGAAAGGAGGGACTAAATTATGGATATCAACAATATCAATCCTGCTGGCGGTAAGAATTTAGATAAAATAAATCAAAAAAAGCTTGATAAGGATTTTTTCAAGAGGCAGATAAAATCAAAAAGCCTAGAAAGTGCTAATAAGATTACAGGAGAATCAAAGAAGTATATAGAACTATCAAATAAGATACCAGAAATTCGGCGAGAGCTTGTATCGAAACTGAAGGAATCTATTGAAAACGGCTCTTACAATATCAATGTAGACCAAATTGTAAATAAAATGTTTGAGTAAAGTGGGTGACCGTCATTAATAATTTAGAAGCGATAAAAAATGTATTAAATGAAGAGAACGCCAGTTTAATAGAGTTAAAAAACTCTTTTTATAACCTAAGAGAAGGCTTAGTAAAAAAAGTATCGGTCGAAGAGATTAATTCAACCCTTTTGACGATTGAAAAATTATCGAGTAACTTTAAAAAAGTAGAGAACTTAAGAGCACAGTTAATATCTACCCTATGTTTAGAAGAAAATATAGAGAACAAATTAGAATCGATTATTAATTATTTTTCAAAGAGGGACTATGAAATCGCCCTTCTTTTTTCAGAGCTTGTTAAAAATTTAAAGGAATTAGTAGGTGAAATCGATCTTTTAAGCAACATTATTTCATTTCAATCTAATCTGAACAATTTTATTTATCAAATTTTGAATCCTGAATCGATTACAAACAGCAAAACTTACTCTCAAAAGGGTAGTAGAATGAACAAAGATTTGACTTCAAGAAGTTGGAGGGGTTAGCGTGTGCGCAATGACTTTGAATGGCCTATTGAACACTGGTTTGCTAGGGGTTTATACAAATAAAATCGCAATGAGCGTTGTTGCCCATAATATTTCTAATTCTAATACTCAGGGCTTTTCCAGGCAGAGTCCTGTTATTGTGACTACCAACCCTATTAATTTAACAACGATCGGAAGTGGAGGGGCAGCTTTATCTTTTGGAACTGGTTCTACGGTAAGCGATATTCAACGAGTGAGGGACGAATTTTTAGATTTGCAATTTCGGGAAACTTCTTCTCGTTTGAATTATTGGGAAAATATATATTCTAATGTGCATTATATTGAGCAATTATTTGGCGAGCCCGGTGAAACAGGTTTGAGAAATATGTATGATTCTTTCTGGGCATCAATCGAGGAGTTGAAAACTGATCCATCAAACGAAGCTGCTAAAACTCAGGTTGTATCTCGAGCAGAAGAGTTAGTAAACACTATGAAGGATATTAACTATAGGTTAGAAGAATTAAAAAGTGATATAAACAGTGAAATAAAAATCAGAATAGGCGAAATAAACGGTTATTTGAAAAGGATTGCCGATTTAAATCAAAAGATATTAACATCGAGCTCAATAAGTGGTTCTCCTAATGATTTGCTTGATGAAAGGGATAGATTGTTGGATAAACTCTCAGAACTTTCCAATATAAGAATAACAAGTCATTCAAATGGTCAAATTTCTTTGAGTATGGGGGATAAAGTAGTTTTAAATGGAAGTAGTTATCAAGAGATAAAATCTTTAACCATTGAAGGAACAAAAGATGAATATTACGCCTATGTAGGTAATAATCCACTGACTTTTAACGATGGGAAAATGTCAGCCCTTTTTGAATTGAGAGATGAAATCATCCCTTCTTATCAACGACAACTCGATGAGTTTGGTTTGTATTTAGTTGATACAACTAATCTTATTTATAAGGAGGGGTGGGATTCAACAGGAACTATAACAGGAGCCAACTTTTTCAGTGATATAAGTACCCAAAGAGGTTTTGAAGATTCAAGACTTTTCAGGATAGCAGGAAATTCAGACGTATTTCATCCAGACACAAATCAATACGTCACGAGTCATAGAATTTATTATACTGATCCTTCGATTGATTTAAATAATTTCGATATTTACTCAGTAGATTATTATGCAACTTCTCCTTCTAAATATGCCGATAATACCTTAATAAAATATGATTCAACAAATAAAGCTATTTATTTTGATGATCCTTCTGGTTTTCAAGATAAATTACTAGTTGATATAAAAGGAAATTTTCTTAAGGAATACGGTTTCCCTACTAAAGAAATTGAGGCATACAAAATAGATTCTGCAAAAGTTATACCTGGTAAACTTGAATTTGAAATGTCCGGTGAGACTTATACTATAGAGTTTTCCGATGCTACTGAATTAGTATTAAATATAAACAGTGATTCTGGAGGTTACTTGAAAGCAGAAGAAATTGATGGATTTATATACATACTTCCCACCACGGAAATTCCAAATGCAGACTTGGATACCATCGTTTTAAATGACGTAGACGGTTCTCTTTCACAAATGGAAGCACAAAAAGTTACACTGGATGCCTTAGATACATCCCAACCTACTTTGAATAATTTATTAGGTTCAAATAAAATAATAGAAATGAGTATAAATGGAAGAAAAATAGAGATCAACCCTCTTAAAGACACTATTTATGATTTGGCTGACAAAATCAACGCAACAAACACCGGGGTTACCGCTTCTGTTACTCCACATGGTTCATTTGTTTTGAGAGCTGGAAATTTAATCAATTTTGACTTAAAGAACGTTACTATAAAGGGTCCTGAGAAATTGTTCAATGCATTAGGATTTATTGAAGATGGTTCTAATAATATAGTTACTCTGATATCTCAAGATACAAGTCCAGAACAAATAGATGAAAAGTTTTCTAAGGCGGATCTTTTGAGAATAGATCAAGGGTTAGGGATAGTCAATCAAATTTCTGTATCGTCTAATTTAAAAGAGAATCCATCTTTACTTGCAACCGACTTGGGTTATTATTATGATACTAATTATTCTCCAACCGGGGCGGGAAACGTTAGTGTATGGGATGAGATATCAAAATTGTATAGTGATTCTGTATTAGATAATGGAAGGGTTGGTTTTTCAAACTTTTTGGGAAATATTGTTACCGATATAGGAGTTAAGGGTGAAACCGCTGATAAAATGAGGCTAAACAGTGAAATGTTGAATAGTGAAATCAGTCTTGAAAAAGAAAGAGTGATGGGGGTTTCTATCGATGAAGAGATGACTAACCTTGTCAAGTATCAGCAGGCTTTTAATGCTTCTGCCAGAGTTATTACAGCGGTAAATCAAATGATGGAGACGGTTATTAACAACTTAGGTGTACGATAATATGCCATACAGTACTTGTTTGATCGGTGAGGAGGGAAAAACATGAGAATCACTGAGAATCTTTTAAGTAGTAGAACACTTATCGATATCCAAAATGTTTTAAGGAAATATAGTGATTTAAATTCTCAATTAACTTCTGGAAAGAAAGTTCGATACCCATCAGATAATGCATCTGTTGCTACAAGAATTTCAAATTTAGATAGTCGTTTGAGAAAAGTTGAACGTTACAAAACTAATGTGGAAACAGCCCAAAATTATGTGAATATGTATGATACAGCATTACAGGAAGTGAGCTCAATATATCTTAGAATTAAAGAGCTTGCTGTTAGAGGGGCAAACGATACATTAAGTGACGATGATAGAGTCGCTATAACAGAAGAACTCAACAAGATAAATGAACAACTAGTTTCTATAGCAAATACAGAAATTTCTGGAAACTATGTGTTTGGAGGAGCCAAAAACAATCAAAAAGTCGTGGAAATAGATGGCGAAGGTAATTTTAAAATAATAGTACCTCCACAAGCAAATATTAGGCAAAAGATATCCATTGGAGGACAAGATATAGAATACGGTAAAACAGTTTATGATGTTTTTGTAACTGATAGTGGTGCCTCTGTTTTTGGTATAGTCAAAAGATTGTCAGATGCCATACAATCGGGAGATAATACTTCAATTCAAAATGAGTTAGGAAATATCGAAGAAATACAAGGTAAATCGTTAAAGAATTTAGCTGAAGTTGGTGCTACTCAACGAGTTTTAGAAATGACTTCAAATAGAATGGAGGTCTTTAATACTTTTTCAACAGAATTTTTATCCAATGAAGCTGACGCTGATATCGCACAAGTTATAATGGAATTGGCAACTCAGCAAAATGTCTTACAAGCTGCTTTAAAAGCAGCTGGTAATATTATTCCTCCAACTTTGGCAGATTTTCTATAAGGAGGTTTTCCAAAAAAATGATAAAAGAGTATGAAACGAAGTTAGGAAGTGTTAAAATAGATACTGAGAGAACGATAATTTTTGAGTATGGGATTCCTGGCTTTGAAGATCTTAAACAGTTTGTTTTACTAGAACCTGAAGATACTTATCCCATCATGTGGTTAGCTTCACTAGAAGAAAAAAATGTAGCTTTTCCAGTTACTTTTCCTCAGCTTATAAGAAACGATTATCAGTTTACCCTTCCCCAAGATTTAACAGAATACTTGGAATTAGATAAGCCAGAAGAAGCTATAATATTAAGTATATTAACTATACCAGAAAAAGAAGATGAAATAACTATAAATTTAGCTGCCCCAATTATTATTTCGCAAAAAAATCATAAAGGTGTACAATGTTTAATTGAAAGCGATGAATACAAAATTAGACATCTTTTGAAGGAAGAATTGGAAAGAAGTAAGGTTATACTATCTGCTCAAAAAGATGGTGAATAGATTTGTTGATATTATCTAGAAAAATAGGCCAATCCATCGTAATACAAGCAGGAAATAGAAAAATAAAGCTTATTATGCTTGAACAAAATAATGGAAGTATAAAAATCGGTTTTGAGGCACCTAAAGATATAAAAATTTATCGTGAAGAAATGTATGAAGAAATCGTAAAGCAGAATAAAGCCGCATTGGAAAGCGATGTTAACAGGTTGGGAAAAATAAAAACCACTATCCCAAAACTAGTAAAAAAAGATAAAAAACAAAATACTTAGGCATTAGGGAGGAGAAAATTGAATATGGACCAAAAAAGAGCAATAATAGGTAAAGCAAAGGAAGTTAAACCTTTAATAATAAATAATGAAATGACTAAAGATGTTGAAAAAAGGATATTAATAGGGAAAAGTAACTATGGAGCTCCTAATTTTGTTATGAGGTTATTTACCGTTAAACCAGGTGGGTATTCTCCACGGCATTCTCATAGATGGGAACATGAAATATTTATAGTTAAAGGTAAAGCAGAGGTTTATGATGGAGAAAAATATAATATAGTAGAAGCTGGAAGTTTTATTTTCGTTCCCGGAGGTATAGAGCACCAATTAAAGAACGCAGGGGATGAAGAGCTAGAATTTATTTGTGTCATTCCAACCTCTGCGGATGAAGAATGAATTTTTCATAAAAAAGTGGCGTAATATAAAATAAATATATCGCCACTTTTTGTTTGCTTTATAGAAACAACTCTAATTGCTTATAACTTCGTCTATAGCAATCTTTTCTTCTTCAGTTAACAGTTTATCTATATCTAATATTACTAACATACCATCTTCTAAACGAGCTATTCCACTTATGAAATCAGCTCCACGCATTCCACCTATATTAGGTTTTTCGTTTATTAAATTTGGGTCGATACTTCTAACGTTTTTCACATCGTCAACCATTATTCCAACACGTCTTTGATCGATTTTCAACACTATTACTTTGGCAAGAGATTTGTCTTCAAAGTCGGGCAATTTAAATTTTCTTCTCAGATTGATGATAGGTAAAACTTCTTCATTTCGATAATTTATTACACCTTCAAAATAGTCAGAGGCATTTGGTAATTTAGTGGTCTCTTGATACTCAATTACGGCATCCACATTCATAATATCGAGACCAAACCTTTCTTTACCAATGTTGAATGTGACTATTTTTAACTCAGATGGCATTTTTACTCCCCCTTTTTAAAATTAAAATTTTATTTCTAAAAATGTTTAATTTTAATTCAGTAAGTTTTAAAAGATTATATCATAAAAGTATTTAGAATAAAAGTTGTTTCTATGCTAAATAGAAGTGTAAAAAAAGAAATATGTTATAATTTTAATTATAATTATAATTATTCAAAATTTTATTACATTGGGGTGTAACCCGTGCACAAAATCAGTAAGAATTATACTGTTTTAGCTATCTTAATTGTTTTGATTTTGATAATGCTTTCAATTGTAATATTTTACATCAGGATTGCAAAAGAAAGAGCGGTTCAGGGAACTACTACTCAAGGGAAAGATGTCACTAATTCATTTGCTCAAGAGCAAATTCTTACCTCAGTAGTAGATGCAAAACATGGAGTAATAGTAGCAGGTTATGAAGGATTTTATGTTTTTGATGGTGGAAAGAAAGAAATAATTGCTACAGTCACGACTGGTAGTTATGTTAACGATGCTCAAATTTATGGAGATTATCTTTATCTTGTTGATAGAGGGGGATTGAAAATTTATGATTTTTCGGATCCGCAAAGAGTTGCCTTATTAAATTCTTACTCCACTTTTGGGGATTCTTTATCTGTTACGACGAATGGAGAATTATTATTTGTTGCTGATGGTGAAAATGGCTTGATAAGCTTTGATCTGAAAGATAAAGTATATATAAGATTAAAAGAGCATATTCGTTTACCAGGTATGGTAACCCAAGTTGAAATGTTTGAAAAGTATTTATTTATAATTGGTCCAGGTTTAGGAATGAAGGTCTATCAAATCAACGAAAATCAAACTCTTGAAGAGCTTAACTTTTATGATCAGTTGATATCACCTAGAATGATTAGTTATAATAATGATTTTTTTATGTTGAATGATGATTTATTGGGTATACATATATTTAAAATGAAAGATTTGATCAATACTCCAAAATATGATTTGAAACCATTGTGTATATGGAACTACGAAGCTTATTCTATACAATTACTGGATGATTCCCTGTACTTTTCTACTAATAATGGTATATATAAAAGAAATTTGAAATCATTAGAAACTCAAGAAATTATCACCGGGCAATTTTTTAGACCAAATATTTTGGTAAATGATGGGTATATATACTTAACAAATAACGAAGATGGTCTGTATATTTATGACCTAAATACTAAAAAATTACTTAAGTATATTAATACAGTTGGCTCTATTGATGATTTTGTTGTATTAGAGTCAGGGGTGTTAATTGATGAGGGAGGAAAGATAGTTTATCTAGATAAACAAAAAGAGAAATTATGGGAGAAAAGATATACTGGAAGTTTGATAAAAAGCAAGAAAGGCTTTTACGAACTCAGTGGAAATATAGTCAATTTTTATGATGCCAAGAATACAACCACCAAAAGTTTTCCTGAAAACATCATAGGTATAAAAGAAACACAAGAAGGTATATTCGTTATTGCCCAAGAGAATATATACTCTTTCTTTGATGGAACAAAGGTGTTTATAGGAATGGCTCAAGATATAGAAGTTATTGATAACCTTGCGTATATAGCGGTGGGAGATAAGATAACAGAGTTTAACTTTTTGACTGGAAAAAGTAGCTTTAAATTTTATTCCAAAGATTATATTGATCAAATTCTTTCCACTTCTGATGGATTTATCCTTTTAACGGAAAAAGGAGTCTTTCGAACAGACTTTAATTTTAACATTATCGATTATTTTAGTTTTGATTATTCTCCCGATATAATTATGCTGAATGAAAAATATATATTTTATTCTGTAGGCTCTCATTTGACTATTGTTGAAGTGTCAAATTTTGGTTTGAATAGAACGATTAATTCAGATCTTCCAATTTTAAGTATGGATTGTAATGATGGATATCTCTATATTTCTTACTCTTCAAAAGGAATAACGAGATATAATATTACAGACAAGCTTCAACTAGCTGATGAAGAAATTGTTGTAAATATTTTCACCGCTAAAAATATCATTTTTTGATGTTGAATTTTTCGTAAATTTAACAATGAAAGGGGTGAAAAGATTTGAAAATAAAATTCTTTTCGCTTATAAAGTTTGACTTGAAAAAGGATGAAGTCGATTACCAATTATCAGGATCGAAATCCGTTAAAGAAATAATAAAATTATTGGATCAAGAATTCGCTAATTATTTTAATAGAAAACTACTAAAAGATGGAGAACTTAAAAGCGGTACGATTATATTATTAAATGGAAGAAATATTTGCCATTTACAAGGACTCGATACGTTGGTAGAAAATAAAGATGAAATAACAATTTTTCCACCTTCTGGAGGAGGATATGGATTACGTGGAAAGACAAAAAATGTTGTTCACAGAAGAAGAGGCTCTAAAGTTAAAACAAGCTGTTGTTTATTTGTGGAACTGGAGGTCTTGGAACCCATCAGGCGTTGGAGTTACAAAGGGTTGGTGTAAAAAAAAATATATTTGGTGGATTATGATAAGGTTGAGCTTTCTAATTTAAACCGTCAAGTATTATATGGCATGGATAGCATCGGCGAATACAAAGTCGATCAAGCTAAAAAAACTCTTGAATCTTTTAACTTGCCAACGATAATAGAAACAAAGGTAGAAAAAATTTCGAAAGAAAGTAAGATACCAAAAGATGTGGACGTTATATTAGACGCTCTTGATAATTTCGAAACAAGATATATTCTTGAAAAACTTGCTTGGGAATCCAAGGTTCCTTATATACACGCAGGGGTTAATCAATGGTATGGTCAATTAACAACCATAATACCAGGTAAAACTTTGACTTTAAAGGATATATTTGGAGAGGTAGACAAAACAAAAGAAAAGATCTCTATTATCTCACCTGTGGTATCGATTATGGCATCTCTTCAAGTAATCGAGACAATTAAAGTAATAATCGGAAAAAAGATACCCTCGACAACAAGTTACTACTCATAGATTTAAAGGATTATTCCGTTGAAATAATTAACCTTCAATGAAAAATAAGAACTTTCATTCCTCTATTAATCCTTGCTCTTCAAGATAACAAAAAAACACTCATTTACAAGGAATTGTCTTCTTATTGAAAATAATCTCCCCTAAACGCTTCTAATTTCAAATAAATCGAATTGACTTTTTTTTAACATAAGAATTAAAATAAAGGATCCTTTTTAGACACCGCAAGAGTGGCTGGAATAATGGGTGTTAAGAAAACAGCTGAGTTAATCCCAATGTGTCACCCTTTGCTGAGAAAGGGTGTAGATATAAAATTTGAATTTGAAAATGCTACAACATTAGGTATCTACGCAACGGTGAGAACAACAGGTAAAACTGGGGTTGAAATGGAAGCATTTACTGGTGTTTCAATAGCAGCTTTAACGGTATACGATATGTGTAAGGCCGTGGATAAAGATATGGTTATTAAAAATATAAAATTAATGAAAAAGACGGGAGGTAGAAGAGGAACTTATGTTAGAGAAAACGATGAGTAGAGAAGGTAAAGTTGTCAAAGTTTGTAAATGTGAAAAAAGAGAGATGCTCAAAAAAGAACAAGATAAAATAAACAATATAACTAACTTTGGTGTAGAGGGTGATTATCATGCAGGAAGGAGTCATAGACAAGTTAGTTTGTTGGGTATAGAAAGCCTTGAAAAGATAGTAAAAGAAAGGAATTTAAATTTAAAAGATGGGTATTGCAACTTCGCACAGAAAATAACCATAAAAGGGATAGAATTGTATAAATATCCTGTGGGAACCAAATTTAGAGTAGGTGAGAGTGTCTTACTCGAAATTACCGAAATAGGGAAAGCAGGAGAATTCAATCCTGATAATATAATGCTCACAGAGGGGATCTTCGCCAAAGTTTTAGAAGGTGGAATCGTTGTTCCCGGTGATGAATTAACAATTGTACCAGAGTAGGGAGAAAAGTAATGATTAAAGTAGCAATAATAACTGTAAGTGATAAAGGATCAAAGGGTTTAAGGCAAGACAAAAGTGGTGAATTACTAATGAAGATGGTTGAAGAAGAAGGTTGGATTAAAACTCTTTACCTTATAATACCAGATGAAAAAGAAGAAATAGAACAAAAATTAAAAGAAATAGCGGACAATAATATTGCAGACTTAATACTCACAACAGGAGGAACGGGTTTTGCTCTAAGAGACGTTATACCCGAAGCTACGAAAAACGTTATTGAAAAAGAGGTGCCGGGAATTCCAGAAAAAATCAGATATGCCACGGGGGTAAATGCCCCAATGGCATATCTTTCTAGAGGAGTTTGTGGTATTAGAAAATTTACTCTAATCATCAATTTTCCAGGTAGTACTAAGGCGGTTAAAGAATGTTTTGAAGCTGTTAAAGCTCTTATTCCTCATGGCATTAATATTTTGAAAGGCGACATCACAGAACATTAGAAAAAAAGCCGTATATATAACTAAAGCGAATCAATTAATTTTAAATACAAGGGCTATTTTTTCTGGGATTTTCAGAGGTTTTTTGCCATCATTATAAGAATTATCGTCTAAATTGAAATCTTTTGTAGCGAATAAAAGAGCTATTTTGCCTTCTTTTTTATCGAGTAACCATAATGGTAGTTCAATATCGATCTCTTTTTCTTCTCTATTTATAACGGTGACTATATTTTCACTTTCATTCCACGAGGCGTAAGATACGTATCCACCGTCCCAATCAAGAAAATCAAAAGAACCTTTTCTTAAAGCTGGATGATCTTTGTATATTTTGATTAATTCTTTGGTGAAATTAAATAACATTTTATTTTCTTCACTTTCTTTTCCCCAAGGGTAAGGTCTTCTATTATCTGGATCTGTCCAACCTTCCATTCCTATTTCATCACCGTAGAATAATCCTGGGGATCCAGGAAGAGTAAACATTGTGACTAATCCTATTTTGAAAACATCTAAATCTTTTCCAATGGAAGCCTCTTCATGAGTTTTTGGTCCCAATCTCCCAACTTTTTGTGTGGTTCTTGTCATCCATCTAGAATGATCATGGTTGCTTAGTTGGTTTAAAGCAATAAATTTACTATTCATGGGTAATTGAGATAAAGCCCATCTCACAGAGTTAACGAAATATTCAGAATTTTTTAAGAGCTCAGGTTTATGATGTTCGTTGTGTTTTTCCATACCCGTAAGAAAATAACTAACAGGATCCATACAGGTTATATAATTCATTATAGAATCCCAGCATTTTCTTTCTAACCAAGCGAGAGGTGATTTATAAATTTCAGCAAATATTATCGATTCAGGGTTTGATTTTTTTACGACCTTGTAGAAGAATCTCCAAAAAGCTGTGTTCATTTCAAAAGATTTACCCAAATCATCTGCAACATCGAGTCTCCACCCGTCTGCATTGAAAGGTTCACTTACCCATTTTTTACCGATATCTGCAATGTATTTCCATAAACTTATATTTCCATAATTCAATTTTGGAAGAGTGTGAAAACCCCACCATCCTTCATAACCTTTTTGAGAGTTTTTCCAGTAAAAATAACTTTTGTAGGGAGAATCTTCTTTATGTAGACTTCCTTCACCATACAGGTCCATTTCGTCTAGCCATTTATGAAAAGACCCGCAATGGTTGAAAACCCCATCTAAAATGACTTTTATATTTTTTTCATGGGCTTTTTGAATAAGACTTTTTAGAATTTCATCGCTTTTTTCAAGGTTCTTGATAGAGGTAGTTCTAACTTTGTACTTTTCGTTTAGATCTTCTGAATCTTCTTCTATAACACCAAAATGGGGATCAACGTGTTCGTAATCTTGAGTATCATATTTGTGTGGACTTGGGGAAACAAAGATAGGGTTTAGGTAAACCGTTTCCACTCCTAACTCTTTTAAATAATCAATCTTTTCTAAAACACCTTGTAAATCTCCACCATAAAACTCTCTATGACCATTTTTAGGATCGGGCAGTGAGTTCCAATCTTTTTTTAAAACTTCTTGACCATCGTAATGGTATTCGTGAGATACTGGATCGTTTGTTTCATCTCCATTTTTGAATCGGTCAACAAATATTTGATAATATACAGAACCATAGGACCATTTTGGGGTTTTAAAATCTGCAATGAGTATAAAGTCATGAATTGCACGATTTTCCACAAGACCCATAGCGTCATAGAACAATTTTTTGTCTTTTTCTATTAAATCTATTTCGAAATGGTATCTAACCATTCTATCTGGCATTTTGAAAGTACTTTCAAAAAAATAAAAGTAAGTAGTTTCTTTTGATATTTGCATTGGTTTGTGTTGATACTTTTTTGAATTTTTTTCAGGAGTAAACATAACACTTCCAATGCTTTTACCTAAATATTTTGGGATCCTGAGCTTAATCGTTACATCATCATCTATACTCGGTTCCTCTGGGTAAAGATAAACGTTAGTTTGATCTGAATATATGCCTTTCATGATTATCCTCCAAAATTATTATTTGAGATTTTAGTATGTTGGTTTAATTCTTCTACATATTTACTTTCCAGTTTTTGTAGTTTTGTAAGTTCCTTTTCTAATTTGTTTTTTTCTTCAATTAATTCTAATACCTTATTATAATCGTCCCCATACTCAAAAAGTTTAGCTTCAAGTGAATCTAACTTTTCAAATAGTAATTCGGATTCTGTCCTGATTCGGGATATTTCAGTATTTAAAGTTTTTATTCTGTTTTTAACTTTTTTATTTTGTACGTATTCTTTGTTTACTTTTTTTTCTTTTTTTATTTTGAAAGAGGTGTTTTTTATTTCTTCTAAAAGAGGTTCAATATTATTGGCGATTTTGGATTTCCCTCTGTCTATCAAAAGAAATTTGTTGGCTATATTCTCGATAAAAGATTGGTCATGTGAGACAAAGATGATGGCTCCTGTGTACTCTTTAAGTGCTTGCTCCATACTTTCAATTGTTAAAATATCCAAGTGGTTGGTGGGCTCATCTAATATCAATACGTTTGGCTTCTCAAGTAAAATTTTAGCGATTGCTAACCTTGTAAGTTCTCCACCAGAGAGTTCACTTACTTTTTTGAACACTTCATTAGAATAGAATCCAAATCTCCCAAGATACTTTCTTACTTCGAAGTCTTTCCAATCTTTTATCAATTCCCACGTTTCATTCAATACATCAGATTCTTGAGAGAGATTAGATATAACTTGATCTAAGTATCCGATTTTGATATTGTGCCCCCATTCAACACTTCCTTTATGATTTTCTAATTCACCAATCAGTAATTTTAGTAAAGTGCTCTTTCCACAACCATTTTTTCCTAATATAGCTAATTTATCATCTTCGTAGAGTTCAAAAGAGATGTTTTCTAGTAATTTTTGTTCTTCGTTGTAGGAAAAAGAAAGATCTTTAACCTCTACTATCTTGTAACCAGTTTTTGTGGGTTGCGGGACTTTTATGGTTATACCTTTTTCTTCTTCTATGTTTTGAATCTCTTGGAGTTCATTTTTTAACTCTTCTAATTTTCTTTCGCGGATTACGGCCTGTCTAACCATTTTTTCTGTTCCCCAACTTCTATAACGCTCTATCATTTTTTCGAGTCTTTCGATCTCTTTCTGTAGGTTCTGTTTTCTTGAATTCATTGAATTTATATATATTTTCCGTGATTGGATGTACTCTTTATAGGTTCCTCTGAATTCCCAAATCTTTGAATTGTTTATTTCCCAATATTTGTTACACAACTGTTTTAAAAACGTCCTGTCGTGGGATACGATAACCATGGCACCTTTGTAATTTTTCAGATAGTTGATTAACCAATCGATAGAAAAGAGATCTAGATGGTTGGTAGGTTCATCAAGAAGTAATAAATCGGTTTTTTCAGAAAGGGTTTTTCCGAGGGATAATCTAGTTAATTCACCACCACTTAAACCAGAAACATTTCTGTTCCATTCGTCTTCTTCGAAACCAAGTCCCACTAGCAAACTCCTAACGTTCTTATCGACTATGTGCTCAGGTGTAATTTTTGAGACGCTTTCTTTTAAAAAGTCATACAAAGTAGGATCTGTTTTATTTAAATCTAATCTATATTGCTTTAAAAGAGATATAGTTAAATCATTTTTTTTGAGCACCCGTCCTTCGATAGGCTCAATATTTTCTGAAATGATATTCAATAAAGTTGTTTTTCCAGCACCGTTTTTACCGATTAAAGCTATCCTATCATTCTGATTTATAACCAAGTCGACATCGTAAAAAAGGTAAAATTCACCAAAATTATGGGATACATTTTCAAGTCTTAAAAGCAAACTTATCACCTTAAGTATTCGATTTCTATGGTTGATTTGGGGTGGATATTATATAAGAATATATGTCTTCCAAAGTTGGACGTAATTTTCTTATCGAGACGTTGAAATTATCCAATGTAAATGAACTATTTTTTGAATCAATGATTAATTTTTCTTTGGATACGGGTTTTATTGCTAAAACATCAGAGAGATCTTTTAAATAGTTTAATATTTTTTCATGGTCTTTTTCATCAAAAGTTAGTTCGTAAATATTAATTATCGAATCGAATCTTTTGTAAATATTTTCTATATTATCTTTTATAACAATTTTTCCATCTATAATTATTCCCACACTTGTAGCTAATTGTTCAACTTCCCACAGATAATGGGATGTTATTACTATTGTAGTTCCATTTTTGATGTTTTCATTCAGTATATAACGCCTTATAAACCTTGAGGATTCTACATCTATGGCATTCGTAGGTTCATCCAACAAAAGTATCTTTGGGGATTTCAATAATGCCCTTGCAATATTCAACTTCTGTTTGTTACCAGAAGAGAGATTTTTGGTTAATTTGTTTTTATATTTTTCTAAGCCGAAACTATGTAAAAATTCGTTAATTTTTTTATCACTATCTTCGATATTTGAAGCTAAAGAAAACAATTTCAGATTTTCATATGGAGTTAAATCATTTTCCAATACAGAATAATCAGAAACTAAAGAGATCACCTTTCTAAGGCTTGACTTATTTTTCGAAAGATCTTTTCCAAGTATTTCTACCTTTCCTAGTGAGGGGTTTAAAAGTGTGGAAATAGTCTTCATAATGGTGGATTTGCCTGCACCATTGGGACCTATAAGTCCAAAAATCTCTCCTTCTTTAATCTTTAAATCAACATTATCAACTGCAACCGTTTTCCCGAACCTTTTTGTTAAACCCCTAATTGATATTGCTTGTGGAACTTTTTCAGATATTTTCATATTTTTGTTGTTTTCTAATTCTCCTTTCATACTCTTTTTCTGCAATCTTTTCACGCTTATCGTATTTTTTTAACCCTTTAGCCAAAGCGATTTTAACTTTTATTAGCCCTTTCTTGTTAACATAGAATTCGAGAGGAATTATCGTCAAACCTTCCTGTTTAACTTTAGATTGCAAACGCCTTATTTCTTTTTTATGAAGTAAAAGTTTCCTTGGTCTTTCTGGATCATGATTAAATATAGATGCCCCTGAATAAGGGCTGATGTGAACGTTGTATAAAATCAATTCACCTTTTTCTATTTTACAGAAACTATCTTTGAAATTGATTTTTCCTGCTTTGCTGGATTTTACTTCTGTACCCAATAAAGAAATCCCTGATTCGAAGGTTTCTATTATTTCATAATCGTGAGTAGCTTTTTTGTTTCTTGCCAGAGTTGTTATATTTCTTCACCTCTAAAATTATAATGTTTTTTACAATATTAAATTGAAAAACTATAAAAAGTATTATTACTTCTTTTCTTTACTTATTATTTGTGCAGTTTCCTCTTCTAATTCCTCCTTTTCTCTTTTCTTTTTATTCAACGTTCCTAAGATTATTTCCGCTCTTCTTTTGCCGATCCCGCTTATATCTGTTAATTCTTCAAATGTGGCGTTCATTAACTCTTGAAGGTTTTTAAAGCTCTCCACAACTTTTTTTACCGCAGAAGTTGGTAACTTAGTAGAATAAAGGATTCTATAACCTCGTGATGTTAAAGCTGTTTCTTCCAAATCATCTTCAGATGAAACATCAATATAACCTAAAGTTCTTGCTATTTTGAAGGGATCTACTAAGTCGTTAAAGTCTAATTCTTTGAATATGCTTGTGGCATCTTCGGCTCGTTGATACTTTAAGTTTTCTGAACTGTAATCCATTATAACAGCGCCAACATACTTCGGAACTGTCCTTAAGATTTCTTCGTATTCTAATTTTGCACTTCCAGCGATTTCTCCCAATTCTAATAAATATTTTTCAGCTCTTTGTACAATTTTTATCGTTAATAAACCTTTGGAAAGTATCTCAACAACGTCAGAGAGACTTACATTTCCCCTTGTCTCTTCGATGTTCAGATAGTCTAGAAGGTTCATAAAGCTTTGTCTGTATCTTTGAGCAATGGTAATTTCTTGATTTAATCGAGCGAATAAAACATTTTCAGGAAGAAGTTCGTATTTCATTTTATTATAATACACTGAAACAATATTTCTTCTTTTAGAAACGGCAACTGTTAAATCTCCCGTTTGAATAGACACTTTTTCAGCAGTTTTGTGTCTCATGCCGGTTTCCGAACTAGGGATGTTTTTATCGGGATTAAGTTGTGTGTTCGCTGCAAGAATTTGAGTTCCATCACTATTTAAAACAATAGCTCCATCCATTTTTGAGAGTTCATAAATTTTTTCCGGTAAAAAATCTGCATCAAGTCTAAAACCCAACTGTATTAGTCCTTCTTTAAGATGCTTTTCAGGTTGTGAACAAAAAAACAACAAAGCTCCCAAGTTTGCTTCCATTATTCTGTCTATACCTTTTCTAATAGGCTTCCCCGGAGCCAACAATTCAAAAATTCTTTCTAATTTTTCGTTCAAAATTTCATCCCCCTTTTTTAAACAATTTTATCAAATCTTTTACACTTTCTGCAACTAAAATAGAATTTTTTCTAGGGGAAAGATTTTTTGGAATAACTATATTATTAAAACCAATTTTCTGTGAAAGCTCCAATCTTTTTTCTAAAAGAGGAATACCTCTTATTCTTCCATCTAAACCTATTTCTCCAAAGGCTATTGTCGAAGAAGAAAGTGGAGTATCGAATATAGAAGAGATTAAAGATAAAGCAATGGCAACATCCATTGAACTGTCATTTATCCTTAGTCCTCCTGCACTGCTGACAAATATATCTTTACTTTCCAAAGGAAGTTTCAATTTCTTGGAAAGTACTGCAATTATCATTAAAAGCCTATCTAAAGGGATACCTGAAGTAACCCTTCTGGGGGACCCATACACCGGGTTGCTTACTAAAGCCTGTATTTCTATAGGGAGCAATTTTTGACCAACTTTCACTATGGTTAAAGTGTTTCCTGACTCATTTGAATAATCAGACAAGAAAAAAGAATTTATATTATCAATTGGTTTTAAACCTTTTTGGGTTATTTCAAATAAAACAACTTCGTCTGTAGGGCCATAACGATTTTTGGTTACTTTCAAAAGTCTTAGTCCAGATCCGCCTTCCAATTCCATTTGAAGAACACAATCTACCATATGTTCTAACACCTTAGGACCGGCAATAGCTCCTTCTTTGTTTACATGCCCCACGAGGACTATAGGAATATTCTTTTTCTTAGCGTATTCCACCATCTTTCTAGTACTTTCCCTAACCTGGAGAATACTACCCGGTGAAGAATCAATACTGTCTATTTTTAAGGTCTGAACAGAATCTATAAAAATAACAGAAGGTGTCATGTTAGACTTTTCTATAGCATTAAGTATAACGTCCACATTATTTTCAAATATTAATCCTATATTTTTATTTTTTATTTCTAGCCGATTAAATCTTTGAATAACTTGTTCTGTGGACTCCTCACCTGAAACGTAGAATATGAATCCTTCGGCTGCCTGGATAGACTTTGCGATTTGTGCCAAAAAGGTGCTTTTTCCAATACCAGGATCTCCACTCAGCAAGTAAACAGCACCTTCCACCAGCCCACCGTTTAATACATTATCAATTTCTAGAAAATTGGTTGGGATTTTTTTTGCTGGAGGAAGCTCTTCATCAAGAAAGACTATATCGGGAACTTTAAGGTTTCCAGTATTAATAGTAATATCCGCGGTATTATATTCTACCGCGGACTCTAATTCATTACACATAGGGCATTTTGCGAACCATTTATCCGATTCATAACCACAATTACTACATACATAATGTCTTTCAGATTTTCTCAACTATTGACCACTTTCTTTTCAATTGTTTTTTTGCTTTTCGGACTTCTTCTGAAAGAAAGATTTTCTTTACCTTTTTGATGAGTTACTAATATTTTGTCTCCCTCTTCATATTTTCCTTTTAATAACTCTTCAGACAAAGGATCTTCGATATACCTTTGTATGGCTCTCTTTAACGGTCTTGCTCCAAAAACAGCATCATATCCTTTTTCCAGTAAGAAATCAATAGTGCTTTCTTTAACAGATAATACAAGATTTCTTTCTTCTAATCTACTTTTCAGGTCGCTTAGTTGAATGGATATAATATCTTTAAGTTGATTTTTCGTAAGCGGGTGAAATACAATAACATCATCTAATCTGTTTATAAATTCAGGTTTGAACGCTTTCTTCACGGCAGACATTACTTCCTGTTTGATATCTTTGTATTCGCTTTCTACCGTGCCTTCTTCCACAAAACCCAAGTTTCTTTTAGTTTTGTTAATCTGTTCAGAACCAAGGTTAGAGGTCATAATAATTATTGTGTTTCTAAAGTCAACCGTTCTTCCTTGAGAATCTGTCAATCTTCCTTCATCCATTATTTGCAACAGAATATTGAATACATCTACATGTGCTTTTTCAATTTCGTCCAGTAAAATTACTGAATAAGGCCTTCTTCTTACAATTTCAGTCAATTGCCCACCTTCGTCGTAACCGACATATCCTGGAGGGGCACCCACAAGTCTTGAGACGCTGAATTTTTCCATGTATTCACTCATATCAATTCTCACTAAGTGCGTTTCGTTTCCAAAGAGATAAGCTGCCAAAGTTTTTGCTAGTTCAGTTTTTCCAACACCAGTTGGTCCTAAAAACATAAATACGCCTGTGGGCCTTCTTGGATCTTTTAATCCACTTCGTGCCCTTCTTATAGCTTTTGCAACTGATTTTATAGCTTCATTCTGCCCTACTACTCGCTCGTGTAATACCGCTTCTAAATTCAATAATTTCTCCATCTCTTCTGTACGTAGCTGTCTTAAAGGAATACCGGTCCAATTGGATATTATTTCTGCTATATTCTCTTCATTTATTTGAATTATTCTATTTTCAGCTTCAGTTCTCCATTTCGAGTATTCTTCTTCGTATTTTTCTTTCATGTTTTTTATCTTTTCTTCAATGTTTTCTTTAATATTGGAATCATTTCTTTTACTTTCAAAATCTGCAATCTTTTCAGACTGAATTTTTAGTTTATGTGGAAGTGTTAGAGCTCTTAAACGTGCTTTAGCTCCAGCTTCATCAATAACATCTATTGCTTTATCTGGCAGGTGTCTATCTGTAATATACCTTACCGAGAGTTGAACAGCTGATTGAATTGCAGCTTGGTTATATTTGACTTTGTGATGTTCCTCGTATTTGAATTTGATTCCAGATAATATATTTATAGTCTCTTCGATAGTTGGTTCAGTTACATATATCTTTTGGAATCGTCTTTCAAGAGCAGAATCCTTTTCGATGAATTTTCTGTACTCATTCGCTGTGGTGGAGCCTATTACCGTAATTTCTCCATTTGCTAAAGCCGGTTTTAAGACATTGGCAGCGTCCATGGAAGAACCTTCAGCCGCACCAGCCTCTACAATCATATGCAATTCATCGATAAAAAGAATAATATCTTCAGTCTTTTGTAATATCTGCATCAATTTTTTCATTCGTTTCTCAAATTCTCCACGATATTTTGTTCCCGCTACTATCGAGGTAATATCCAAGGAAAAAATACTTTTATTTTTTAGTATTTCTGGCACTTGGCCTTCAACAATTCTTTGAGCCAAACCTTCGACTATAGCGCTTTTTCCTACACCTGCCTCCCCTATCAAAACAGGATTGTTCTTTTTTCGTCTTGCCAATATTTCCATTATTCGATTTATTTCTATTTCCCTTCCGATTATAGGATCCAATTTATGATTCTCGGCTTGTGCGGTTAAATCAGTTCCATATTCTTCGAGTTGTTTAAGTGCATTTTGTTTTTGACGTTTTCTTTCCTCTAACTCTTCGGTTTTAGCAATCTCCATTTTTCCGGTTGATCTGCCTTTTATCATCATATCTGTTAATTCTTTTCTCATCAAAGTTAGATTTATTCCGGAACGTTTCAATATATGAGAAGCTATCCCCTCTGCTTCTCTACAGATACCTAAAAGAAGATGTTCGGCATCTATCTTATTGAAACCCATAAGCTCAGATTCATCATATGCCAACTCTAATATTCTTTTTGCTCTGGGAGTTGGTTGTGGAGAACCTATTATTCCCTGTGTGGAATTCGTACCAACAACATTTATTATTTCCATCTTAATAGAATTATAGTACAAATTAAATTCCTCAAATACGGTATCTAAATGACCTCCTCCAACTTTTAACAGCCCCAATAAAATGTGTTCTGTTCCAACATAGGGATGTCCCATCTGTTTTGCTTCATTTTGAGCCTCAATAAAAACTTTTGCGGCTCTTTCTGTGAAATTATCAAACATGTCTAATCTCCTCCTTCACCGTACACCTAAGCAACAGAAACTACCACTAAGTTCGCGTCGCTCTATCTTTTTTTATATTGAAATATCATTACATGCCGTTTTTTATATTCTCATTTCGTTATTATTTTACCATTAATATTGTTAAAAACAAAATATGTAAAGATAAATTCTTTGTTATTGTATTTTTTGATTACGGGAGGCTATCATGTTAAAGTACAATTTAATATATTTTTAACTTAAAATCCATTGACAACGTTTTTTTGGTTTGATATAATCAACTTCAGTTGGTAAATAACTGGTTGCCGATGTAGCTCAACTGGCAGAGCGGCTGACTTGTAATCAGCAGGTTGGGGGTTCAAGTCCCTTCATCGGCTCCACAGCTTCTTTTTTTTGATTTTAAGGTGAGGTGCCCGAGTGGCCAAAGGGGGCGGACTGTAAATCCGCTGGCAGACTGCCTTCGAAGGTTCGAATCCTTCCCTCACCACCATTTTATATTTTAATTTATTTTAGAGAGAGGTGATTACATTGGCAGCTAAGACTCAAATTATAAAGTTTTCTTTGAAATGTACAGAATGTAATAATAGAAATTACTATAAAAAGAAAAATAGGAATTACAAAGAAAAAATTGAACTAAAAAAATACTGTCCTTATTGTAGGAAACATACTCTTCATGTGGAAGCAAAAATTTAAGTGTATATACTTTTTATAATGGGAGTGTTTAGAAATGTCTAAATTTTGGATTTTTTTAACTTCCGTTTGGCAAGAGGCAAAGAAAATCAATTGGCCTACGAGAAAAGAGTTGTTGAATTCTACATTGGTTGTGTTGATTGTTATAGCAATTTTTACTGTATATCTCTTTGCTATAGATTTTGGACTTTTGCAACTGTTCTCTTGGTTGGTTTATCCTGTTTTCTTAAGAGGAAGTGGAGTACCTTCTAGATAATTTTTTGATTTGAGATACATAAAATTTGTTAAATGAGACGTGGTGAGAATAATATAAGATGCGAAAAGAATGGTATGTCCTGCAAGTTTATTCTGGAATGGAAAATAAAGTCAAAGAAACTCTCGAAGAGAGGATGAAGAATTTAGGGTATGAAAAGTATTTTGGAAAAATAATAATACCTGAAGTTGATGAACTGAATTATAGTAATAGAAGAGTACAGAAAATCTATATTGAAAAAGAAGCTCAGATATTTGTTAAAAAAGGTAAGGATGTAAAGAAGGGAGATATTTTAGCAAGAGAGCCAGAAATATTTGCAAAAACAACGGGAAAGATGGTAGATATAAAAAATTTCAGAAAAATCTTAGTTGAGACAGAAGGGAAAAAGTATTCAAAGACTTTTCTAATACCAGAAAGTGCTGGTTTATTAGCCGGATTAAAGGCTGGAAAAAAAGTACGATCAGAGACTCCATTTACTAAAAACCTTGAGTATAAGAGTGATGTTGATGGAGAAATTGTCTCTGTTGAAAAAATTAAAAGAGTAGTTATTGAAAATGAATCGAAAGAAAACGATATCTATTTATTGCCTCGAGAAACCTTTATTCATGAGAAATTTAAAGTGGGAAGTAAAGTACAAATAGGCGATAAATTATGTGAGCCTAAAGAGTACAAAGCAAAATTTTCGGGAAGGATCGATATTAGAGAGACTCCTTTTCACAAGGAGATAAAGATTATAAAAACAAAAAAGAAAAATTTATTTCCAGGTTATGTTTTTGTTGAAATGATGTATACAAAAGAAACTGAAGAATTGGTTAACAATTTACCTTATGTATCTACTATTTTAAACATAGGTGGGAAGCCCGTAAAATTGAATAAAAATGAGGTAAGGGCTGTTCTTAGATTAATGGGTGAAGAAGCTTATCAAAAAAGGCAAGTTAAAGAGATTAGAACCGATTTCGAAGTAGGAGAGCATGTCAAGATTATAAATGGTCCTTTTGAATATTTTACAGGTAAAATTAAAGATTATGATTTGGAAAAACAAGAAGTGCAAGTTGTAGTAACTATGTTTGGACGTGAAACTACAGTGACACTATCTTTAGGAGAAATTGAAAAGATCATTGATTAAACAAAATGTGGGAGGGATTTTCCCAATTTACCACAAGGAGGTTAAGAGTTTATGGCAAAAAAGCTTTTGAGGGTTGTAAAATTACAATTGGAAGCCGGCAAAGCGACACCTGCTCCACCTGTAGGGCCAGCACTGGGGCAATATGGTGTAAATTTGATGGAATTTTGTAAGAAGTTCAACGCAGCAACTGCGGATCAGGCAGGAACATTGTTGCCGGTAGAAATATCTGTTTTTGAAGATAGGTCTTTTACGTTTATAGTAAAAACTCCTCCCGCTTCTTTTTTGGTAAAAAAAGCCGCAGGTCTTAAATCCGCTGCTAAGGAACCAGGCAAAGAAGTTGTTGCCAAAATTAAGAGGAAACAGCTTCGTGAGATTGCTGAAATTAAGATGAAAGATCTGAACGCTAAGGATTTAGATGCAGCAACAAAGATTATTGCGGGAACCGCTAGAAGTATGGGAATAGAAATTGAAGATTAAGAAGGGAGGAGAGGTATATGCCAAAACATGGGAAAAAGTATAGAGAAGTGGCAAAACTTGTTGACAAAAAGAAAAATTACAGTATTGAAGAAGCCTTGGATTTAGTTAAAAAGACTTCGTACACAAAATTTGATGGTACGGTGGAGTTACATATTCTTTTGGGAATAGATCCTAAAAAGGGAGATCAAAACGTTAGAGGTACGATTTCTTTGCCCAAAGGGACGGGTAAAAATGTAAAAGTTTTAGTTTTTGCAGAAGGAGAAAAGGCCGAGCAGGCTAAGCAAGCAGGTGCTGATTTTGTTGGTTCGGATGACCTAATAGATAAAATAAACAATGAAGGCTGGACTGATTTTGATGTAGCAATTGCTTCTCCTGAAGTAATGAGAAAGATAGGAAGACTTGGTAAAGTATTAGGTCCACGAGGTCTTATGCCTTCTCCAAAAGCAGGAACAGTAACCGATGACGTGGCGCAAGCGGTTAAAGAGTTTAAAGCTGGTAAGGTGGAAGTTAGAAATGACAGAACAGGAAACATACACATCCCTATAGGGAAGGTTTCTTTCGATAAAATGGATTTACAAGAAAATTTAATTTCTGCTCTTGAACAATTAATGAAGATGAAACCTGAAAATTCAAAGGGGAAATTTATTAGAAAAGCTGCGATCGCTGCAACAATGGGACCAGGGATCAATATCGATTTAAGTACATTATCTTTAACATCCGTTGCCTAACTTTAAGGAATTTTAATCTAATTAAAATAATAGATGGCGTGCCAAAGAAAGTAGGTCTTTAATTGGTTAAAGAGGTGAAATCTCACCTACCGAGGTACGCGGAAAAAGGAATAAGTTTTGTTTCTTTTAGCCGCTACTCGTTGCGGTTTTTTTATTTAAGGAGGTGTTATCTTTTGTTAACTAAAGAACGCAAAAAGTTTTTAATAGACAACTTTATTCATGCCTTGGAGTCCTCTCCTGCTATTTTGTTTGTTGATTTTACCGGGATGTCAGTGACAGAGACTAACGAGTTCAGATTAGAGCTATATAAAAACTTTGGAAAGGATGTTGTCTATACCGTCTATCGAACTTCTTTATTAAAGATGGCTGTTAAGTTAGCAGATAAGAAATTGGAAGAATTTGAAAAATTTTTTGAAGGAAGTACGGGGGTTATACAAGCTGAGGAAGCAGACCCCATTGAAGTGTTAAAAGCAGTAAAGAAATTTTCCAATTCTCACAATAATAAACCTTTTATTAAAGGTGGGGTTTTGGAAGGAAAGATTTTTGATTCACTTCAAGCTGAAGAGTATGCAAAACTACCGTCGAAGCAAGAACTTTACGCCACTGTTGTTAGATCTCTTAATAATCCTATTTCTGGTTTGGTAAATGCTTTATCTGATAATTTGAGGAAATTAGTAATCGTGTTTAACGCTATTAAGGAAAAAAAATAAGTTTGGAGGTGTAGGAAAATGACAAAAGAGGAACTTATAAACGAAATTAAAAACATGACCGTAGGAGAACTAGCTGAATTAGTAAAAGCGCTCGAAGATGAATTTGGAGTTTCTGCAGCAGCCCCTGTAATGGCAGCTGCACCAGGTGCAGCAGGCGTTTCTCCAGTGCAACAGGAAGCAGAAAAAACAGATTTTGATGTTGTTTTGAAAAGTTTCGGAGACAAAAAGATTGGCGTAATAAAAGTAGTAAGAGAAATCACAAATCTAGGTCTTAAAGAAGCTAAAGATCTTGTTGAAAAAGCTGGAACTCCTGATGCAGTAATAAAAGAAGGTGCTCCAAAAGAAGAAGCAGAAGAAATAAAGAAAAAACTTGAAGAAGCAGGAGCCGAAGTAGAACTAAAATAAGTCGAATTCGAAATTAAGTTGAAGTCTTTTTTTAACCTCTTCTTCAAGAAAAAAAGTTATAATTGTGTTCGCATTGGACTTTTTGTCTAATGCGATTTTTCTCTTGTTTTTAATCGATTTTATTTTGACTAAATACCGAGGTGGTTCCTTTGAATACGGTTGTAAGAAAAGTAGGGAAGAGAGAAAGAAAGTTTTTTGGTAAAGTTCTTGAGAATTCAGAAATTTACGAGGATTTAGTAAAAATTCAAAAAGACTCTTTCAAAGATTTTTTAAATAACAAGATTATGGAAAGCGTAAAAAGATATATGCCTATAAAGATACCTGTTAAAACAAGTGGAAAGAAAAAAAAAGAATTTTTGATTGATTTTGTAGATGTGAAGTTTGAAGACCCTTCTTTTAGTGAGAGTGAAAGTAGGGACAAAGGATTGACTTATGCGGGAAAGGCTTATTTAAAAGTTAGAATAACTGATTCAGCAACCGGTGAAATTATAGAAAAAGACGACATATTTTTGTGTAACATACCTTATATGACTGATAGAGGTATATTTGTTGTTAATGGAGCAGAAAGGGTAATAGTTAACCAACTCGTTAGATCACCAGGGTTGTATTTTATAAAAGAAGAAGAGACAGATACCTCTAAAGAAATGTTTATAGCCCATTTTTTACCCATTAAAGGTGCTTGGTTGGAGTTGCTTTACAACCCCAATCCAGGTAAAGAGGTTCTTCAAGTAAGAATAGACAGAAAAAGAAAATTCAATTTTTTTCTTTTTTTAAGGGCATTGGGATACGAGAATGATTTGGATATATTACGTTTATTCCCAAAAGAAATCGATTTAGAAGACGAAGTTGATATGTCTAATTATAGTAATTGTACTGTATTGTCTGATTTATCGTTCCAAGAATTAGATAATATGGATCCTCCAAGAAAAACGATATACGGTATGAAATTACATGAAGTCTTGGAATTGTTGAAAAAATATGAAATTAAGACTGTAACAGTAGCACATTTAGTTGCAGAAATAACACTGGAAAAGATGAAAAAAAGATACGAAAAAGAAGAAAATTTAACTTCTATGGAAGCTTACAAAGAAATTTTTTCGAAATTAAAACCCGCCGAAATTCCTAGAGCTCAAAAGGCTAAAGAAGAAATAGAAGATATGTACTTCAATCCTGATAAATTTGATTTTTCACAGATTGGAAGACAGAAAATTCAGGTAAAATTGAGAAAACCTTATATTGATTATCTCCGAGAGGTTGAAAAAAAAGATATTTCTGAAGATATTGAAGATAAGATAAAATATCCTGTTAAAACGTTTGCTGTTGACAAGTTAGACATTATCTTGGCTGCAAGGTATTTGTTGCATCTAAAAGAAAATGTTGAAGGGCTTGACACAAGAGATCACTTGGGTAACAAAAGAGTGAGATCAGTTGGAGAACTAATGCAAATTGAATTTGAAAGAGCTTTTTCTAAAATGATTCAGCATGCTCCTGAAAAAGTTGCTGGTGTTCAATCGATTGATAAAATAAGTCCTCAATCCCTGATAAATTCCAGATCAATAATGACTGCCTTTCACCAATTCTTTGCATCTAGTCAATTATCGCAATTCTTAGATCAAGTGAATCCTTTAGCTGAGCTAACTCATAAGAGAAGGCTATCAGCAATAGGTCCTGGAGGTTTAAAAAGAGAACATGCTAAATTTGAAGTAAGGGATGTCCACCATTCTCATTATGGGAGGATGTGTCCTATCGAGACCCCTGAAGGTGCGAATATTGGTTTAATCACTTCTATGGCAATTTTAGCTAAAGTTGATGAGTTTGGATTTTTGAAAACTCCTTATTACAGAGTAAAGCATGCAAAAGTAGATTTAAACAATATAGTATATTTGAGTGCTGACGAAGAAGAACTTTATAGAATTGCCCCTGCTTCTGCAGAAATTGGTGAAGATGGTTCTTTAGTAGAAGAGTACATTGAAGCTAGATATTTAGGAAAAGTGAGTTTGTTCCATAAAGATGAGATTGAATATATATCAGTCACCCCAAAACAGATCGCCTCTGTATCAGCTGCTCTTATTCCATTTTTAGAACACGATGATGCGAACAGAGCTTTAATGGGGTCAAATATGCAAAGGCAGGCCGTTCCTCTTCTTAGACCTCAAGCTCCTTTTGTTGGTACAGGAGTAGAATGGTTAGCAGCGAGAGACTCAGGCTATTTGATTATGGCAAAACATAAAGGTATTGTTGATTATGTAGATGGAAGAAAAATCGTAATCACTAGATTGGATGAAGAGAATAACATCTTAAAAGATTCAAAGGGTGAACCTTTGAAAGATGAATATGCTTTATTAAAATATGTCAGATCGAATCAAGACACGTGTATAAACCAAGTTCCTATCGTTAATGTTGGAGATATAGTAGAAAAAGGAGAACCCATAGCTGATGGCCCGTCCATGGATATGGGAGAGTTGGCTCTTGGGCGCAATGTTTTCGTTGGGTTTCTTCCATGGGAAGGATACAACTTTGAAGACGCAATAGTGGTAAGTCAAGAATTGTTAGAAAACGATACTTTTACATCGATACACATAGAAGTTTTTGAAACGAAAGCTATGGATACTCAATTAGGGCCAGAAGAAATAACTGCAGATATTCCAAATGTAAAAAAAGAACTTTTAAGGAATTTGGATGAAGAAGGGATAGTTAAAATTGGTTCTTACGTGTCTTCTGGAGATATCCTCGTAGGAAAAGTGACGCCTAGGGGGGAATCAGACACTACTCCTGAAGAAAAACTCATTAAATCAGTATTCGGTGATAAAGGTAGAGACATTAAAGATACATCTTTAACGGTCCCTCACGGAATAGAGGGAAGGGTTATAGACGTTCAGATCTTTGACCGGAAAGATATTCCTTCTTTGGAAATTGGTGTAAATAAATATGTCAAAGTTTTCATAGCAACAAAAAAGACACTACAAGTTGGAGATAAATTAGCGGGTAGGCATGGAAACAAAGGCGTTATTTCTACCATTTTGAATAAAGAAGATATGCCATTTCTACCAGATGGTACTCCTTTGCAAATGTTACTTTCACCTTTGGGAGTTCCTTCAAGGATGAATATTGGTCAAGTTTTGGAACTTCATTTAGGGTGGCTTTCGATGTTAACAAACGACTACTACGCCACACCTATTTTTGATGGCGCAACTGAATCTGAAATCATGGATGAGTTATGCAAAGTAAGGAAAGAACAGGATTTATATTTGGGCGATGACCCCGATCATCCTAACGGTAAAATTGTCCTTAGAGATGGTAGAACAGGTGAGCCATTTGATTTTCCTGTGGCGGTAGGTTCCATGTATATGTTAAAATTATCCCATATAGCAAAAGATAAAATTCATGCAAGATCAACCGGTCCATATTCTTTAATTCACCAACAACCATTAGGTGGTAAAGCTCATTTTGGTGGACAAAGATTTGGAGAGATGGAGGTATGGGCTCTAGAGGCTCATGGAGCTGCTCACACCCTAAACGAAATGTTAACTTATAAATCCGATGATATTAAAGGTAGGAATGAAGTTTACAAAGCGATATTAAAGGGAGAAAATCTTCCCGAACCAGGGATTCCTGAAAGTTTTAAAGTTTTAATAAAAGAATTGCAAGGCTTGATGTTAGATATTAAGCTTTACGATGAAGATGGAAATGAGTTAGATGTTGATAGACTCTAATTAATAACTTGAATCTAAGTTTCAACGTTGACGGTGAGTATAATAAAAATATACCCTCAAGGAGGGATTTCAATTGGCAAACGTTTCTTCCTTTCAAAGAAAAATTGCTAAAATAAAAATAGGTATAGCTTCTCCTCAAAGTATATTGGAAGCATCAAATGGTGAAGTTAAAAAACCCGAAACTTTAAATCACAGAACAGGTAAACCTGAAAAGGATGGTTTATTCTGCGAAAAAATATTCGGTCCGGTAAAAGATTATGAATGTGCTTGTGGCAAGTATAAGGGGAAAAAATATGAAGGAACAGTATGTGAAAGATGTGGAGTAAAGGTAGAATCCAAAGAAGCTAGGAGAAGAAAGATAGGTCATATAGAGTTGGCGACACCTATTTCTCACATTTGGTATTTAAAGTCTTCCCCATCTATTCTTTCTATCATACTAAACATTGGTGTGAAAGATTTAGAAAATATCATTTATTATGGGTCAAAAAGAGTTATTGAAAGGGCTTATTTAACGCTTCCCGGACCTGAAAATGAAGATTTGGGATATCTACCCGGAGAAATATTGTATCAAAGGGAGTATGAAATATTCTCTGAATATTTAGATTTAAGAGTGGAACCTGCTGTAAAAATAGTTTCAGTTAAGGGTATGCCCATAGCCGATATAGATGGAACGGTAGAAATAAAGTCTGAATTAACACACACCGAAAGAGAATTGAACTGGATAATAATCAGAGATGATACGGGAGTTGAAAGGAAGTATCCCGTATTTGAAGGCTCATCAATAATGGTGGAAGAGGGACAGAAAGTTGAGAAAGGGACACCATTAGCAGATAGATTTTTGTTTGAAGAGGATTATCTTACCCAGAAGGAATATTCCTTGTTCTTAGAGTACTATCCGGGTTCCATAGAAGTTGAAAGAGATATTGAGCGTGATACGCCGATTGTAGTTATCACAGATATTGATAAAAGATTTGCAAAGAGGATAGGTAAAAGAATAGGTGATATCTTACTAGAAGATGAAGCAAGAGCCTACGAAGAAGTAATGAAGATACTAAATTCAAAGATTAAAGAAGAAAGAGAAAGAGTAATTGGCAAGGAATTGGTTTCAGAAATTGAGTTTCCCAAAAAGAAATTTGAAAGAGGCACAAAGATTACTCAAGATGTGTTAAACGAGCTTCAAGAATTTGGGGTAAAAGATTTAGTTGCAAAGGAAGAAGATGGGACAGAAAAGATATTTCAAATAAACAGATACGAAGAATTTGAAAATGGTTATGGTGCAGAAGCCATTCAAAAATTGTTGAGAAAGATCGATCTTGAAGTATTAAAAGCACGATTAGAATCCGAATTAGAAAAATTGGATCGGAAAAGTCAAAAAAGCGTAAAAATATTGAGAAGATTGAAACTAGTTAAGGATTTTATCAAATCTGGTAATCAACCTGAATGGGTAATTTCAAATATCATACCCGTTATACCACCAGATCTAAGGCCTTTGATACAAATTGATGGTGGAAGGTTTGCTGCGACCGATTTAAATGACTTATATAGAAAGGTAATAAATAGGAACAATCGTTTAAAAAAGCTTTTAGAAATGGAAGCGCCGGAAATTATCGTAAGGAATGAAAAAAGGATACTTCAACAAGCTGTGGATTCACTTTTCTATAATGGACGTGTTGGTAAACCAATGACCGATAGAAATAGAAGACCTTTAAGATCACTAACAGATTTATTGAAAGGTAAAAAAGGTAGATTTAGAAGAAACCTTTTGGGTAAGAGGGTTGACTACTCTGGTAGAGCTGTAATCGCAGTCGGACCTGATCTTAAGATACATGAATGTGGATTACCAAAAAAGATGGCTTTAGAACTGTTTAAACCTTTTGTTCTAGCCGAATTGTTGAAAGATTCAAATGTGGCAAGTAAAAGTGCCAGAAAATTCAAGAAAACTATAATAGAAAAAGAAATGCCTGAAGCCTGGGAAGTTTTAGAAGAGGTTATAAAAGGGCATCCTGTTCTCTTAAATAGAGCGCCTACCTTACACAGAATATCAATTCAAGCCTTCATTCCAAAACTAATAGAAGGTGATGCGATAAGGTTACATCCGTTGGTTTGCCCTCCGTTTAATGCAGATTTTGACGGTGATCAAATGGCTGTACACATTCCCCTTTCTAGTATAGCCCAAGCGGAGTCAAAGTTTTTAATGTTATCAAGGTATAATATTATCTCACCGGCTAACGGTAAACCTTTGTCTATGCCTGGAAAAGATATAATTGCAGGTGCATATTATTTAACCTTACATAAAGATGAGGAATTCGAAAATCTTAAGGTACCTACTAAGGTTTCTGAATTTGGAGAGAATGGATATGTTAGACACATATTCTCTGAAGATTTAGAAGCCACATATGCTTACGAGTACAAAAAAATAGTGGATTCTGATATTTATCTTCAAGATGGAGAATTGATATGGGAAAAATCTGATTTATCCCTTCACGAACCAATTGCGTTTAGATATAAAGACGGTAGTATCCTTAAAACAACTATCGGAAAAATAATTTTTAACGAAGAAGTACCAGAAGATTTAAGGAATTATTCACAAAAAATGGATAAAAAAAGCCTAAAAGAGTTGATATTTAACACTTTTGAAAAACATGGAATAGATAGAACTGCGGATCTTTTAGATAGTATTAAAGATTTTGGTTTTCATTATGCAACATTATCCGGATTAACGATATCTATTCGTGATGTATTAGTTTCTCCGAAAAGGGAAGAACTTATAGAAGAATCTAAGAACGAAGTTCTCAAAATCGAATCACTTTATGAAGAAGGTTATCTTACGGATAATGAAAGGTACAAGGAAATAATTAAAATTTGGGAAAACGCTACTGCCAAAGTTACATTAGAAACAGCGAAAACATATCGAAAATACACCTTCAATCCAATTTGGATGATGATTGAATCAGGAGCCAGAGGTAACATAGATCAATTGAAACAATTAGCCGGTATGAGAGGATTGATGGCTGATCCATCCGGTAAAATAATTGAAGTTCCTATCACTTCAAACTTTAAAAACGGATTATCAGAATTAGAATTTTTCACCTCAACACACGGTTCGAGAAAAGGATCAGCTGATACAGCTTTAAGGACATCAACAGCTGGTTACTTAACTAGAAGACTCGTAGACGTTGCGCAAAGTATGACAATCACAGAAGATGATTGTGGGACAGACAAAGGTATTGAAGCAAGAGAACTTTGGGCCGACGATTCAAAAATTGAGAACTTATCAGACTTCTTATTTGGTAGAGTTTTGGCTAAAGATGTTTTGGATCCTGAAACAAAGGAAATAATTTATAATCCTCAATCAGATAAAAAATATGAAAAAGGGATAATCTTAAAAGAAAAAGACGCCCAATTCTTGGCAAATTATGTAAAAGAAATTCCTGTATCGAAGGAAAAAACGATAAAAATTGAAGATATGTTAAAGGATTCATACTTAGAATCATTACAAGATGTACAAATAGAAGGTAAGGTATTAATCAGAAAAGGTGAAGAAGTTACAGAAGAAGCCATAGAAGAAGCACTCCTGCACGGTATACAATCTCTGAATGTGAAAGAATATAATGCAGTAGATTACGTTTACGCTGGGGAAGATCTTAAAGTCGAAGTTGATGGAAAAACTGTGACTTTACTTAAATATCAAGAAAAAATTGACTTAAAAGTTTCCAAAGTTCTAGAAAAACACGGAATAAAAAAGGTTGCTGTTAGACCATATATTTTCATTAGATCTCCTCTTACATGTGAGTCTGAAAATGGAATTTGTGCAAAATGTTATGGGATAGACCTTTCAAACTACAAATTAGTCAATATAGGAGAAGCTGTAGGAATAATTGCTGCACAATCTATAGGTGAACCTGGTACGCAGCTAACTATGAGGACTTTCCATACGGGAGGTATAGCTACCACTTCGGATATAACCCAAGGTCTTCCAAGAGCTGAAGAATTGTTTGAAGCAAGAAAAAAGACCAAAGGGCCTGAAGGTGAATTCTCAACGATAAAAGGTATAGTAAGAGCTATCGAGAGAGATATTGAGAACAAAAGAGGAAAAAGATTAAAGATAATAATAGAAAATTCAGATGGTGAATTAGAAAGTTATGAGGCTGACTATAGGACGAAAGCAGTTGTAGAAGTAGGAGATAAAGTATTACCCGGTCAAAGGTTAACGACGGGAAATATAAGACCCAGAAAAATACTCAAAGATTTGGGAGTAAGCGCTTTGGCAAGTTATTTGCTCAGTGAAATAAAGAAAATATATGCTGAGCAAGGTGTGGACATCCATGATAAACACTTTGAGATAATAATTAGACAGATGATCAACAAGGTGGAAATAATAGACGGTGGAGATACCGATTTCATGCCCGGAGATTTAGTCAGTTATGGTAAAGTGCAGAAAATTAACGAGGAAATATTGGAAGAAAACTCCTATATCAGTGAAAATAGAGAATTAGTTATCGGTAAAAAGTTGGCAAAGAGGGTTATAATCCCTTCCGAAGATGAAGAAGAGGAAGAAGATAAGATCTATGAACAGGGAACAGAAATCACCGAAGAAATTTTAAACCAAATTATCGAAACAAACATTAAAGAGGTTGAAGTATACGAAGAATATAAAGAAATCACAACCGAAGATGGGAAAGCTCATCTAGTAGGTACATCCAAAAAATATCTTATAAATCCTAAAGATACGATAAAATATGAACGTAGGTTGTTAAGAATCACGAAGGCTTCTTTAGAAAAAGAAGGATGGCTTTCTGCGGCTTCATTCCAGCAAACTGTACAAATACTAACAGAGGCAGCTATAGAAGGTAAAGTAGATAAATTGAAAGGATTAAAAGAAAATGTAATAGTAGGACAACCTATTCCAGCAGGAACAGGGTTGAAATTGTACGCAGAACAAAACTACGAAGTTGTTCAACCTGAAAAAGAAGCTGAAGTTGCACAAGAAAAATCTGTTGGGTAAAATAAAAATGGCTCAATAAAAATAACCGGTACTGTTTTTAAAAAACAGTACCGGCTTTTGTTTTATCTATTGGTTAGAAAAAGCGCTTAGCATATACATTCCTTGTGCGGTCATTTGTTGAATAGCTTGTTCCATAGCTGAAAACTGTGCATAATATTGTGCTTCTTTTCTTTGAAGCCTGTCTAATAGGTTGGTCATTTCCTTGGCGAGTCGTCTCATCTCGTTACCTATGGTGCCGTTGGTACCGGCAATTCGATCGATATAGCCATTGAACTTAGTTGCTTCATACAGATAATTCTGAATAGCTTGCGCATATCCATATTCTTTATTAGTCGTATCGTTTGTTGCGAACAATTTCCATACATCTTCAGCATTTGTATTCAAAACCTCTCTAAGTTTATCCTCATTTACGCTCAATAATCCTTTCATTGTATTCTCATAACCGACTCCAAAATCTCCTGAGGTTATGCCGATATCGAAAAGGGTATTATATTGAGAACCAGACTGTTCTATATTTACAGGTGAGTAAACCATATTTCTTAAATTATAAAAGATTTTCTCTAAGTTATTATCTCCTTTTAGCATCCCTTTCATATAGTCTTCTTCTGTCATTTCTTCTGGAGACTTATCGGTAACTTGGCCTTCATGTAATAAATCGTACACATAAGTAATCGTTTCATTGTACTTATCGACAAATTCTTTTATACTTTCAACACTCTTATCTATATCTTGTTCTATAGAAACTTTTACGTAACTACTCGAAGTCGATTTCAAATCGATTGTTGTACCGAAAACGTTCAACGTGTTTTCTGTTAAGTTGTCATAAGTGGTGATTGATGTACTTCCGTCAAAAGACAATTCAACCTGTCCCAAACTCCCTAAGGTTCTAACTGTATTATCATCGCCCAGAGCAGCTGTTCCGTTTAAATTCAGTTTTGAAATTAAGGTTTCACCATTAGAACCCGAAATGGCAGATACGCTAATATCAACGTTCCCATTTTCTTTGTTAACTAGGAAAAATTTACCGTTTGCATCATCAAATTTTGCTTGTACTCCTAAGGTTGAAGCATTTATTTTGTCTATAAGGTTTTGAATTGTTTCACTGTCTGAAACGGTTATAGTATCTGAATCTTCTCCTTTTGTGATGGTAAAAGTAGAATCACCTGCTGTGCCTATAACATCTACTATCTTTGAACTTTTTTTAATTGTTGGATCAATATTATCCCCCAAAAGAACGGTAGGAGAAGCCAAAGAATTAACTTTCAAGTAAAAAGTTGAATTATCAGCATCTGCAGGAGCTGTAGCAGTTAATACACTTTCGTCAGAAGAGGTGGCACTTTTTGGGATCAAATTACTCTTCAATTTGAAAGTGATCAGATAATCATAAAAATCCTCCAACTTATTGTCTACTTCCATCCAAAGTTTTTGTTTGTAAGTAAGAGTATCAAATTTTTCTTGAGCTCTATTTAAAGGTTGTTGCTCAATCTCCATTAATTTTTGGACCATTGCTTGGGTATCCATTCCCGAAACCGCGCCGGTTAATTGGAAGGTACCAACATAGGGATTAGTAGCCATTGTCTTCACTTCCTTTAAATTCTTTCTCACCTATTTATTATCGACTTATCTTAAGAAAACTTTAACCACTAAATAAGTCGTACAATTGGTTCATTTGATTAGTTCTACATTGAGGTTGTTGTATCCTAAAGGTGTTTTACATTTTTTGTGATATTATTTAATTAGGAAGTTTAGTAATAAAGGTTACGATATAAAAAGAGTTGAACCGTGTGAAGGGATGATACACATGATGATAATCAAAGGACAATTTAACGAGGCAAAGGTTTTTACAAATGAGTTGGAAGAAGAAGCGATAAGGCAAATTAAAGAATTGTGTGACCAAGAGTTCGTTAAAGGACTTAAGATTAGAATAATGCCTGATGCACATACGGGGGTAGGATGTGTAATTGGAACAACGATGACCATAAAAGATAAAATAGTTCCTAATTTAGTTGGAGTTGACATAGGCTGTGGAGTAGAAGTAGTTAAAATTGAGGAAAAACAGATAAACTTTGAAAAACTTGATGAAGTAATAAGGAAAGAAATCCCATCTGGTTTCAATATTCGTAAAAAGCCTCACCCATACGTCGAAAAAAGTCAGATATTAGAATTAAAATGTAGAGAATTCATAGATTTAGAACGAGCGATACTGAGCATAGGTACCTTAGGCGGAGGAAATCATTTCATTGAGGTAGACAGAGATGAATCAAATAATTTGTATATTGTTGTACATTCTGGAAGTAGGTATTTAGGGAAACAGGTTGCTGAATACTATCAGAATTTGGCTTATTCTATGTTAACGGGTC
Source organism: Petrotoga sp. SL27 (assembly GCF_002924605.1). NCBI lineage: Bacteria > Thermotogati > Thermotogota > Thermotogae > Petrotogales > Petrotogaceae > Petrotoga > Petrotoga sp. SL27. Next base: position 115,988 of record NZ_JAIP01000004.1, on the reverse strand, counting down.
AACCACTCTCAAAGAGAAAAAAGAAGAAAAATAGATCAATCAAAAATATAGACATCCCTAAACACTTAGCGTATTTGGAAAAGGAAGAGTTCAACGATTACCTTTGGGATATGAAGATAACACAAAATTATGCATCACTCAACAGAAAAGCTATAACTGATATAATCATTCAACAAATGCAATTGAACGTTAGTAAAGGGTTCACTACCATCCATAACTATATAGACCTGGAAAAGATGATCTTGAGAAAAGGTGCCGTTTCTGCCAAACTTGGTGAAAAATTAATAATCCCTATAAATATGAAAGATGGTAGTTTGATATGTGTTGGTAAAGGAAATCCTGATTGGAACTTCTCAGCCCCACATGGTGCGGGAAGGGTAATGAGTAGAAAACAAGCTAAGAAAAGAATAACAATTGAAGAGTACAAAAATGCGATGAATGGCATTTATTCTACTTCTGTTAATGCTCAAACGATAGATGAAGCCCCAATGGTGTATAAGTCTCTAAAAGAAATAGAAGAAAACATACAAGATACCGTAGAAATTATAAAAAGAATAACTCCTTTATATAATTTTAAAGCCCCTTAACAATAAATCTATGCTATAATAATTAAGAACAGCAAAAAATATCTGATAAACGGAGGTAAGATATGACCGTTCTAAGTGGAATGAGAGCTACAGGAAAATTACACATAGGAAACTTTGTTACCTTAGAAAATTGGGTAGAGATTCAAAATAAATCAGACAAAAATTTTTTCTTCGTCGCTGATTGGCATGCTTTGACATCTCATTATGATACACCTGAGATAATACAACCTTCTACTTTCGATATAATAAGGCATTATATCGCAGTAGGGTTGGATCCTAAAAAAAGTGTTTTATTCGTTCAATCCGCCATCAAAGAACATGCCGAACTTTATTTAATTTTTAGTATGATAGCCTCGGTTTCACGATTAGAAAGAATTCCAACCTATAAGGAACAAATAAGTAACATATCCAATAAGGATTTAACTAACATAGGATTTTTAGGGTACCCCGTTTTACAAGCCGCAGATATTTTAATATATAAAGGGGATAGAGTTCCTGTTGGGGAAGATCAAATCTATCATCTAGAATTTACGCGAGAAATCGCAAGAAAGTTTAATATGAAGTACAAAGAAATATTTCCTGAACCACAACCGATCATTTCCAAAGTGCCGAAACTACCTGGCACAGATGGAAGGAAGATGTCTAAAAGCTATGGTAACGTTATAAACATAGAAACCAACGAGAAAGAGTTGAAAGAGAAAATTCTACCCATGATGACCGATCCAGCAAGGATAAGAAGAACCGATCCTGGAAATCCCGAAAAATGCCCCGTATGGGATTACCATAAGGCATTCACTAAATCTGAAGATGAAAAAGATTGGGTACGGAATGGTTGTACTACTGCTGGGATTGGGTGTGTTGACTGTAAAAAGTTGTTGATCAAAAATATGAAAGAAAGACTTGAACCAGTTTGGAATAAATTATCTTCTACTTCTGTAGAAGATGCAATAGAAATAGCTGAAGATGGAAACAAAAAGGCAAGAAAGGTTGCTAGCCAAACTATGCAAGAGGTTAGAGAGGCTTTACATTTCAGATGGTGAGGAGGATCAAATAATTAACTTTAACTATCTCGATATAAAATTAGACATATTCTCTGGCCCTTTTTTTAAACTCGTTGAATTAATAAAAGAAAAAAAGATTCCAGTTAGGAAAATATCTGTCAGTTACATCTCAGATATATTCGTTAATTACGTCAATGATAACTTCAATGACTTAAACTCCATAGGAGAATTTTTAGAATTAGCGTCTTATTTGACATTTTTGAAGTCCAAAGAGCTACTTCCCAATTCCAATAACGATAAAGAATTTAGAAAACATAGAGAGGTCATATATGAGGTTATTGAAAATTACGACGTTATCAAAAAAGCTCAAGAGATCATAAAAAAAGATTTTGGTGAAGATAAGAAAAAACCCGTTAGAGTAAAGAATAAGGCATCAATAGAAAAAGAAATCTTTGAAAATCAGTTGGTAAAGTTCTTTGATGATTACATTACAAAGCAAAAAAAGCTTGAAATTATCAGAGATACTTATCGTATAGAAGATGCGATAGGAATGCTTGAAAAAAAGGATGAATTTAATATTCTATATCTTTTCGAATATGCTCAACATAAAAAGATGAATTTTTTAGTAATGTTTTTAGCTTCCTTAATTTTGGTAAACCGTGGTTTTTTCAAATATGAAAAAGGCCTATTTATTAAACTTAGCTCGCAAGATCCTGGAAGTGAGTTGAATGGCTAAAGACAAAATAGATGTAGAAATTAGAATGATAGAAGCATTAATATTTTCAACTCCTAACGGTATATCTTTCAAAGAGATCTCCAAGCGTCTAAAGATAAAAGAAGAAGAATTGAGGCATTACTTAGAAGAAATAGAATTGCATTATATAGGTGACCAACACGGTGTGGAATTGATAAAAAACGGCAGCAAATACAGATTTGAAATAAAACCAGAAATAAAATCTATGATCTTTCCAAATCCTCGAAAATTTGAGTTAACACAAACTCAATTCGAAGTATTAGCGATTCTGTTTATGAATGGAGATAGCAGGGTTGTTGAAATAGAAAAAACTAGAGGTAAAAATAGTTATTATCAACTAAAGAAATTAATGGAATACGATCTGGTTAAAAAAAGTAAAAAGAAAAACCACAATTACTACCATCTTACCGAAAAATTTTACGAATTCTTACCCGATAAAACGTTGAAAAAATTGGAGGAAATGAAAAAGAATGAAGTTACAAAAGGCTCTTCAAATAATATCTCTGAGTAGAAGGCAGTCCTCAGAGTACATACTAAAAGAAGGTGTGAAAGTCAACAACAAATTGGTTAACGAGCCATGGTATGAATTAAAAGAAAATGATTTCATAGAATTTGACAATAAAAAATATTATCTTTCCGATCTACAAAAGAAAGCTGAAAACAAAGTTTATTACCTTTTGAACAAACCCAAAGGAATCTTGTGTACCTTCAAAGACGATTTTGGTAGAAAAACAGTAAATGATTTGCTGAAAGGAAAGATTGAAGAAAGAGTTTTTTACGTGGGCAGGCTTGACTACGATTCAAGCGGCCTTTTGCTTCTGACAAACGATGGTGACTTAGCCAATTATTTGTTAAGGCCTGAAAATAAGGTCACAAAGGTTTATGAAGTACTGATAAAAGGTACGCCTTCAAAAAAGGAATTGCAGAAGTTGGAAGAAGGTATCACACTTGAAACCGGATATAAAACGATGAAATCGAAGGTGAAAATTTTGAAAAAAGAAAAGGATCTATCACTCCTACAAATCAGTTTAAACGAAGGCAAAAAAAGGCAGATAAAACTCATGATAAAGGCTTTAGGTTATAAAGTTATAGAATTGAAAAGGATCAAGTTTGGGCCATGGAGTATCGAAGAAGTTCCTAAGCCTGGGGATATAAAATCCTTGAGGGGTGCAGAAGAGGTGAAAAATAGACTTTTATCAAACATTTCATAGTCAATATAAGAGGGGGAAAAAAACAATGAGGACGCATTAGCGTCCTCATTGGATGGGCCGAAATATCAATCATGATGTTTCGGGGGGATGGGTATTTTTATTATAGCTAATTATTATTAAGGCTCGTATTCAAAAAAATTAAATTATTTTGCATTTTCTTCTCATTTGGAAAGAAAGTGTCATCAATTTAATTTTAAAAATTTTAAAAAAGAATTAAACTTGAGAAAAATATGGTATAATTTGTTGATTCAAATAAATTACAGTTTTTTCAGGATTTCAAAAAATAAATTTTGGGGTGAGAAAAATGAAAAGGTTTTATTATGTATTTTTATTGTTAGTTGTAAGTATGTTCCTGTTCACATCCTGTGCACTTCAAGAGATCGAGATAAAAGCTGATCCCACTCTTCAAGTACCTATTGCAAAAGAAAGTATTACAATGTACGATTTAGTGGATACTGAAGATATTGTAATTAGTTTAAGTGAAAGTTTTGGTGAAGATGCCACCGTCACACACAAATCTGATAATCCCTTAACTTATGGGGTAGATTTGAAAATATTCGACGGTCAAGAAATTTTGGATGAGATTGCTCCTGGTCAAAGTGATTTTAGTTCGGTTCCTGCGGGGCCTTACGATTTAGTTACATCTGATGCTTCTTTAACGCTGGTATCTCTTGGTGGTACAACTTTTGGACCTTTGGAAGAAATTAGTCTTACAAGTCTTCCGGCAACTCTTGTAGTAACAGGAATTAGCGATCCATCCTATGTAACAATAGAAGCAACTTTGAGTACGTCTAGTACTTCAACTCTTATCTCTTCTGGAGAGGAATTTAACTTGGGACCTTTGTTTAATGAGTATTCTAAGATATATTTAGAGGAGATGACCATCACATTCAATTCATCACTTTCTCCTGATGATTCTCCAACTATAAAATTGTTAGTAGATATCCCTTTTGAATTCACGATAACCGAAGACCTAGAATTGTATACAAATAAAGATGAAGTAGGCGATGAGGATATCTTTGGCAGATCTGGTGAAGATTCTGATGATTTGAGTGATATACTCGATGGGATAGAATCATTTAAGCTTCACATGGATTACGACAACACGACGGGGCTCCACTTAAAGATGGAAGTCCAAGGATGGGATGTTGAAAAGAACCAACCTACTGAATCAGAACCTGTAACAAGGGAAATAACGGTTGGTGAAGGTAAAACTGTTGAATTTGATTTAACAGGTTTTATCGAAGATATGAAAAATACGGTTCCTTTCAATTTGGTATTCACAGTAAAACTCCCCCCGTCAGAGTATTCATTGAATATGGATGGTAGTTTAGATCTTAGCCTCTGGTTGGATCTTGATACAGACTTAGCAATACCGATTACTTCAAGGGCACAATAAAGGAGGGGAAGACTATGAAAAAATTGTTTATAATATTGCTAATAGTTTCTTCGGTTTCTTTGATCATTTTTTCAGAAGGATTGAGATCTTTTGATAGTAGTTTGAATCCGCTTTTGTTAGAATCAATAGGTAAAAGAAATTATTTTGAAATCGAAATTTCTCCCGATATAATGGTTTATCAAAACGCTTACAAAGTAGCGGATCTTTTACCAATGTTGACTGCTACAAAGTTTACCATTGATTTCGACGAAATATATACTTCTTTAGGTGGAGATGATTTATTCTTTATAACCAAAGATAACGTTGAAGGACACTTTGTAGTAAATATCTTTGATCTGGGTCTTGGAGTTGTATTCAGTGGTGATTTAAAAAGTGATTTAACGGTACCAAACGATTTGATAAAACTTATCGCCAATGGTAATGAAATAGATACAACTAATGAAGGCACGATACTCTTTAACTTAGATACATCTGTTAAAGCTGGAGTGTATGCTTCTTATAATTTTGATGGCATGTCGGTTGGGTTGGTTTACAACTTGTTCTTGCCGATAGTCTATACCGAGGAATCAAACGTTGGATACGAATTTTCTACAGATACAGAGGTAGGAACAACAACGGCGGAGTTGAACATGAAGGTTGATTTGTACTCTCCATTTGATAGTAATGAGCTTGAAAGTATAACATTTAACTCTCTAACAGATAAATTTTTGACCGATGCTGGCCATGCCATAGATGCAGGTGTAACCTTTGGTGAGATCAAAAAACCTGTTATGGGAATCGCGGTAAAAAACATAACGGTTAAACCTGCAAAGGTTTCTTACAAGATCCCTTATCAAGAAACAATTAGTATTTTGGGAGAAGATTCCAGTAGTTCAACACCTATGGAAGTTCAACCTGTAGATGAACAATATATATATCCAATGAGTGTTACCGGATTTTTTAGGATACCGGTAGTTTTGCTTGATATTATTCCATATGGAGAGTTCTATGTGGATGATCAAACGATCGACTGGGGTGTACAAGCCAGAACTTCTCTTTTCAATTTTATACCGTTGACAGTTGGAATTGAAAATTATTATGGTTACTGGAACACGTTTTTAGGTTTTGGGATAGATAGCAGAATTGTTGAAAGCAGAACAGAGTTATCCCTTACGGCAAAGGATCTTGATAAAATTTTCGATTTGAAGGGGTTTTCATTTAAATCAAGTTTTGCAATAGGGTTTTAAAAACAAATGTTTAAACAATTATAAAAAAGGGCGCTTAGCGCCCTTTTTTTGAAAGTATTTTGCTGAATGTAGTATAATAGAAAAGAATCAATAGAATTGAATTTTGTAGCGTACTAAGCAAAGGGGCTCTATCTATAAATCTTTCAGATTGTTTAAAGTCAGTAAATATCTAGTAACTATTGGGAGCAATATGAGTAGGCATATCTATAGGCTAAGGGGAATGAATTTGGATAAACTTATAGAACTTGCACAAATAGGGGACAACCAAGCCCTAGGCATAATTCTTGAAAAGTTTGAGCCTATGGTGAAATCTATTGTTGGGAAATATTATGGTACATGGTTGGAATTCGAAGACTTTTTACAAATAGGTTTGGTAGGTTTAATTCAAGCGGTATATAATTTCAGAAAAGATGCAAACGCTAAATTTTCAAGTTTTGCCTATATGAATATCTCTTCAGAGATTAAGTCTTTTGTCACCTACTTGAACAGAAATAAGCATAAAGTTTTAACAGAAGCTGTAAGTATGGAAAACACAGACGACGAATTTACAGAAAACGCCGATTATTACATTGAAAGTGTTGATACTGAAAAGAAGGATTTTCTCAAGGAATATTTTTTATCAAAGAGTCTTGAACAACTTGAATGCAACGAAAGGGAAATTGTTGAATTATGGATAGATGGATACTCATATCAAGAAATTGGGGATAAAATGGAAATAAATACAAAAAAGGTCGATAATACCATCCAAAAGATAAAAAAAGTTTTCGCAAGAAATATAGATGAATACAATAATATAGTGGAGATGTTTGGAGGAAAGTATGAGATTTAAGATAACTATCTTTGTTGTAAGTTTGGTAGCAATAGTTTTATCAATTGCGACAGAAATTAGGGTGATAGAACTTAGGAAGGATCTGCAAAGTCAATTCAATCGATTAAATTCAACGGTGAACGAAAAATTGGAGGCTCAAGAAAAGGAGATCACCCATCTCAATAGATATTTTGAGCCAGATGGTGTGGTTGAAAAATTCATAGTTTCAAACAATTTTTTAGAAAAAAAACTAAACGATCTGGATAAAATTATCACTAATTTAGATGAACCATCAGACGCCGGTTACATTCAAATATATATTATCGGTTCTACCGATGTATGGGTGGCGTTTAGAAATCCAGAAGGTAGATACATCTTTCAAGGAAATTTAAAGCCAGGATTGAATCCATATAAATTTTACTTTTTTAAAGGGCCTTCTATAGAAACTCAATATACTTACACACTCCCATTTAATGCTTCATTTAAGAGTGGAGTACCTGAAAATACCTTTTTCCTGATAAAAGAAACTGGTCAATACAGACTTATAAAACATCCTGACCAAGATATTTCGAACATAATGAAAGATTTAAACCTCTATATTCCAACGATTACAGGAAAATAGTCAATTGTGGTATAATTAACAAAAGAAAAATTCATACAATGGAGGAATGGCTTTAGATGGAAAAAAATTACAACCCACAAGAAATAGAGAAAAAATGGCAACAGCAATGGCAAGAAAAAGATGCTTTTAAAGTTTTGAATCGTGATTACTATAAAAAATACTATGATTTGGTAATGTTTCCTTACCCTTCGGGGACTCTCCATGTTGGCCATGTAAAAAACTATGTTATTGGTGACGTTATAGCTCGATACAAGAGGATGAGAGGGTACAGTGTGATGCATCCTTTTGGTTTTGATGCATTTGGTTTGCCTGCTGAAAATGCTGCAATAGAAAAGGGTAACATTCATCCTGAAGATTGGACTATGCAAAACATCGGTATCATTAGAAATCAAATTAAAAAGTTAGGTATTAGTTATAATTGGGATAGAGAAGTTATAACGTGTAAGGAAGACTATTATAAATGGACACAATGGATTTTCTTACAATTGTATAAAAATGGGTTGGCCTACAAGAAAAAAGCACCTGTGAATTGGTGTCCAAACTGCAAAACGGTTCTTGCTAATGAGCAAGTTGTTAACGGAAGATGTGAAAGATGTGGGACCTCTGTGGAAATTAAACAGTTAGAGCAATGGTATTTCAAAATAACTGACTATGCTGAAAAGTTGCTAAATGATTTAGAAAATTTGAACGGATGGCCTGAAAATGTCAAAACAATGCAGAAAAATTGGATAGGTAAAAGTGTGGGAGCCGAAGTAGAATTTAAGCTTGATAACGGTGAAGACACCCTCAAGCGTCCCGAAGGGAGTTCAAGAAAAGAAAGCTTGAGAGTTTTTACAACCAGACCAGATACCTTGTGGGGAGTTACCTTTATGGCATTAGCTCCTGAATCACCTCTTGTAGAAGAGTTAACAACTCCAGAAAATACTGAACTAGTAAATAAATTTTTGCAAAGAGTAAGCTTGCAAGATAGGTTTAAAAGAACCGCTGAAGGAGCTGAAAAGGAAGGAGTTTTCACTGGAAGTTACGCAATCAATCCTGTGAATGGAGAAAAGATCCCTATTTACGTAGCAAATTATATTTTGTACGAATATGGTACAGGCGCAATTATGGCTGTTCCTGCGCACGATCAAAGAGACTTTGAATTTGCGAAAAAATATAATCTTCCCATAAGGATTGTTATAATGCCTGAAGATGACAAGTTAACTGAAGAAAAGCTAGAAAAAGCTTACGTTGGTGAAGGAGTTTTGATAAATTCCGGAGAATTCACAGGGTTAGACAACCAAACAGCAATTAAGAAAATCTCTCAATGGTTAGAAGATAAAAAGATCGGAAAAGTTGTCACCCAGTACAAATTGAGAGATTGGCTTATATCAAGGCAAAGGTATTGGGGGGCTCCGATTCCCATTGTATATTGTGAAAAATGTGGGGTAGTTCCTGTTCCGGAAGAAGATTTACCTGTAAAGCTTCCCAGAGATGTTGAATTTGAACCAACCGGCAAAAGTCCTTTGATAGATCATCCCAATTTCAAAGAAACAACATGTCCAAAATGTGGTGGAAAAGCTAAAAGAGAAGTCGATACAATGGATACCTTTGTGGATAGCTCATGGTACTATTTGAGATATGTGAATCCAAAGTTAGAAGAAAAACCTTTCAATAGGGAAGATGTAGATAATTGGTTACCTGTAGATCAGTATATAGGCGGAGTTGAACATGCAATTTTGCACTTACTTTATTCACGGTTCATAACCAAAGTGCTGAAAGATCTTGGACATATGAGCTTTGATGAGCCCTTCAAAAATCTTTTCACTCAAGGTATGATATACAGGAACGGGGCTAAGATGTCTAAATCAAAAGGTAACGTCGTGTCTCCTGAAGAAATGATTGAAAAATATGGTAGCGATGCCTTAAGAACTTACATTCTTTTTATGGCTCCTCCAGAAAGGGATGCTGAATGGAATGATTCCGGCATAGAAGGGACATACAGATTCCTAAATAGGCTTTGGAATACGTACATGAAAATACAGGATAAAATAATTCACCTTGAAAATAAGCCAAATTATCCTTTGAAAAATAAACAGGAAAAGGGTTTAAGAAGAAAGTTGCACCAAACTATTGAGAAAATAACGAGCGATATAGAAGGTAATTTTCAATTTAACACCGCAGTAAGTTCCCTTATGGAACTTTTGAACGAATTAAACTCATATCTAAATAGCACGGACGAAAAAGATTGGAACCTCAATTTACTAAAAGAATTTTCTGAAGATTTTGTATTGATGTTATCTCCTATTGCTCCTCATATAAGCGAAGAATTATGGAAGAATTTTGGAAAAGATGATTTTATATTTAAAGCAAGTTGGCCAAAGATCGATAAAGATGCTTTAAAAGCAGAAGAAATTACGTTAGCCGTACAAATAAACGGGAAGTTAAGAGCCCAGATAACGGTTGATGTTAATTTGAACGAAGAGGAAGTAAAAAGGTATGTCTTAGAGGATGATAAAGTTCAAAAATATATCTCTGGTAAAAAGATACAAAAGATTATTTATGTTCCAAGAAAAATCATAAATATAGTGGTCAAATAAGAAATAGCAAATAGGAGGTGAATAAAGTTTTTCACCACATTGTGAATAAACTATTATTAACAGGCTGGTGAGAACTTTCGTATAAATATGAAATCACCAAAAGTTCCTAAACCGACAATAAAAAGATTGGCTATGTACAACAGGTTTTTAAGGGATTTAGTGGAAGAAGGAATATCAAAGACCTCTTCACATGAGATTGCTGAAGCTCTTAACATAAAGGCTTCTCAGGTTAGAAAAGATTTGTCTTATTTTGGTGAGTTTGGAAAGAAGGGCGTAGGCTACGATGTTGAAAATCTGTGTTTAAAGATTCATAAGATTTTAGGAACAGAAAGAGTTTGGAATGTTGCAATTATCGGAGTAGGAAACCTGGGCAGAGCTATTTCTCGTTATCCTGAATTAGAAAAATACAAGTTTAAAATAGTTGCAGCGTACGATGTAGACAAAAGAAAAATCAATTCTGTTTTGTTGCCCGGTATTCTCATAAAACATATAAAAGAACTAAAGAATAAAAACAATGATCTTGATTTTGAAATAGCCATATTAACTGTTCCGTCAAATGTGGCTCAAGAGGTTGCAAATATATTGATAGAAGCCGGTGTCAAAGGTATATTGAATTTTGCCCCAGTAACTTTGAACTCTGATGATCGTGTGGTTATTGAGAATGTAGATTTTGTTGTTTCTCTTAAAACGTTAACGTACGAAATAGTCAGTAAATACGACTAAAAATCTTATATTTGGAAACCAACGTGTTCTTAACTGAGTACAATTAAGTGGTAGGAAAACAATAAGGAGGCTAATTTGTTTTGCTTAACATAAATTATCCTGTTTCTCTAGAGACATTAAAAAAGTTAAAAAACGGTGATAAAATTCTGTATACGGGGAAAATTATATTTGTTACTCCTGAAGCTTTAAAAAGGTTTGAAAAGTACTATCAATTGGAAGGGGTCCCTTTGTATAAATTTGTCGGGGAATTTGTCACATGCGGAACGTTCAATCTGGCTCACGGTGAGATTAAAAATATCAGTATCACAGAAATATATGATTATTTTGATTTTCTGTTTGAAGGAGGAGCCAATTCTTTAATAGTAGATAAGTTACTTCCCAAAACATTAAATCAACTGAAAAAGTACAATAGGCCCATTCTTAAAACGATTTCTAAGTCTATCAGTTTTTTTGATCCAAAAGTCCTTTTTTATAAAGATATTAAAAATGGGGGAATTATAGAAGTTTGGACAAAAAGGCTTCCTATAGAAGTTTTAGCGTTTGATGAAAAGGAGAAGATAAGAGATATAAATAATGTCAAATTTTAAAACTCACATATTAAGCGGTATTTTTGGATTTCCTGTATTTTTTTTAGTGTTCAATTTTGTTTATAGTCATTTGTTTTACGAGGTTTATTATGTTTCCAGTGAAATCGCGATTTCCTATTTTCTCTTTGTTGTTGGGAGCGATTTCCCAGATATTGACCACCAAAACTCTTTTATAAACAGATTATTGAGGTTATTTTTTATTTTTGGAAGTGTGTACTATCTCTTTGAATATGATTTCTTATATAAAGAGTATCTACCTTTTCCTTATAACCTTTCGAATTTTATTTTGATAGTTATAGGGACTTTAGTTGGATTGCTTTTAGGGATAATTTTTAACAAACTATCGAAACATAGGGGATTGTGGCATTCATTTTTAACGGGGGGTATACTCTCTTTCCTCATTTACTTACTTAATTTAAAATACAGAACCCCTATAAACATACTTTATAGTGTGAGTTACTTTGTAGGTTTCTCATTGCATATTATTTTAGATAAGAATTTCAAAACGAAATAGGGAAACAGAATCATCCTTGCCCTATTTTGTTTTTCTTTTTTCTAAATTTTCAACAGCTAAAGGTTTTTGAAGATAAAGAGGTTCCAAGTTTTTTATTTTTACTTTTTTACCTTTCAATGTTTCAGCAATTAGAGATTCTTCTTCAATGTTTGAATAAAATACTTCATTTTCCAGTTTATATTTGTTTTTAAAATATTCCGCTTCTTCATTTATTAAAATACAATTATTCATAGAATCTTTTAAAAAATCTTCAAAGACCATTTGAGGGTCAAAGATTCTTTTCCCATCTTCGTATATAGATGCATATGCGGCATTTTCTCGTGCTCTTTTTAAAACAGCCAACTTTTTTTTCTTAAGATGGTTGTTATTATTCACCACGGAACGATACAAAACATCAGAAGAGAAAAAGGTATAAACTTCTTTTTCTGGGTTATCTATTAAAAGTCCTTGTAAAGTAGAAATAGCTACTCTGATCCCAGTGAACGATCCGGGACCAATATCTATACCAAACTCATCTATATTTTTTATATTTGTTTTTGATTCTTCTACCACTTCTTTGATCGCTTTAGCGAGGTAATTCCCCGACTTGTTCTCAGTCAAAATCCTTGTATAAATCTTATTTTTTTCATCTTTTAATACAACAAGTATATTTTTTAGAGTAGTTGAAATTATTAAAAGATTCAATTTATTCACCTTCTTTTGTTTTGTCTTTTAATTTTAAGGCGGTTTTATATGCGTTGATTGATGCATTATACTTCCCTGCAACTTCATATGATTTTGCCAAAATTAGAAACGCCTTGTAATCTTCCGGATTTTTTAAGATAAGTTTTTCTGCCAAATGGGTAGCAAATCTCCCTAATTTCAGTGTACATAAAAAATTGATTTTTGAATACGTGGGGAACAATTCAAAATAAAGGAAAATTATAAAAAAAGCCATTAAAATAGAAAACCAAAAATAGGCGAAGATTTTTCTTGCTGATGTTTCTTGTGAGTCTGTTTTATGCTCTATCGAAGTTGCTTTATTACTTTCTAATTCTAACGCAACGGGTAAGTTTTCTATTCTAGTAATTTGCATTTGAAGTTTCAAGATCTCAGCATTTATTTGTTCGCTGAAAGAAAAAGACAAGTTTTCAAAGTTTTTATCAACGACGGGTATTTTTTCTTGTATATTTTCTAATTTAGAATTTAAAGCTCTTAATAACGGTAAAAATATGTTGTAAAGCAGATCTTTTTCTACAGTAAGCGCCTTTAAATCCTCGCCGACTTTGTACACTTCAGATATAAAAGAAGACAGTTCCTGTTTTTCAACAAAAAAAACCTGATCGTTCAATGAAGTTAACCTCTGTTTTAAATAAAAATAATTTTTAAGTTGAGAATGTGCTACTACAGATTCATTTATGGAATTGTGTTTATTTAAAAATGTCAGTAATTTATATGCTCCTAGGTACTTATCTTCCTCAACTAGATATTTAGATTCAGAAATAAATTTTTCAAACAGGATATAATTAGTCGCTGGTACGAAAACTTCAATAAACTTTTCAATGTCTTCATCAAAATAGATTGGGGAAGAAAGAGAATTACTTATAGTTGTTTTGATAAAGGTTTCATAAGAATTAACTTGCAAATACTCTTTCAATCCTTTTAATTTATAAAAATATTTATAATAAGATTCTTCAAAATTGCCTGTGTTAAATATTTTATTCAAAATAGGTATGATTTCAGGAAAGATGAAAAGAATTTTATTGGTATCTTCCTCTGGAATAGAAAAATTGGTGCCTAATACTCCCAAGTTAATGCCAAAATTTTTTAGGTCTTCAGAAATAATGTAATTAACAAAGTTATAATTTCTATATTTGTTAAACAAAGAGATCTTAGCTGATATTAAAGAGCCTGTATCAGTAATTCTAGCATCACTAGGATTTTCTATAATATATTCTAAAAAATATTCCCATGATAATTCCAAAGTTGCAGAGTTTTTTGAAAGATTTTCTATTTCTTCGATAGTTAAAGCCCATGAAAAAACAGACAGAGTCGAAAGAAAGATTAACAATAATATATTTTTCACCAAAATTACACCCCTTCTAATTGGACTTATCCAATCTTCAATATTATACAACAATTTTGCTTTTTTGAATCTTTACAAATCCTTCTTTAATATTTCAGTACAAATAATGTATAATATTTATAAAGAAAAAAATAAGAGAAGGGAGAAATTTAATATGGAGAGTAAATGGAAGGTTTTTTGGGACTCAAAAGCTTCTTATTTTCAAGAAAAAGAAAGAGTTGCAAAAACCTTATCTAGTGTTTTAGGTATTTCCGATTTTTTGGCAAAGCTATTAGTATCTAGAAGTATCGAAACACCCGAAGAAGGAGATAAGTTTTTAAACCATTTAGAATTGGAAAGCTTTGACCCTTATTTGATGAAGGATATGTCAAAAGCAGTAGAAATCCTCAAGCAAATCAAAGAAAAGAAAGAAAAAGTGGCGATCTTCGGTGATTACGATGTTGATGGGGTTACTGCGACTTCCGTTTTGTATCTTGGTTTAAAAAAATTAGGTTACGATGTAACTTCTTACATTCCATCTAGAATAGAAGAAGGTTACAGCCTAAACGTTAAGGCTATAGCGGAGTTAAAAGGCAAAAATTATAATAATATTATTACTGTTGATTGTGGTACAACATCCATACAAGAAATTGACTATGCAAAAAGTCTTGGAATGAAAGTTATAGTTACCGATCATCATTTGCCTCAAGAGAATCTTCCAAAAGCAGATGCGATATTGAACCCAAAAAGGAAAGACGATGAATATCCCTTCAAGGATCTGGCAGGGGTCGGAGTAACTTTTAAATTACTACAAGCCCTTTACAAAAGTTACGATGATTCTTTGGACCCTTTCGAATATATAGACCTTGTGGCAGTGGGTACTATTGCTGACATAGTCTCTATAACCTCAGAAAATAGATACTTGGTTAAAATAGGATTGAACAAATTAAAAACAAATCCAACGAAAGGTTTAAAATATTTACTCGATGAATTGAAGATAGTTGATTCTGAAATAAATTCGCGTACTGTCACCTTTAAAGTTGCTCCTAAGATAAATGCAGCAGGAAGGATGTCAAATGCACATGCAGCTTTTAAATTGTTGACTGAAAAAGGCGAAGAAAAATTAAAAAAGGCGGTTTCAGAATTACTCCGGCTAAATTCAAAAAGACAAAGTACTGAAAAGGAAATCTATTTATACTCTTTAAGTTTGTTAGATTTGTATCCTGAATACAAAAAAGATCCAGTATTGGTTTTAAGTGGAGAAGACTGGCATATGGGAGTTCTTGGAATAGTGGCTTCAAAACTGTCGAATCAATTCAATAAACCCGTTTTGATGATATCAAAAAATCAAGAAATAGGTAAAGGTTCAGGAAGAAGTCCTCAGGGTATAGATTTAATGGAGCTTCTTCTCAAAGTCAATGAAAAAGGTATTTTTGAAGAGTTCGGTGGTCATAAGTTTGCAGCGGGATTTTCCCTTCTTTCTAAAAATATAGAAACTTTAAGAAATGAGATTAACGATGCTTACAAAGAGTTATATGGGAGCAAAAAATTAGCCTCTCAAATTGATGTGGATATGGAAATAGAAGGAATATGGGAAACGATGTTTGAAGATATAAACAAGTTAGAACCTTTTGGGTATGGGAATGAGGAGCCAGTTTTTTTGATAAGAAACGCTAAATTAGAAAACATCAGATTCTTTCGTAACGGTACTCAAAGTTTTTCAGGAACGCTCAATAAAGATTCCTTAATCATAGATGTTTTAGGTTACGATTTGGGTTACAGATTAAGCGAGCTAACAGAGAATAGTAAAAAAGACTTATTTACAGATCTTGTAGGTACCTTTAGAATAGAGAATTCTTATAATTTAAAAAATAGTTACGTTAAATTTTACTTGCAAGATTTGATGGTTAATAAGGAAATACAACAAGATGAAACTGCAAAATGGAACTTTGCATCTAATATTCTTCATGATGAATTGAACAAGATCATGAATGTAGAAATATTAAACGATAATTTAACTAGAAATAAGGTAGCAATGTTTCTTCCAAGTAAGATAAAAAACGATTCTTTACTGAAAAAGGTTCAGTTATCATTAGAGAAGCATCAAAAGCTGATAATTGTTTCTGCAACAAACAGTTTATTGGAACATATATATAAGATAATAAACACTTATTTTCCTGAGAATTTATTATATTTTGACAATCAATACACCCTTACGCCAGAACTTATATCTAATTATAGTGTGATATTCGTTACAGTACCCAAATTTATTAAAAATCGTGAATTACTTGATTCTATGCAAGCTGAAATTATTATCGACGAACCATTCTATTCATTATTTCATCCGGTAGTGAGAAAAGTTCCTGAATATCAGCAATTTAGAAAATATGCTCTTCAAAAGTCTAAAATTAGTATTTTTAGTTCTATTTACAGCGAAGAGTTAAAAGAATTTTTAAAAAGAGCAGGATTTAAAATCCTTATATCTTTCTCGAATAATAATAGTTTTGAAGTGGTTAGAGAAAGAAACAATATTCTGGGACTTTTGAAGGATTACACAAATGAAAGAAATGGAAAAATATTGGTTTTGAACGATTATGAGAGGCAAAAATCTTTAGTAAGATTGCTAGACAAAAAATTACAAGTTGATGAGAACAATATAAGGCTCTTCAACCATTCTATGAGCTTTAGAGAAAAACTTATTTCCAGAGAAAAATTTAAAAACGAGAAAGCTAATTTTTATATAACGTCCTTTTCCAACAACGGTATAGCTTTTGAAGTTAAACAGTTTTCTCCAATTTTGATAATTGTGGATGTTCCAAAAACGGACATAGAGCTTTTAGACCTGGTTTCTACATGGATGAAAAAGACTCAAAGAACAACTATCATATTGGTTTACAATAATCGGTTCAAAGTTAAATTGCTTTACGAATATTCAAGAAAATATCCATCTTTTAAAGTATTAAAACAAGTCTATGATTTTATAACCGACGGTCATTACAAAGTAGAGGAGATACAAAATTCTCTTTTGAAGGGTGATAAATCGTTGTCAGAGACCGTTTTAAACGTGATGGAAGATGCGGGGTTGTTAAAGGTGAATGAAGAAGAAGTAGAAATATTGAATAATTTTAATCTAAAGGATTTACGTGAAAGTTCCAATTTTAAGGAAAATATATTAGATAATTGGATATTGAAAAATTCCATCAATTTCTATGAAAATTTAGACACAAGAGAATTAATTGAGTTCTTGAAAGGTAATTCCAAAGCAGGAGCGAGAAGTGTATAAATTGAGTAAAGATTTGAGGACGACGTTAGATCTTGATTTAGTTTTACTGAATGAAAATTATCAAATATTAGAAATAAAAGAGATGTTAGCAAAAAACGGCGTTTTTTGTAAAATTTTTCCTTCCCCCAAGTCTGTCTTACAAGCTTGTGCACCGGTTATTTGCTTTTCTTCTAAAGATAAAGAAAAAGTCATCAATATATTAAATGAAAATGGAGTTAAATATGATTTAGTTAAATTGGAGAAAGATATTATATGGGAACTTTTAAAAACTTAAAAGTATATGGAATAGATTACGGAACGAGTAAGTGTGGGATAGCTATTTTAAAACAAGATGTAAATATTCCTTTGCCAAAAGAGACAATAAAGTCTGAAGAACTCTTAGACTTCTTGGTTTCATTGGATTTAAGCCACGACGATTTAATCGTGTTTGGATTACCCATTTCCATGTCTGGGAGATATTCAAAACAGAGTTTTTTGAGTATAGATGAAGCCATAAGGGTAAAAGAAAGCATAGGATGCAAAATTTACTTTGTAGATGAAAGATTGACCACTTCCTCTTTGTATAGCGAGGTTAGAGGAGAAGTTAGTTATAAAAAAGTAAAAAAGGCCAAAGACCAAAATAGTAGTGTACTCATTCTATCCAATTTTATTCAGAGCCCCGAAAATGCCATTGCCTTAGCAGAAAAAGAAGTATATAATCTAAAAAAAGACTTTTCAAGTTACAAAGATATTTTGATCTGGGATATTCCCATTAATAATAAGTTTGAAAATTTTTCTATCTTTGCCAAAGACCCTTGGATATTTTGGTACTACTACAAAAAAGGATACGAAAGTACCACTTTGATATCAGACCTAAAAGATTATTATGATTTAATCATAACAACTAAAGAAAGCAGAGAGAAAATTCAATTGAATATTAATTGTAATGAATTAATGTGCCTGTAGCCTAACGGATAAAGCGTTGGACTCCGGATCCAAAGATGCGGGTTCGACTCCCGCCAGGCACATTTTTAATTAGGTAAACCAACTGCGGGGCGAAGGGGAGCTAAGGGAAATATTTTTAAAATTTTAAAATCTCTATTAAGAAAAAATAGGAGGTAAATTATGGCTAAATCTGATTTAGGAATAGATTTAGGAACCGCAACCTTTGTAGTATATCAACGTGGTCAAGGGATTATCCTTGAAGAACCTTCAGTGGTAGCAGTTGATAAAAGTAAAAAAAATTTGTTAGCAATTGGGAAAGAAGCAAAAGATATGGTTGGGAAAACTCCCAGTCAAATACAAATTATTAGGCCTGTACAGGATGGGGTTATTACAGATCCCAGTATCATCGAGGAAGTGTTAAGATATTTCGTCAAAAAAGCCAAATCCAAAGGTTTTAATATGTACAAACCACGATTAATCATAGGGATACCTGCTTTAACTACAGACGTTGAAAGAAGGGCGGTTAAAGAGGCGGGGAGTAGGATAGGTGCTTCTAAAGTGTTTCTTATAAGCGAGCCCTTAGCTGCTGCTATAGGTAGTGGGATAGATATAACAGAACCTAACGGACACATGGTCATAGATATAGGAGGAGGTACAACCGACTTAGCAATTTTGAGTTTAGGAGGCTGTGTCATAAGTGAAACGATAAAAGTTGCAGGTGAAGCCATGGATCAAGAAATAATTAAATATACTAAAAGAAGATATAAATTCTTGATCGGTGAAACTACCGCTGAAAGGTTAAAAATCGACATAGGAAAAGCTTTTTCTCAAGAGGAAAATCTTGAAATGGAGGTTAAAGGTCAGAATATCAAAACAGGGCTTCCTTCTAATTTAAAACTAACTTCGGACGATATTTTCTATGCAATCAAACCAATATTGAATGAAATAATCAATAAAATAAAAAATATTTTAGAAAAAACTCCTCCAGAATTAGCTGCGGATATAATGCAAAATGGACTTATAGTAGTTGGAGGGGTAGCAAGACTAAGAGGATTGGATAAATTAATATCAGAGCAAACTGGCGTAAGAACATATATTCCGGAAGAGCCACATCTTGTTTGTGCAAAAGGTACAGGAATTTTGTTAGAAGACATAGAATTATTAAACAAAGTACAAGTAAATTAGAACCATTCACCACAGGGGGAAATAAAATGAGAGGAATATACAATGCAACGGCTGGTATGCTCAACTCTTTTGCTGAATTGAACTCTATTTCCAACAATTTGGCTAACCTTAACACCGTAGGTTACAAAAAGGATTTTAACCTATTTAAAAGTGTATACGAAAAAGAGATTAGATCATATCAAAATGCACAAGAAAAAGGCGAACCAATAGGGAACATTTATAGCTCGGTTGTTTTGGACGAGGTAATTCCAAATCTTGAACAAGGGCCTTTGGTTGAAACAAGTGGAAAATTAGACTTTGCAATAGAAGGAGACGGTTTTTTTAAAATAGAGAGAAACGGTAACTACTTTTACACACGAAATGGTGAATTTTCTTTAAGTCCTGAAAATTACCTTGTCACAAAAAGCGGTGATTACGTGTTAGATGAGGAAAATAACCCTATAATTGTAGATCTGGATAATTTTTTTGTGGATGAAGAGGGTAATATATCGGGGACAAACACAAGATTAAACATCCTAAATGTAGAGAATTTGAATAAATATGGTGAAAATTATTTCACGGGAGAAGAGATAGGACAAGCAGATAACTTCAATATGAGACAAGGGTTTCTAGAGAGTTCAAACGTTGATGCCCTAAATGAGATGATTAAGATGATCGAAGCAAATAGAAAGTTTGATATACTACAAAGAGCAGTATCAACAGGGGATTCACTCAACGCAAAGCTTATTGAAATAACTTCAAACTTTTAACTAATGTAGAGGATTATAAAGATTTTTAAATGGAGGGGTAAATTATGTTGGTGTCTTTGTATAACGCTGCAACCGGTATGAATGCTGAACAAAGAAAGTTAGATATCATTTCAAACAATCTTGCAAACGTCGATACAACAGGATATAAAAAACAGAGAGCTGAATTTCAAGATTTGCTATATTCATCTGTAAAAGAAGCCGGTACCCCGACCGCTCAAGGTTCAACCTTACCGACAGGTCTTTATGTAGGTCACGGTACACGTTTGGCTGCAACAACGCGTATCTTTACGTTGGGAAACATAGAGCCAACCGACAATTCTACCGATATAGCGATCATGGGAGATGGATTTTTTCAAGTTCAGATGCAAGATGGAAGTATAGCCTACACCAGAGATGGTTCTTTTAAATTGGATGCCAACGGTAGACTTACTACCAGTGATGGATTGATGGTTATTCCAAATATAGTGATTCCTCAAAATTCTGTGGGAATAAACGTTTCTCCTGATGGAATAGTAAGTGTTTCTTTGGGTGATGGAACGATTCAAAATGTAGGAAATCTCACTACTGTGAGATTTTTAAACCCTGGAGGGTTAAAACCCATAGGTAATAACTTATATTCTGAAACGCCAGCTTCCGGTAATCCAACGGAAGGGATACCTGGACAGGATGGATTTGGAGCTTTACAACAAGGTTATTTAGAAAAATCCAACGTCGATGTCGTTAAAGAGATGGTAGATATGATAGTTGCACAAAGAGCTTACGATATTAATTCTAAAACTATCACAACCGCTGATGAAATGTTGAGAACAGTTTCAAATGTTAAGAGATAAACCATAATCTCCCTTAATTTTTTTGATAGTAGGTGTTAAATGGCAGGGAGTTGATAACTTTGACACGATTAATCAAAATTATATTTTTTTCCGTGATGTTGTTTGTATCATCAAGTTTTTTTTCGAGCATAGTTTTTACGATTCCGGAAGTTATATTCAGTGAAGATTGGATTTTTTCTCTCAAAGATATATTCCCTGAGATGAAATCAGATAGGACTATCTCTTATATAGTTAACGATAAGATAATTTATTCTGAAATAGAGCTTTCAAAAATTTTATATGGTTTAATGAGTAGTTATTACAGCGATTTTGAACTAGTTTTTGAAGGTAGTACGGTTACGGTTGTATACAAAAACGATCATAAAGACCTAGATGTTCATTACATTGATTTAGAAAGTTTTTTACAGCAAAAGATAAAAGAGTACGACAATTCTTTGACCGTGAATAGTATTGATCTAAAGGTTTTTCCAGAAAGGGTTTTATCAGCAGAAGTGACAAAGATCTTTCACAGCTACGATAAGTTATATATAAGTTTGAATGTTAAAGACGATAAAAACAATCAAAAGATTCTGACAGTCATTGCTAATGTATCGAAATATGAAGAAGTGCTTGTATATTCCAAAGATTTAACCAGAGGAACAATATTGAATGAAGAATTAACAGAACCAGCTACTAAAAACGTTCTAACCATTAACAATAAACCTGTAGATGTAGAATTGTTAAGATCCGGAAGTTATGAATTAACCAAAGATGTAAAAAAAGGTGAAATAGTAGATTCAACTTATTTGAAGCGTATACCTGACGTGAAACCTGGAGACATTGTAACGGTTTTGGTAGAATTTGAGGGAATAAGGGTTTCTACTTTGGCAAGGGCTATGACAAATGGGAATTTTGGAGATACTTTGAGCGTAAGGAATGTTGAAAGCGGAAACATAATAACTGGTAAACTGAAGGAAGGTCCTATACTTCTGGTTAGTTTAGGAGGTTTGTAAGAATGAATACTAAAAAGTTTTCAAAAGTTTTGATTTTTTTCTTAACTTTTCTAGTTTCAACTAGCCTTGGTTTCTCTGAATCATTATGGAATAAAAGTGATGAACAAGGTAACTCTATTTTCAATTATAACCAGGATTTTGGAGTAGGAGATGTTGTAACGATAATCGTTTCAGAAAATCCTTCCCTCTCTTTATCAGAAAATATGCCTGATTACAAAAAAGCGTCTGTTGATACGATTAACTCAGTAGTAAGTAATATAGGAGGGGTAGATTTATCCAATTTTTTGCCCATCGGGGCTGGAAATCCAACGCAGGTTAGTGTACAAAACAATCAAAAAAGTTCTTCTTCTTCTGCAGAGGTTCAACTATTTATATCCTCAATAATCCAAGAAAAAGACCAAAACGGACTTTTAAAGATTAGAGGAGAAAAGGAAATTAAGGTGGGCAACAACAAGAATACTATAATTGTTGAAGGTTACGTTTCCCCCAAAAACATAGCAAAAGACGGAACTATTTTTTCTTCTAGTTTAGCTAATGCCAAGATTTGGTACGATGGAGATATAATTTTCCAACAGGATCCTAACGAACCGTCATGGTTAACTTCTATACTTTCAGGAATAGCAAATATCTTCTTTTAGAAGGGAGTCGAAATGAGGAAAAATTTATTTGTCACCTTTTTATTAATTTTAATTTTAAACATCTACGGTTTTGCTGGAGTCAGAATAAAAGACATATCTAATTTCAGAGGTGCTAGGGACAATCAATTATTTGGAATCGGTTTAGTTACTGGCTTAAATGGTAGCGGTGATTCAGGGAATGTACCATCTGAGATGATAAACAATATGCTGACCAATTTTAACATCAATCTTACCTCTTATGTTGAAACAAAAAATACCGCCCTTGTTATGGTTTTCGCTGATATACCATCTTTTTACAAGGAAGGTATGAGGTTAGACGTTACTGTAGCTGCTATAGGAGATTCTAAATCTATTGAAAATGGAGTCTTAATGCAAACGCCTCTTTATGGTGCTGATAATAGAGTTTATGCTGTTGCACAAGGAAACGTCTTAACTGGTGGAGCCAATGTTCGTGCTTCATCTAACCTACAACAAAAATATAAAGTTGTTGGTTATATTCCTCAAGGGGCTATTATAGAGAGAGAGATTCCTGCTCGGATTGTAGATGAAGACACGGTGACAATCAACTTGAAACAACCAGATTTTACAACATCAGCGAGGGTTGCTAACGCAATAAATTCCACTTTTTCATTAAAAATTGCCAAAGCTATTGATCCCTCTTCAATTAAAGTAGAAGTTCCAAAATACTTTGAAGATGATATTATATCATTTTTGGCTTTAATTGAAGAGATAGAGTTTACTCCCGATGTAAAAGCTAAGATAGTGATCAATGAAAAAACTGGAACGATAGTTCTAGGAGGAAATGTGGAAATATCTGATTTTACTCTTAATCATGGTAACTTCAGTGTAAGTGTTGAAAACGGAAAAATAAGTGGAAAACCCGCAACGGTTGCGAACCTGATTACAGCTTTAAGAGCTGCTGGAGCAACTCCTCAAGATATAATTGCAATTATTCAAAGCGCTAAAGATTACATATATGCCGAATTGGTGGTGATGTAAATGGCTAACGTAATTGGACCTGCATTTAATGTATCTGGTATAAATTACAATAAAATAGGTCTAAGAGAAGCATCTGAAGCTTTCGTGTCGAACATCTTTGCAAAGATATTGAACTCTGCCCAAGATGATGAATTGTTTAAAGAAGATAAATTAATTCCCGAATCAAATGCTGAGAAATGGATTAAAGAATGGATAAATGTTGAATATGCTAATCTATTGACTCAACAAAGTTTAAAGCCGTTAGTGAACCAAATTGTTAATTCTTTTCCTCCAGAACGGTAAAATTATTTTTGATTTTTTGTGCAAGAAGTATTTCCTCTTGTTCTAAAAAGCCTTCTGATATTTCTTCTTTGAAGACCGATTTAAAACCTATTTCAAGAGCTTTGACTATCTCCATCTTTGAAATAGGTTTTTTTAAAATTGTTTCTAAATCGATGGTAGAACTAATTAAATGTTGTTTTATCCATTCAGTATGAGAATATTTAAAAGAATTAACGTAGGTTTCATGGTCATGCTTAATCGGAATTGAACCATGTTGAAGAACGAAATTTGCTGTTCTGTATTGTGCACTTCCAATTAGTTTCTTTCCGTTAACTTTCACCTCATAAAATGAAGGGGCGTCATAGCAAAAGTCTTTGGTTACTCCTTCTCTTTTTGACCTTTCAATATCTGCTTCTATTCCTAATTCGTTTAATGATCTTATTAATGCTTGAGATATTTTCATGTAGCTGGCAAGTAGATTACTTGGTAAGTTTTCGTTGCTAGCAAAAGTTGAAAAGGAATAGGTTATTTCATTATTATGTAAGACTGCTCTTCCACCTGAGGGTCTTCTTACAACAGAAATATTGTTGTTTTTTATAAACTTCCAGTTCAGGTTGTTCGTCTTTTGATGTTTCCCAAGGGATATGGTGGGGAATTTCCATTGGTAGATCCTTAATGTAGAAATTTTTCTAATTGCATTTAGTTTCGCTATGGCTAGATCCAATGCCATGTTCATAGAACCATCATAAGGCTGATCAACAATTATTTTTATCATTTGGTTTCTCCTAAAGGAAATTTTTTCGGAATCCCTACTTGCCTTGGAAAGTTTTGGGGGGTTGTTCCAATCTTTTTAAAAAGTATCATATATCTTTTCTTTTTGTCTTCTCCAATTTCGTATTCAATTTCTTTAAACTCCGAGATATTAAGCTTTTTCAACACGTTCTTTGCATATTCCATCTCATTTTTGAAGTATGATGGGCCTTTGAATAGAGATATATAACTATTTACTTTCACGAGTGGTGCCAAATATTCTAATGCAATATCACTTCTGGCTAACGCTTTACATGTTGCAAAGTCAAAATATTCTCTATGAGTTTTTGCAAAATCTTCCGCTCTTTCACAGCACAAATAAACGTTAGTTAATTTTAACTCTTTTATAAAAGTTTTCAAAGCTTGTATCTTTTTTGATACGCTGTCTACTAGGTAAAACTCTTTTTCTGGGAAGTATATAGCCCATACTAGACCAGGTATACCTCCGCCGGTTCCTATATCTACAATCCTTTTTGAATTTAAAAAGCTGTCTTCTAACTCTATAGGAATAATACTGTCTAAAATAAGGTTTTCATAGGCATCCTTTTCGTTTCCATAAGCTGTCAGATTTACAGGGTAGTTAATTAGCATATCAATGTATTTATTAATTTTTTCGGTCTTTTCATCCAGTTCTTTCATTGACAAAAAGCTCCTTATATGATATAATTCCTTTGGATTGTATATTTCGTTCATATTGTGGAGACGTAGCCTAATTGGCTAAGGCGTCGGTCTTGAAAACCGATGGGGTTACACCCCGTGTGGGTTCGAGTCCCACCGTCTCCGCCATTTTTAATATACTTATCTATATCTTACCGAACCTGTCAAATGGATAAATTCTTAAAAAAGTTGTTCCAATAACGTTCTCAATAGGAACAAATCCAAAAAAACGGCTATCTTGACTTTCCAATGTATTATCACCCATGAAGAAATAGTATCCTTCTGGAACTTTTACATTTACAAGACCTTCTTCATCTTTATATATTAAAGTAGGTAAATCCAATTTTGAAAGCTCGTTTTCATAAAAGTCAGTAAACAAAAGGGTATCTCTCATTTGTTTGTACCATTCAATAGTTGGTTTGGCTGGTATCAACCTACCTGTAAAATTATCCATATACATGAAAAACAAATCAGACGTGGCAATTTGATAACTGTATTTATCCGGATAGGCTATATAATCAAAAAATTTAGGATCTTCAAATATTGCATCTCGTAAATAATAAATATTTTCAAATTCAGGTAGTATTTCGCCGTTTATTTCAAGTTTTGAAACCTTGGTTTTTATTTGAGTTGGAATATAATCTACACTTTCATAATAATCAATAATAAAATCTAACCAATCGGGAGTATTTTGAATTTCTCCGTTTTTAATATCTTCCCAAAACGTTTCTTCAACTGGTACCAGTCTTAAGGTATCTTCCGGTTTCCCCACCAACCTCTTAACATATTTTACATGTCCTTCAAATTGTGCTGGAGCAAAAAAATCCATAAACCTATCAAAAGTACGTAACTGTTGTTGCGCCCTAATATCCACAAAAGGTGTCCAAAAAACCACTATCGAACCTCTATTTGGTTCGGCAAATTCATAGGTAACTTTTTCTACAAACAACCTGTCGTACACTTGGATCGTTGGAACCATAGAAGGAGTTGGAACCATCATTGTTTCAAACACGTATAGTCTGATAATTGTTCCAAATATAAGCGCATATATTATGGCGTAAATCCAATCTAAGGTCTCATCTTTAATTTTCTTCTTAGTAGCCTCTTTCAAAAGGCTCAATCCTTCCTCTCTTTGATCCTTATCTTTCCTTTAACATCCCTCAGGTAATAAAGTTTAGCCCTTCTAACTTTACCTTTTTTCAGTACTTCTATGCTGCTTATAGATGGGGAATGGAATGGAAAGATTCTTTCAACACCTACTTTATCTGCTCCCATTTTTCTAACAGTGAAAGAACGTCCTAGACCAGCGCCTCTTATTTTTATTACTAGTCCTTCAAAGGGTTGGATTCTTTCTCTTTTTCTTTCACCTTCCCCTTCAACAACTTTCACGTTGACTCTTACGGTATCACCTGGTCTAATTTCAGGGATATCTTCTTTTTTATAATTTGTTTCTACTGCATTTATGATTTTGTCCATTTTTAAAACCTCCCAAATATTATTTTTCGTAGTATCTTTAGAAACTTCATTTAGCGCCCCTTCACCCCGCTCCAAAATCTCTTCAACAGAAGAGTCCAGAAATCAATCGATTTCACCTATTAATCTATCAAGCGTTATTGCAACCGCCGCCCTTACAGAGAGATGGTTGAACTTTCCTTTAGCTCTAATAGGTTCTAAATCGTAATCAGAAATTTCTCTAATTTCTTCTGGCATTCCCCAACCGGTTCCAAAAAGAATTAAAAATGGATGGTCAGAATTTTTTATCTTATCCTTTAGTTCCTCAAAAGAGACTACATTATTTCTTGCTTTGGCAGAAGTGAAAACTATCTTTGGACGTTCTCCTTCTTTTTTTTCTATTTCTTCGATAACGTCCTCCAAGTAATTTTTTATTTTAAATATTTCAAGAGCTTCTTTTCTGTTGGGATTAAATTCTCCTCCATATCCGTTGAGCCAGTAATCTAAAACCTTTTCTACAATCTTTCGTTGAGCAGGTAAATTGGTTACTAAGAAATAGTTTTTTACGTTATAAGTTTTGCAGGTTCTTGAAATATCATGAACATCAAAATTTGTAATGGCTGTTGAAACAATAGTACCATCTTTTTTCAGAATAGGATAGTGAATCAAGGCCACATACAGTTTATCAAACATCTTGGGACTCCTTAAAATCATTAGAGTTTTTGTTAAACATTTCTTGAACAATGTCTACTAAAATCTTTTTTTCTTCTTCATTTAATTCTTTCTTTATGAATAGATCTGGCCTTTTAATTATTGTTTTTAATAAACTGTCTTTTTTTCTAAAGATTCTAATACGTTCATGATCACCGCTTAACAAGATTTCTGGCACTTTCATGCCTCTAAATTCCTGAGGTTTGGTGTAGTGTGAATAATCTAATAATCCATTGTAAAAGGAATCGTTTTCTACGCTTGTTTTTGAACCTATTACTCCGGGCAAAAATCTTAAAAGAGTTTCGATAATAACCATGGTAGGGATTTCGCCACCCGTTAAAACGTAATCTCCTATTGAAACTTCTTTGTCAACTATCTTTTTAACCCTTTCATCTATTCCTTCGTATCTTCCACATAAAAAAACTAATTCTCCTTTTTTTGCTAACTCAAAAGCTAAATCGTTATTAAATACTTCGCCTTGGGGAGAAGGTAAAACTATATAAGGTTTGTGGTTCTTGGATAGGATGTATTCATCGTAAAAACGATAAAAAGGTTCTACCAACATAACCATTCCATTTTCTCCACCGTAACCAGGTTTATCAGTTACTTTGTGTTTATCAGTTGTGTAATCTCTTAAATTGAGTATATCTATTTCGACTAATTTTTTTTCTATAGCTTTTTTTATTACTCCATAGTTTCTAATAATATCAAACATACCAGGGAAAATAGTCAAAACACTAATTTTAATCCGTTTGATTTGTTCCATTTTCGTACCACTCTATTTTTTTTACTATAATACTTTTATCTTCTTTTTTTAATTCAACAATGTAATGATCTGTCATTGGTATGAGAACTTCTTTATCATCTTCAATATTTTTTATGGAGATAACATCGTTTGCACCTGTTTGTATTATTTCTTCTACTTTTCCAACGTATTTCCCATCTTCGTAATAAACCTCAGAATCTAAAATCTCATACCAGTAATATTCCTCACTATTAAGAGAAGGAAGATCTTTCTTATCGATAAAAACTTCATACCCTATCATTTTTTTAGCTTCGTCCATGTCCTTTATTCCGCGTAAGTTCAATACAAAAAATTTATTTAATGGTTTAACTTGTAATACCTTACTGAAGAAGAAATTTCTAGTTGAGGTATTGTACAAAAGAACTTCTTCTAAGTTCGTTATCACATCTTTTACATTGGTCAAAGGTACTATTTTTACCTCTCCGTGTACTCCATGACTATTAACGATTTTTGCCACAGAGATTTTGTTGTCCAAAAGATTGGATAAGCTGTTCAATTCACTCACCTAATTACTTTTAAAATAAATTTCTTTTCAGGGTCTTTTTTTGCTGCGTTTAAAAGAATATTTATGGATTTAATAGTCCTGCCGTCTTTTCCAATTATTTGACCTACATCCTCAGAACTTGCGTATATTTCAAATATTACATTTTGTTCCTCGGTGGACTCTACTATCTTTATCTCATCGGGATGTTTAACAATGTTGTTCAAAATGTCTAAAAGCAGATCTTTCATTCTTTAACTTCTTCTCCTTCTGGTTCAACAATTTTTTCAGATTCTTTGACGTCCTTTTCTTTTCTGGATCGAAATTTTATTTCATCGTATCTTTTCATGACACCCATTTTTCTAAGAATTCTTCTTGCTGTATCTGTGGGTTGAGCACCTTTTAAAAGCCAATCTAAAGCCTTGTCCTCATCGACTTTGTACTGGTTTGAGTCATTTAGAGGATCATAGTATCCTATTGATTCTATATATTTTCCACTCCTTTTGTTTCTTGAGTCTACGATAACTATTCTATAAAACGGTTGATGTCTCCTTCCCATCCTGTTCAATCTGATTTTTACCATTAACACACCTCCATATATTTTTAATTACTATTGGTTTTTTAAAAAGGTAGATTATTTATGAGTTTTCTGCCTTTAAATTTTTTCATTTGCTTCATAGCCTTTTTCAACTGATCGTACGACTTCAAAAGTCTATTGATATCTTGAAGAGTTGTTCCACTTCCCTTTGCTATTCGTTGTTTTCTTGAATAAGTTAGTATTCTGGTGTTTTTACGTTCTTTTGGGGTCATTGAATTTATTATTGCTTCGAATTTTTTTAATTCTTGTTCACCTTTGGTTACATCCACTTGTTCCTTTGGAACACCAGGAACCATTTCTAAAAGATTACTGAGAGGGCCTAATTTTCTTATTTGTCGAATTTGTTCGAGGAAATCTTTTAAATCGAACTTTCCATCCATAAACCTTTCTGCATCTTCTTCTGCTTTCTTTTTATCTATGTCTTTTTCTACCTTATCTATGAAAGAAAGTACATCTCCCATTCCTAAAATTCTTCCAACATATCTATCTGGGTAAAACTCTTCCAAATCATCAATCTTCTCACCAACACCAACTAACTTAACAGGTTTCCCCGTTATATACCTAATAGAAATGATGACTCCACCTCGAGAATCACCGTCGAGTTTTGAAACAACAAAACCGGAAAGATCCAATTTATCGTTAAATTCTTTTGCTGAATTAACTGCATCTTGACCAACCATTGAATCGACGACCATCAAAATTTCATCCGGATTGATTAACTTTTTTATATTTTCTAACTCTTCCATCATCTTTTCATCTATGTGCAAACGCCCTGCGGTATCTACGATAACAATATCATACAAAAGCTTCTCTGCATACTTTTTACTTTCTTCTACAATTTTCAAATCGTTTACTCTGTCACCAGTAAAAACGGGAATACCAATGTCCTCACCCAACTGTACAAGTTGATCAATAGCAGCTGGTCTGTAAGTATCGGCAGCAACCAACAAAGGGTTTTTCCCTTTTTTCTTATAGAAATTTGCTAACTTAGCAGCAGTTGTTGTTTTACCGCTTCCTTGCAAACCCGTAAGCATAATGAAACCTGGATTACGAGAAATAGTAATCTTATTGTTTTCTTTACCGCCCATCAATTCTATTAAATCGTCTCTAACTATTCTGATGAATTCTTGATCAGGAGTTAAGCTTTCGAGAACTTTAGATCCAATTGCTTCTTCCTTGACTCTGTCAATCAGTTCTTTTACCACTTTATAATGAACGTCCGCTTCCAACAGAGAAAGTTTCACTTCTCTAACAGCATCTTTTATATTTTTTTTTGATAATTTTCCTTTACCCGATAGGTTCTTGAAGACTCCTGTCAGCTTTTTTTGTAAGTTTTCAAACATTATTTGCTCACCCCACCACTTAAATAATCCTTCCTTAGTATACTATAAAAAGAAAGAAATTTGGTAAAAAGTATGAAAAAAGTAGAAGACGAGGTATAATTTAAAGTTACTATTACATGAATTTTTTTATAATATAAATAGAAGAACCCTTATTTTAATATGCGCGTTGTATTTCTCTATTCATAAGCTTATCACATTATTGTTAACAAATCAATTCACTCTAATTTAAAGAAAATGATGCTTGATAGTTGTCTACTTTTATGTTATAATATTGAAGCAATACGCCTGTAGCTCAACTGGCAGAGCGGCGGTCTCCAAAACCGCAGGTTGGGGGTTCGATTCCCTCCGGGCGTGCCATTTTTTCCCCTCCTCCGCTTCCTATCCATCGAAATTCTAAAAAATTCCCTTAAATGCACTTAAAATGTCTTTTACTATCTTTCCTTTCCCCATCGTAAAAAGATGTATGCCGGGGACTCGCAATTCTAAAAGTTGTTCAATCAATTTTATTCCGTGCCTTACCCCAATAATATATTCATCTTGGAATGATTTTGCGTCTTCAAACTCTTCCACGATGGTTTTGGGTATATTAACATGAAAAGTTTTAGGAATGTTGTATAGTGTTTTTTTGCTTCCCAACGGTTTGATGCCTGGGATTATTGGGACTTCTATACCGAGTTCTCGAACTTTATTAACGAAGTTTTTGTAATACTCAATGTCAAAAAACATTTGAGTTATGATAAATTCTGCCCCTATATCAACCTTTAATTTTAAATAGTCCAAATCTTTTTCCAAGTTTGGAGATTCAAAATGTTTTTCCGGGTATCCAGCAACGCCAATGCAGAAATTTGTGGGATTATGTTCTTTTGTCGGGCAAGTGTATATACCTTTGTTCATATTTGTTACCTGCTCAACTAATTGAGTTGCATGTTCGTATTCATCTGTTTCTTTCCATGTGTATCTTTTCTTATCCCCTCTTACGACGAATATGTTTTCTATCCTCAGATAATTTAGGTCTATTAGAATGTCTTCTATTTGATATTTATTAAAGCCTGTACATATTAGATGAGGAACTACTTCGATATCATACCTATGCTTTATGGAGGCACTTACCCCAACGGTTCCAGGTCTCTTCTTTTTGATGATTTTTATAATTTCCCCGTTTTCTTCAACATATTCTATTTCGTTGGCATGCTTAGTGACATTGATATATTTAGGAGAAAATTCGATTAAATTATCCACTACATTAAATATTGAATCAATACTTTCTCCAACATTAGGGGGGATAATTTCAAAGGAAAGAACAGGTTTGTTTGATTGTTTGATCAAATCTACTATTTTCATTTTATTTCACCCCGGACATTATATATAATAAAACGTTTGTTCAATTTTAACATACTGGAAAAAAATAGTCAACAGCTAATAGACGGCATAACAAAAAGGGTGGAGAGGTCTCCACCCTGTAACTATTATAAAATCAACATTTTAATTTTAAGACTATTATGATTGCTGATTTTCTTACCTATTGATTAATAATTAACTGTTTTACCTCTCTTATAATTTACTGCCGCTTGAGCAGCTGCTAATCTAGCGACTGGTACTCTGTATGGAGAACAGCTGACATAATCCAAACCCACCAAGTGTGCAAACTCAATAGAATCAGGATCTCCACCATGTTCACCGCAAATCCCTACCTTTAATTTTGGGTTAGTGGATCTTCCGCCATCCAAAGCAAGTTTTATTAATCTTCCAACACCTTCTCTATCGATTTGTTGGAATGGGTCTTTTTCGTAGATACCTTTTTCAATATAATCTCCAATGAATTTTCCATAATCGTCTCTTGAAAAACCTAAGCCTAGCTGTGTAAGATCGTTGGTACCAAAGCTAAAGAAATCAGCCTCTGCACCAATTTGATCGGCAACCACACAGGCCCTGGGAACTTCGATCATCGTTCCAATTTTGTATTCTAAGTCTACGTTGTTTTCTTTTATTAATTCGTCAGCGATCTGCTTGATAGATTCTTTGAGGATGGTAAGCTCTTTAACATTTCCAACTAATGGGATCATTATTTCGGGTTGTACCCTTTTACCTTCTTTTATCATGTCTATAGCAGCCAAGATTATAGCTTTTGTTTGCATCTCTGCTATTTCCGGGTAAGTGATAGCTAATCTCACGCCTCTATGACCCATCATTGGGTTGAATTCTTCTAAATCTTTAACTGTACTCCTTAATTCATCTTCACTAATTCCAATCATTTCTGCCACTTCTTTTATTTGTTCGTCGCTTTCTGGAACAAATTCATGAAGAGGGGGATCCAAAAGCCTTATTGTAACAGAAAATCCTTCCATCTCTTCAAATAATCCTTTGAAGTCTGATCTTTGAAATGGTAAAAGCTCTTCTAAAGCTGCTTTTCTTTGCTCTTCTGTTTTTGAGACAATCATGGTTCTCATCTTGTTTATTCTTTCTGGTCCAAAGAACATGTGTTCTGTTCTACAAAGTCCAATTCCTTGAGCTCCAAACTCCCTTGCAACTTTCGCATCTCTTGGGATATCTGCGTTTGCTCTGACCCCTAAAACTGAAACTTCATCTGCGTACTCAAGCAATTCTGAAATATCCCCTGCTAATCCTTCGGGTCTAACTGTTTTGATCTTTCCAGCGTAAACTTTTCCTTCGTTTCCATCGATGGAAATCCAATCGCCTTCCTTTAATTCGACTCCATTAGATTTTATAACTTTATTTTTTAAATCAATGACTATGTCTTCTGCTCCAACAACAGCTGTTTTACCCATTCCTCTGGCAACTACGGCAGCATGAGAAGTCATTCCTCCACGTGATGTTAATATTCCTTCTGCAACGTTCATACCGCCAACATCTTCTGGAGATGTTTCGGGTCTAGCGAGAATTACTTTTTCACCATCTTTTGCCAGCTTTTCAGCATCGTCTGCGCTAAAAACAATCTTCCCAGTAGCAGCACCAGGAGATGCGGGTAATCCTTTACCAATGTATTGGGCATTTTTTAATTCTTCAGGATCAAAAAGAGGGTGTAATAACTTTTCTATATCTGCCGGTTTGACTCTCATCACTGCTTCTTCTTTGTTTATGAGGCCTTCTTTTACCATATCTACTGCAATCTTAACAGCTGCAGCTGCAGTTCTCTTCCCATTTCTTGTTTGGAGCATATATAATTGTCCTTTTTCAACAGTAAATTCTATGTCTTGCATATCTCTAAAATGTTTCTCTAATTTATCCATAAGCTCAAGTAACTGGTTATATGTTTTAGGATTGATGCTCTTTAACTCATCCAAACTTTTTGGAGTTCTTATACCAGCAACGACATCTTCCCCTTGTGCGTTGGTAAGAAATTCACCGTAATATTTCTTTTCACCAGTATTTGGATCTCTTGTGAAAGCCACACCAGTTCCGCTGTCTTCTCCCATGTTACCAAAAACCATAGCAACTACATTTACGGCAGTTCCTAAAAGCCCCTGTTTATCCATTTCATTAATTTGTCTATACTTTATAGCCCTTGGATTGTTCCAACTTCCAAAAACTGCTTCAATAGCAATCCAAAGCTGTTTCATAGGATCTTGTGGGAACTCTTTCCCTTCTTCTTTGTACAGCTTTTTGTATAATTCAACAACTTTTTTGAGATCGTTAGCATCTAATTCTAAATCTTGTTTTACGCCTTTTTCTCTTTTAACTTCATTAAGGGCTTCTTCGAATTTTTCATGGTCGATACCTAAAGCAACATCACCAAACATTTGGATAAATCTTCTATAAGAATCCCAAGCAAATCTTTCGTTGTTAGTTAGTTTGGCCAATCCCTCGACTGATTCATCGTTAAGACCTAAATTCAATATAGTATCCATCATTCCGGGCATAGAAACAGCGGCACCTGACCTGACTGAAACCAAAAGAGGATTTTTGTTGTCACCGAATTTTTTGCCAGTAACATTTTCAAGCTCTGTCATGGCTTCTTCAACAATAGATTTAAGATCTTCTGGGAATTTTCTGCCATTATCCCAATAATACTTACATACTTCCGTTGAAATAGTGAAACCTGGAGGTACAGGTAAACCTAAAGATGCCATTTCTGCTAAATTGGCACCTTTTCCACCAAGAATGTCTTTCATTTTCGAGTTACCTTCTACTCGGTTTTTATTCCACACGTATACATACTTTTTTCCCATCTGTTTCCCTCCTAGCTATTTTTATGAAAGAATTATAATTACAAAAAAAGAGTGTTTAAATCATCACACTTTGTTTAATTATATTCTAATTACTTTTTTTCTATTTCTCATTTGGGTAAAATTTAACATACAATTTTAATAATTTAAAATGCTTCTTCTCTAACTAATTTAAAATTCATAGACTTGTTTGAATCGTCTATCAATAGATAGGAAATCAACTTTTTTTTGATGAACTCATTTCTATTTATTCCAAAATTTCTATTTACCATGAATTTCCATGTTCCAGTATTAATATAAACTTCTTTTGGTCCTCCGTTTTTTATAATATTAAACGATGCTCTATGATTATGACCCATAACTATTCCCTTTACTTCTCCCTTTGCAAAAGAAATATCTTGATCATAAAACCCAATAAGATATTCTTTCGGTATATAGAATTTATCGTTTAAAAGTTCTTCTGCCTTCATTAAAAGAGAATTCGAATTTCTCATACTTCTGAAGAACATTCCTACCCTAACTATAGCTTCACCTAACTTCATGCCCCCTAAGTTATTTATAAATATATTGGATAGAATATTTACGCCTGGAAAGTTTATTTTCATCCATTTTTTTACCTGAGGAGTTTTAATTAGTTGCGTAAAAGTTTCGATCCATTTGTTTTTTAAATTATATTTTAAATCATATTTTTCCTTTATAATATCCAGCCATTTGAAAACATCCAACTGAGGATAAATATTTTGATAATCTGAATAAAGTTCTGCAGGTAGAATTTCCCCAGCGACTTTTCCAAAATTATAATTCATGTATTTATTCATGTACTCAGCAAAGGGTGGAATAAGATTTCCATCTTTATCTTTGCTCAATCTGTTGACTATATCGAACTGATTACCGTGTATTACAAATAATCTTAAGCTTGGATCATAATAATAGGGTAAAATTTCACAATTCTCGAATGCTTCTTTGATCTTTTCATTTATTTTTTGATTCAAAAGAATGTAATAATCATGGTTACCTGCGATATAATAAATTTTATTTTTGTTTGAAAATTTTCGAAACTCTTCAATTAGCTTTTCATGACTGGTGAATATTTCATCTATTAAAGACGGGTCGAATTTTTCTGCATATTCAGAAGCTGTATCCACCATGAGACCATCATTGATTAAATTAGATAACTCAAAAAAATCTCCAACGATAAATAACTCATTGTTTTCTCCTTCAAAATCACGCAGTAACTTGATTAGTCTGTTGTCGTATATAAAGTCATCGGATTCGTTACCTAAACCGATGTGTAAATCACTTAGAAAAACCTTCATTTGGTTTCCTCCAGCAGATTTTTTCAAAATCCCGAAGGTAATTATAACACATACATTTTCCTCTTTTTATAAGATTTATTAAAAATATATAAATATCAAATTGGACTTGCATAATGAGAAGATGTGTGGTATAATTTAAATACGACAAAAATTATCGGATATTAAATCAAATTATGGAGGTGTAATTATGGCTTTTGAATTACCAAAATTAAGTTATCCCTACGATGCTTTAGAACCTTACATAGATGCCACAACAATGGAGATTCACCACACTAAGCATCATGGAGGTTACGTTAAAAATTTAAATGCTGCCTTAGAAAAATATCCTGAATGGGCAAGCAAAAGTATAGAAGACATTCTCAAGGATTTAGACAATATACCAGCAGATATTAGAACAACAGTAAGGAATAACGGAGGCGGGCATTACAATCATTCTATATTTTGGACAATAATGGGACCCAACGGTGGTGGTAAACCTTCTGGAAAGTTAGCTGAAAATATTAATAAGACCTTCGGAAGCTTCGATAAGTTTAAAGAAGAATTTTCGAATGCTGCAGCAACAAGATTTGGGAGCGGATGGGCTTGGTTAGTATTAGATAACTACGGACATCTTTCGATTTTATCCACCCCAAATCAAGATAATCCTATTACATACAGT
This sequence comes from Petrotoga sp. SL27, assembly GCF_002924605.1. Lineage (NCBI taxonomy): Bacteria > Thermotogati > Thermotogota > Thermotogae > Petrotogales > Petrotogaceae > Petrotoga > Petrotoga sp. SL27. The sequence goes on along the minus strand of NZ_JAIP01000004.1, from coordinate 79,057 downwards.
TTGAAACCTTTGTTAGGTTTGGATGTTTGGGAACACGGTTATTATTTAAAATATCAAAATAGAAGGCCCGAGTACATACAAGCTTGGTGGAACATAGTTAATTGGGAAGAAGTCAATAAAAGATATGAAATGTTGGTCAAATAAATAATAATAGTAAAATAAAAAGATCTCGGTTGCTTGTGCAACCGAGATTGCTTTTTTACTTTTGAGAGTTTTCAAAAAGTTTTGTTTTTTGTAGACCGAATAACACTATATATGCAACGAGAATTCCTACAGTGAATTGTAAAACGTTCCAAGGTACCTCAAAAATAGGCATCACCCAATTACCAACTATAATTCTACCTGCAAAAAAGTATCCTATAACCATCCATAAACCGGCTATCATACTTCCCATCGAATTACCCAGTCTGAAAAGTGTTGACCCCTTCCCCCTAAGGAACAATGAAATTAGTATTAGGGCTATTGGTATTGCTAAAAGAATAATGTTGATTAACCCTCTAGCGTTTAATAAAAAATTTTCTAATTCTTCTATACTCTCGTATCCCAATTCATTCATTAGATTGTTAGTCAAAGGAGACGTCGTTAAATTCGCTATCAAGTTTTTTAAGAACAAGGAAAGAGTTAAGGAAAAAGCCAACCATATACCTATACTTGAGAGAAAGATCGTAAGTTCTTTTTTGCCCGAATATTTGTTTCTATAACTATCAGAAACCCAACCGACTAAAGCCCCCATAACGGACTTTATAATCAAAGTGGGTATAGCCCAATAAGCATAACCCCCAACCAAATCTGCCAAAGCCGAACCCAATCCTCCTGCCAAGGTTCCAACCCTTCTACCGAACAAAATTGCTGAAATGAATATCATGCTGTCTCCCAAATGTACGTAGCCCCTTGTGAACGGCACAGGAACTTTTATAGCAAAGGTTAAAACAAAAACTAACGCAATCATTATACCAGAAATTGCAACATCTTTCGTCTTCAATATAAATCCCTCCTCTAAGTAGAGATCCAATAATAAACTAAAGGCTGTATTTTTCACTTAATTATACAACATCTACTCTTTGAATGCAACAGTTCAAATATATCTTTCGTTAATTAGAAAATATTTTCTATGAAATTTTTTTCATTATTTGAATAATTGTCTATAAAAGGCTATAATCATTTATAATTAGCTCTGACGACCTTTGACTTTTTAGTTTAATTAAATTATAATAAGTATTGCCAGAAAATAAATTGATACTTTATCCTTATGGTTGGAGAACAGGGTCTAAGGGGGCCACAGATCTCTTCCCAAAAAGGGCGGGCTGAGGGGCGAAGGGAAGCGAGTCTCAGAAGATGGTAAAAATGAGAATGAGGAGGGGAAGATATGAAAATATCTCAAAGAGTTTTAAATACACAATTTTCTCCTATTAGAAAGTTAGTTCCTTACGCAGAAAGGGCAAAGCAAGAAGGTAAAAAAGTTTACCTTTTAAACATAGGTCAACCTGATATTGAAACACCTAAGGCATTCTTCGAAGGTATAAAAAAGTACTCATCCGAAGTAGTTTATTACAGCCATTCTGCAGGTCTATTAGAGTTACGTGAGGCTTTTTCCGATTATTATAAGTTATGGGATATAGACTTTGATCCCCAGGAGTTGATCGTCACTACAGGGGGAAGCGAGGCAGCAATTTTCGCTTTGGCATCTGTTTCTGATCCAGGGGATGAAGTAATGGTTATAGAGCCTTTTTATGCTAATTATAAAGGTTTTGCAGAGATGTTAAATGTAAAACTTTGCCCAGTAAAATCAGATCCGGAAACCGGCTACGCTGTCCCGAGTATAGAAGAATTCGAAAAGGCTTACACCGAAAACGTTAAGGCAATAATCTTTTCAAATCCTTCAAATCCGACAGGAGCTGTGTACAGTTACGATGAAGTAAAAAGAATCGTTGACTTTGCAAAAGAAAAAGACATATTTGTAATATCAGATGAGGTATATAAAGAATTCACTTTTGATGGAACTAAGCATGTATCCGTCATGGATTTTGAAGACAAAGACAGATTCATTTTAATCGACAGCGTATCGAAAAGGTACAGCGCTTGTGGAGCAAGAATTGGAGTTTTTGCCACTAAAAACAAGAAACTTCTAGAACAAGTAATGAAATTTGCTCAATCCCGATTATCTCCACCTTTAATGGCACAATTTGGTGTTTTAGGGTTGCTCAAGGATTTGGGGAAAGATTATCATCAAGGCGTTGCTTTAGAGTATCAAAAAAGAAGGGATGCTGCATACGAAGAGATAAAAAAGATCGAAGGAGCTGTTTGCAAGAAACCCCACGGTTCATTTTATCTCTCCGTTAAACTACCGATTGATGATTCTGAAGAGTTCATCAAGTGGATGCTTACAGACTTCGATGTGAATCGAGAAACTGTTATGGTTTCACCATTATCTGGTTTTTATGCTACACCTGGTGCGGGCAAGAAAGAAATAAGAATCGCTTATGTATTGAACAGCGAAGAGTTAAGAAAGGCTTGTAATATTCTAAAAGAAGCTGTGACAGTTTACAATGAGAGAAAAATAAAAGATAAATGATATCAATAGGCGTCGTGTTAATTTACGGCGCCTTTAAGTTAATTTTCTGAATTTTTGTCGGTTTGTTTTTTGGCAGTTTTGGAGGCTGAGGGTTTAACGTATTTTTTGTTTTTTGGCTTCTGTCTTGTGAAATATATTACCAAAGATAATCCAATAAGGTTGGCAATAAAAATAACGCTTAAAATCATCGAAGAGTATATGACGATAGACAAAACACAAAGCACACTAAGTAATATGATCGAAAACGTCATACCGTATTTTTTGTTAAATAGAAGTAGAAAATAAAAAAATATTAAACCTCCTACCAATCCGACAAATAAACCTATAAAAAGAAAGGTTAAAAAATCCGAAAAATTAAAATACTCAAAAAGCCTTTGGTTGACACTTTCAAGATAAAACAAGTAGACAGAAAGTCCTGCTACAACGATACTTCCAATAATTGCTATGCTTCTTAAAAAAACTTTCAGGTTATTCATTCTATCCCCTCCTCTGTGGTTGAAATTTCTTGGCTAATATTTTCTTCTTGTTTTTGTGGTTCTTGGTCTGAATTTGTAAACTTCCTATACAGGTTCTCTATCAATATTACAACTAACAAAAGCAAAAGAGAAACTAAAAAGCCGTTAATCGTTCTTAAAACACTTAAATTCAACGGTGTGTGTATATGTAAAAAAGTGTCAAGTATAGATACCGGTAGTAAAGCCTTAAAAAAGTCCCATATAAACCTTCTACCTGAAAGAGGAGTTGTGTAATAAAACAAATACGAAATAAGTTCTTTTGTTCGTGGTCTGGCTATAAAGGCCCGTTCCAATGCATCCCTAGCCCTTCTTTCGAAATTTGTAACAAAAGCCCAATTTGAGCTTCTTACTACGTATATAACCCCAGCAAATGCAACAAAAATAAGTAATAAGATATCTGACTTGTTAAATTTAAACTCTCTGATCTTCTTAAAGGATTCTACAATATTAAATCTACTAAATCTAAAACCGGTAAAATCCATAAACGCTTTTAACAGTACTAACAAAGGCAAAACTAAAAGTAGGACTTTGATCCCTCTAACGTTATTAAGCTTGAAGATAAATAAAGAGTTGTAAGCGCTCATATATACTAAAGCTCCAAACAATAAAGCGTATCCAATTATTTTTAGGAGGTTATTTTTAGAAATCCTAAAAAAGATGATGATTGAAAACAAAGTTACTGCCAACGTGAAAGACCAATTGTATAAAAAGAAAAAAGCTAAAATATATAAGATAGCAAAAAGAGGTACATATACAAATAAATTCATTGTGATGAGCCCAAAACCTATCCATGGCACGACAACCGTGGGAGAATAGTACTTAATTGAATCGATTGTAACGGGGGTTCCTAAATCTTTTTGAACTAATCTTATTAGCTCTGGAGTCCTCGGATGATCAGGGAACAAAAAGTATCTAATCTTTCTTTCTTTCAAGGCCCTATGAAATCTTTGAACTATCATTTGATCGTCAAATTTATCTATTTCTCCAGGTTTGATGTAATGTACATATCTCATATTATTTAGAATGTCTTTATCTAACTTATCTTTTATTTCAGTAAAATACTTATCAAAATCAGAAAATTCGACGACTAGTACGTAATCGTATCGGTTTGATAATGCTCTTAAAAAAGATTGATCTTCTTGGAAGCCCTGAGATTCAAAATCTTTTAATATGGCATAATTGTTATAAATCTGGAAATTATAGCCATTTTTCTGTACAGAATTCAGTTGATCTTCTGTAGGCATTATAGAATAATTTTTAGAATTTTGATAATCAATATAAAATGCGTAAAAGAAGAAAATCAAAGAGCCGAATAAGGTAATAAAAATTATCGGCTTTCTTATTTTGTTCATTTTTGGTTCCCTCAATTCCTCTTTGTGCTCTTCTCCAATTTGTCCAATACAATTTGAAGATCTTCACTCAATGGTGCAGAAAAATCGTAATGGTGATTATTATAATCAAAAGAAATCTTACTAGCATGAAGAAAAATTCTTTTTAAACCATAATTTTTTCTTAAAAGTTTGTTCCGCTTTTTATCTCCGTGATTATCATCCCCAGCAATGGGAAAACCTAAATCAGCGAATTGTACTCTTATTTGATGTTTTCTGCCTGTGTATAATTCAATCTCTACCAGAGAATATTTATCCCCAAATAAATCGAATTTTTTCTTAAGATTATATTTTAACCGGGCTGCTTTCCCATAGACCATAGATACTAATTCTCCGCTTTTTTTATTTAAATTTCCTACTAATAAAGTTAAGTAATATTTTTTTGTTTCTCTACTTTTGATTAACTCTGTCAACTCACGAGCTGTCTGCTTGTTTTTTGCCACAACCATTACCCCAGACGTTAATTTGTCTAAACGATGTACCAAGTGAGGCTCAAATTCACCACGTGAGTAGTGGATCACTCCCTCAATTATCGTTGCCATTTCTTCTTTAGATCCCGGATGTACAGATACTTTGGCAGGTTTATTTATCACTAGTAGATCTTTATCTTCATAGATAATATCAAAAGAGACTGGTCTTGCCTTTAAAGAAGGTTGAGCAGGTCTGGATAGTTCTTCTAATTTATCTTCATCCAGAATAATTTTGACGATATCTCCTATTTCTAAAATATAATTGTTCTTCTTAACCCTCTTTTCATTGACTTTAACAAAGCCTTTTCTAATTAAACTGTAAATAGCACCCAACTTTATTTCGGGATAATTTTTTCTTATAAACGTGTCTAACCTAGAATAATAATTCTTTTCGTTAACTGTTGCTTCTTTTTCCAACCTTAAATGAGCCTCCCCTTAAATTAACCTCCTTGCTGAAAAAAAGAGAATACTTTTAAGCAAATCATTTGCTTTCTTAATTATATCATCTTTTTGTTTTTTCTTGTCTTTTTGTATTACTTAAAAAATTTTAATATAACTTGACTTTGTTGAATTGACTCGGCATAATAAGAGTGGTGTCACAATAAATCAACTTCTAAAAGGTGATGAAATATTCAGTTCTTTTTCAGAAAATTAACAAAAAAAGCCTCAAATACTTAATAGGGGGAGAAAAATGGGTAAAAAAGCTGACCCGGAACCTTTCAAGATCAAGATGGTGGAACCCATCAAAAAAATTTCTAGAAAAGAAAGAGAAGAAGCCTTAAAAAGGACGGGCTATAATTTATTTGCATTGAAATCAGAAGAAGTCTACATTGATTTGTTGACCGACAGCGGTACTGGAGCGATGAGCGATAATCAATGGTCAGGATTGATGTTGGGAGATGAATCTTACGCGGGAAGTAAGAGTTTCTACCATTTATGGGAAACAAGTAAAGAAATCTTTGATTACAACTATTTTGTACCCACTCATCAAGGAAGAGGAGCAGAACAGGTTTTATTCCCCCTTTTAATTAAAAAACCTGGTCAATATGTTTTGAGTAACATGCATTTTGATACAACTAGGGCACACGAGGATTCCCTACATATGGTGGTTTAGCTGGGCGAGATATGGAAGTCATGGCAAGAGGTTTAAAAGAAGGAATTCAATTTGATTATTTGGATTATAGAATAAAACAAGTAAAATACTTGGGAGATAGGTTAAGAGAGGGTGGAGTACCAATTCAATATCCAGCTGGAGGACACGCTGTTTTTGTGGATGTTAAAAAGATGCTTCCTCATATACCTTATTACCAATTTCCAGCTCAAGCATTGGCGAACGCACTTTATTTAGAATCTGGAGTTCGTGGTGTAGAAGTTGGATCATTAATGATGGGGCGTGATCCTCAGACTGGTGAACAACTTGAATCTCCTTTTGAATTCTTGAGATTAGCCATCCCAAGAAGAGTCTATACTTACACACACCTTGATTACGTTGCTGAAGGATTGTTAGCTGTAAAAGATATATCTACCTCACTCAAAGGATTAGAATTCACATATGAACCCGAAATCCTTAGGCATTTCACTGGCAGGTTAAAACCAGTAGAATAAAGCGGCATGATTGCAGAAATTCTAAAGAGAACAATTTTATAACATCAGGAGGTTGGAAAAAAATGAGTAAAAAAATAAAGATCAAGACAAAAAATGCCCCTTCGGCAATTGGTCCTTATTCTCAAGCTATTAAAGTTGGAAATCTGATTATAACAAGTGGTCAAATTCCTTTCACAGCTGAAGGGAAACTAGTAAGTGATGATATTAAGGACCAAACCAGGCAGTCTTTAACAAACATTAAAAAAATCCTGGAAGAAGCGGGTTTAAGTATGGATAACATAGTTAAATGCACCCTCTTTTTAAAGGATATGAATGAAATGGCAGCAATAAACGAAGTCTATCATGAATTCTTTACAGAACCCTATCCCGCCCGTAGTGCTGTGGAAGTAGCTCGACTGCCCAAAGATGTCAAAATTGAAATTGAGGCAATTGCCTCCACTGATTAGTAAATATTACTTCGATCAAAAGTATCTTTAAAAATCTCCCCTATTTAGTAGGCAGATTTTTATTGTTAAATTTGTCTACCTGAGGGGAGCAAATTATAATAGTTAAAAAATTAACCATAAAATTTTTCTGTAAGAATCGTTGAAATCTTTTCTAAAAAGTTAAACTCATGAGCTAATTGAAGAATAGTGTATCTATTTCTGATTTCTCTGGCATGTATGATACTTTCTTGAAAGACGTCTTTTGGAATACCTAATTCTTTTGGGTTATATATAGAACCTACCTTTTTGTGAATTGAAATTAAGTACTCAGGATCTGGCGGTATTAATTCTTTAGGAAGTTTATCTTTCATTAATTGATAGATCATCGAAACAACAACCGTTCCTACTCCAACAGAATTTCCATGTAAAGGATAGGATATATTTTTTGATATAGCATCCATTTCCCAATAATGAGCTAGGTGATGCTCCGCCCCCGATGCAGGCCTTGAGTAACCTACAAATCCTATGGCTATTCCAGAGATAATTAACGCTTCCATTATTTGTTTAGTAACTTCTTCGCTTCTTTGACTTATTTTCTCTGCATTTTTTACGCAAAGATCCCTTGCTTTTTCTACAAATTCAACAGTATTTTCACAATAATATTCATTGTTGATTAATTTAGAAAGTTTCCAATCCGTCAAAGAAGTAAACTTTCCAAGAATGTCTCCGAATCCTGCATGAATCATTTCTAAAGGTGCATTTTTTAAAACTTGTGTATCCACTACTATTGCTTTTGCATAAGTTGCTTCATACGTTCTTTTAAAACCTTCTACAATTAAAGGGGAGACCATTGAAGCATATCCGTCCATTGAAGGAGCGGTTGCAAAGATTATATAAGGAATATTGAATTTGTAACTTAAAAATCTACATAGATCGTTTATAGTTCCAGAACCAACACCAATTATTAACGATGCATTCTTAGGAATTTCTATCAATAATCTTCCAACGCTTTTTTCATTTGGGATCAAATGATCTTCGTTATGAAAAATAAACTCAGTTATTTGATAATTTTCTCTTTTTAAGAGTGTACTTAGTTCTTTTCCAAAACTCTTATAGGTATTTTTATCAGCAACAACAAATAAATTTTTAGAGTCAATAATATCTATAAAACTATTTTTATCGTTCAAAACATTACTTTTTACAATTATTTTTTCAATATCTACCTTATGAGTTCTTCCACATTCACATTTGAAATTCAAACCAGCCATTTGCTCTATTTTAAGATTCAAAAGATCGCACATCTTTTTTCCTCACTTTTTTTGAATAAGGCTATTTCTTTCTATGAACTCGGCTTTTTCGACAATTTTTTCTGGTTTTCCATTGTTATTTTCCTCAATCATTTTAAGCAGCATTTGAGCAGCTTTTTCACCAAATTGCTGTTTTGGATGCCTAAAAGTAGAAATTTCAAGCGCTTGTGCAAAATCTGCGTCATCAAAACCTATTAACGAAATATCGTTTGGTATATCAAGATTCAATTTTTTTGCTGCCATTATCACTTGCATAGCTACCAAATCGTTTGAACAAAAAATAGCAGTGGGTATATTGTTTTTTGGAAGGCTCAAAAGTGACATAATTAAATTGAAAACTTCGTCGGATGTTTCGGCTGTATAATAAAACTGGTTGATGAGGTACTTGACAAAAGGGGTAAAAAAAAGATATCGCTCCTCATTGAACAAAAAACAAAAAAATAAAAAGAGAGAGGAGCGATATCATAAGCAACAAAATTATAGCACAAATACTGGGTATTGATAAAGGCTTTAAGTTAAAAGAAAGAAAAGATTTGAAAAAGAGGGAGAGATTTATTTTGAAGTGGAATATTCGAAAAAGATAGAGATACCAGAATGCCCGTATAAATGTAAAGGATGTAAAGACAAGCGAGAATACATAGTACGTAACGGTAAAGCAAAAGAAAGGATCATCAAGGCTGGCAAAGTTGGAACACAAAGAATATATCTGATACACAGGCCACAAAGACACATGTGTAAAAAAACAGGGAAAAGCTTCAGAAATGAGAAGATAAGTTATAGATGGCAAAAGATAACAGAAGCAGCTCTCGATATGAGAGTCTCGTTTAAGAATGCAGTCAAAGAAGAATTAGCTGGAGTGAAAGTAGTAGCGGACCATTTTCATGTAGTAAAAGACGCACAGAAAAAGCTAAGAGAAAGTATAAAGATAGAGGAAGAGGTAACGAATAACAATAAAAAGATACCTGTAAGATTATTCTTTATATTGTAAACAGTTATCCTTTCTGAGCTGAAACTACTCAACAAAAAAAGCTGTATTACCCTTTTCATCATCTCTTCAGTCTATTCTATCAACCATATTTGACAAGGAGCCACCCAGGGGCTTGGTTTATCGATCGTATATTCTATAATTACCAAACAACTAAATGGGGAAATAGAAGTCGAAAACTCTAACGGTGCCAAAGTACGAATTGAAATCCCAGTAAAACAGATTAATACGAATATTCCCATCGAAGAAATGGAGAAAATTTGAAGATGTTGGGGGTTAAATTATGAAGGATTTGAAAGTATTGGTTGCCGAGGATGAATATTTAATTTTAATGGGGTTAAAAAGTAACTTAGAAACTCTAGGGTGTAAAGTAGTTGGAGAAGCTACAAACGGTAAAGAGTTGATCAAATTAGCTTTAGAAAAAAAGCCAGATATGATTATAGCCGATATCAATCTCCCTGTTATGGATGGTTTGGAGGCATTAAGAAAGATAAACGAGAAGGTTTTTATTCCCACATTGATTGTAAGCGGCTACGATGATGAAGAATTGATCAATAAAGCAAAAAATCTAGGAGTCTTGGGGTACTTAATAAAGCCTATAGATGAATCAGATTTGAAGGTTGAGATTGAAATCGCTCTTTCTAGATTTGAGGATATTAAGAATTTAAAAAATGAATTAGAAATAACCAAAGAAACTTTGGAATCAAGAAAATTAATAGAAAAAGCCAAAGGTATCGTCATGGAAAGATTACGATTGAACGAAGAAGAATCTATGAAATTTTTGCAAAAAAAGAGTAGAAATTCCAATAAAAAGTTAATTGATGTTGCAAAGGAGATTATAGAAGCTGACAAGGCTTTTAGAATTGATTAAGTTGCACACAGCAGTCTATTTTCAATCTTTTATTTCTTCTATTTTGTATTCCATAATGTTATTTAAAATATTTTTGTCGTCTCTCCATTTGTCACGAACCTTTACGTAAAGATCGAGGTAGACTTTTCTTTCAAAAAGTTCTTCTATGTCTTGTCTTGCCAATTGACCGATCTTTTTAATCATGCTTCCGTTTTTACCTATTATAATAGGTTTTTGACTGTTCTTTTCAACATAAATTTCTGCTCTTACGTACAAAACGCCGTTCTCTCTTTCTTTCAGTTCTTCTATAACTACCCCGCTTGAATGAGGGATCTCTTCCTTTGTTAAATGAAAGATTTTTTCCCTAATTAGCTCAGAAATGATGAACCTTGACGGTTTATCCGTGATCATATCTTCTGGGTAGTATTGTGGACCTTCGGGTAATAGATCTATAATACTTTGTTTTAATTCAAAAAGGTTTTTACCCGTTAAAGCGGAAATTTCAATGGTTTTAAGTATATTTGAACACAAACTTTTTATTTTTTTAGTCATCAGGTTAATCTTTTCTTTGTCTTTTACTAGATCAACTTTGTTGACAAGAAGAATGGTAGGAATTTTTGATTTATCGACTATTTCGGCAACTCTTAAATCTGAATTTCTTAAGCCATCCTTTGCATCAATCATAAAAAGTATCAGGTCAACGCCTTTCAATGCATTTATTGCAATATTGACCATGTATTCCCCAATTTTTCTTATAGGTTTGTGAATACCCGGTGTATCGACAAAAACTATTTGATAATGATCTTCCGTTAATATGCAGTTTACTCTATTTCTTGTGGTTTGCGGTTTGTCAGAAACGATAACCACTTTTTGGCCCAACAAAGCGTTTATCAATGTTGATTTCCCGACGTTAGGTTTTCCTGCCAAGGCAACAAAGCCACTTTTAAAACTCTTGTTTTCCATGTTTTCCTCCAAAAAACTATATTTGAAAAATCACACTCATTATTTATATTCTAGTGTAGTATTAAGCAAAAGTCAAGTTATAAAAGGCAATTTGTCAAACTGGGTTATATTGCATTTCGCTTCCAGAACGGAAAAGATGGCTTAGCACTTTTACCTTTTTAAAATTAAAATTTCTAAAATCATAAATATTATAATTAATCCCAAATTAAATATGTTATAATTTCAGTGAAAAAGTAACCTCAATCTTTGCTCTATTATCTGGTAAAGGAGGTGAAAAAATGGTCGAAGTAACCAATGATGTTTCTTTAAAGGTAGAAAATCTAAATTCCCAAGTTGGTGAATTCAGGCTAAAAAATATCTCTTTTGAATTACCAATAGGAGAAGTTTTGGCTATTTTAGGACCTTCAGGTTCGGGTAAGACGGTACTATTAAGAACTCTTGCGGGTTTGAATAAAACTGAATCTGGAGCAATTATCTTTGGAGACGAAAGGATAGAGAAGTATTCCCCACGAGACAGGAAAGTCGGGTTTGTCTTTCAAAACTATGCCATTTTTCCTCATTTAGATACGAAATTGAATTTAGGTTTCCCTTTGTACATTGGTGGGAAAAAGAAAAAAGAAGTGTACAAGATAGCCATAAAAGAGGCAGAAGAGTTAGATGGTTTACCAAATTATTTAGAAATAAAGCCCGATGAATTGCCTGAAGGCATGAAGCAGTTGATTGCCTTTGGGAGAGAAAAATTACACGATTGCAGATTGTTGCTCCTTGATGAGCCGCTAAGTCAGTTGGATAGAAAGCTTCACGTAGAAATGAGAGCTTTGCTCAAAAGATTTATAAAAGAATTAGGTAAAACAACGATAGCAGTTTTCAGTGATCCTGAAGATGCTTTGTCGGTAAGTGATTATCTTGCTATACTGGATGATGGAGAGCTTTTGCAGTTTGGAGAAACCTTCGATGTTTACCAGAACCCATCAAACTTAAAAGTTATGGAACTTACTTCCAGATTAGGATTGAACACAATAGACGTTGAAGTCAAAGATGGCAGCGTATTAAATAAATTAAAAGTGGATAAAGAAGATGGTAATTACAAGTTATGCTTTAGACCTGAAGAAATAGTCATTAAAGACGAAGGATTCGAAGTTCAGATAGTAGAAAGCCATATCTATGATTCTTCTCATAACTTGGTAGAATGCGATTTCCATGGAAAGCCCATCAGACTCTTGATACATAAAAATGCACCTGAGAAATTTAATTTTATTCCAACTAATCCTAAATATTTTTTATAAGCTAAACTAAGGGATTTTGGAGAGAAACCTCCAAAATCCCTTTTTAAAAAGTAATTCGAAGGAAGGTAGAAAAAGCAAAAATGGGAGGAAAATACGTTTTTGGAAAGAGTTGGTGGGGTAAAAAATGGGTAGAGGCCTTGAAAAATATCGATAGTGATACTAACAGGTTGCCACGAGGTAGAAGTTATGCAAAAAAAGGGGCGGTTTTGGAGATTAAAATTCAAAAAAACTCTGTAATATCAGCAAGGGTTCAAGGTACGAGGCCAAATCCTTATAGGGAAAAGATAGCTTTACCTTCTTTTACGAAAGAAGAGAAAGAAAAAATCAAAAAGGTACTAAACGAAAGATTAGACCTTTCTGCTATGTTAATTGGTGGGAACCTTCCCGAAGAACTTTTAGATATTACCAAAAATATGGGAATAAAGTTGTTCCCACAAAGTTGGAATGAGATAGATGCACATTGTTCATGTCCTGATTGGGCAAATCCTTGTAAACATTTGGCAGCCATTTACTATATTATAGCAGATGAGATAGACAAGGACCCTTTTTTGATCTTCGAAATGCACGGCATGAAAAAGAAAGATTTAATAGAAATCGCTAAAGAGACAGAAAAAACTTCTGATTCTATCTTTACAGATAAAAAGGAAGAACCTACCAAACCGATGGAACAACCAGATCCTTCGTATGAAAAATATGAGATAGAAAAGGTTATAAACCTACTACCTGATGAAGCCTATTTTTACGATGGAAAGAATTTTAAAAACCTTCTGTTGAGAATGTACAATCAATTATCAAAGGCGATAAACGAAGAAGATGGAAGGGTAGATGAAGAGTTCAACCCATATTTCAAAGAAACTGATATTAAATTTATTTATTCTCCCATTACTCCCAATATAATTTTTGAAGGTGAACCGTTAGAAGAATTAGAATGCAAAAAAGAAAAGGGCTATTATACGGTGCATTATGAAGATTTATTCGATTTATTGGGATCTATACCTCTTGTGGAAACTGATGAGGACAGTGAAGCATCGCTATTTTTAAAAAGATTGGTTTCTTTCGTATACAAGCTTATCGATATGAAGGCATTTATTCCCACTCCACAAAAGATAAACAGAGAAGATTTTGTTATCGATTACTCACCTGTTTACTTTAACGATTATGTAAGGGATTACGTTAATTATTTGAGTTCTATCGTCCCCGGGGACCTAGTAATCAATGAAAAAGGTCAGTATATGAAAAGGGACAAGATCGTTGAGTACCTTGTATCCCAGTACATCAAATATCTCATAAAAAAGTATTACAAATCGGAAGTGAAGAATAAAATAACCGATGTGTTCTTTGAATCCAAAGTGTACACCACCCAAAAATTTGAAGAAAAAAGAACCTACAAAAGTATAAAGAACTATCTTGAACCTTTACTTTTGAGGCAAAGCAAGTATCAATTGGTTATTAGTATAGAAGATATGGGAGAGTTGTTTTTCAACCTATCACTCGATATCTACCGAAAAGATGAGCCTTTTGATACTTACCAAGATATAAAAACTTTCTTTGAAAGCCAAGAAGATGGAAAGTCAGAGGTCTTGAAAGAGATTGTAACTATTGCAAAATACGCTGAATTTTTTGGTGAGTTTTTAAAGAAGAAAAGTTCTAAAATAATGGTCAATACGGAACAGTTATCGGAAATAATGATAAATGCCATGCCCATATTGAAACTACTGAACGTTGAAATACTAGCTCCAAAAGGGCTTCAAAAGGTTTCAAGACCAAAACTTGCCCTAAAAGCGAATTCTACAGGCAGTCACGTATCCTTTTTATCTTTGTCCAAGCTCATACGATTCAATTACGCTGTACTAATAGGCGATTCGGAAATTTCACTTGAAGAGTTTGAAAAGTTGACGGAAAGATCAAAAGGAATAGTTAAGATAAAAGAAAATTACGTGTTTTTAGGTGCCAACGAGTTTGAAGCTATTATGGAAAAGGTCAAGAATATAAACTTAACCTCAGACTTTGAAACTTTGAAAGTTATACTTTCACAAGAGATGAACGGTCTTCCCGTGATATTAGATAACAACCTTCAAAAGTTTTTAGAAGAGTTGAGAAAAGTTTCTCCGGTAAGATTGCCAAAAAATCTTAATGCAGAGTTAAGGCATTATCAGAAAACTGGATTCAGATGGTTGTACACGAACTTAGAAAAAGGTTTCAACGTCTGTATAGCAGATGATATGGGGTTAGGTAAAACGATCCAAGTTATTTCTGTAATTCTCAAAATGAAGGAAGAAAAATCGTTAGAAAATCCAGTTTTAGTGGTTTGTCCAACGACACTTGTTGGGAATTGGTATAAGGAGTGTGAAAAATTTGCACCTACTTTGAATGTAAGCATTTACCATGGAAGCGATAGAAAGTTCGAAGATAATTCTGATGTGATTATAACGACATACAGTGTAGTAAGAAACGACGTTGAATTTCTAATGAAAAAAGAATTTTCAATGGTTGTTATAGACGAAGCACAAAACATAAAAAATTCAGATACACAACAAACCAAAGCGGTAAAAGCCCTCCGTGCTCCAAAGAGGCTCGCAATGACAGGAACCCCCATAGAAAACAGATTAACCGAATTATGGAGTTTGTACGATTTTCTTATGTCTGGATATTTGGGTGGGAAGAATCGTTTTGTAGAAACCTTCGCAAAACCTATTGAAAAATACGGGGATACAACGGCAACCAAAAGATTACAAAGTTTGATAAACCCATTCTTGATAAGAAGAATTAAAACTGATAAAAATATCATAAAAGACCTTCCGGAAAAGTTCACATATGACGAATATGTATACTTAAAACCTTCACAAATTGCGCTTTACAAAGAGGTTGTTGAACACGTACAAGAAGAGTTAGAAAAAATGGAAGCTGACGGTATACAAAGAAAAGGATTAATACTTAAAATGTTGACTTCACTCAAGCAGATCTGCAATCATCCTGTTAACTACACTAAAAAAGGAGCCCCTTTACCGGATGATTCTGGTAAAACAGAGAAATTATTGGACCTACTTCAAAATATTTTAGACAACAACGAAAAAGTAGTACTTTTCACTCAATACAAAGAGATGGGAGATATATTAACAAAGATACTAACAGACAACATTAAGATAGAACCTCTATTTTTTCATGGAGGGCTCAACAGGAAAAAGAGAGACGAAATGATAAACGACTTTCAAACAAAGCATAGATATCCAATTATGATCCTGTCTTTAAAAGCTGGGGGTACGGGATTAAATTTGACTGCTGCGAATCACGTTATACATTACGATCTCTGGTGGAACCCTGCTGTGGAGAGTCAGGCAACAGATAGAACTTTCAGGATTGGTCAAACAAAAGACGTGATAGTTCACAGATTCATCACCTTAGAAACATTTGAAGAGAGAATAAATGAAATGCTCGAAAAAAAGAAAGAGTTATCTGAAAATATCATAAAAACGGGAGAAAGTTGGATAACTGAGTTATCCAACCAGGAGATAAAGAACTTATTTAAATTGGATAACTAAGGTTTAAAACTTTTTTCGTCTATTTTGAACTTTTTCTTTACCTCATCAATTTTAGAAAGAATCTCGTTCAGATAAGGAGACTCTTTTCTGATAAAAACAGGTATAAAACCTAAATTAGATTTTATTCTTACATATTCTCCACCCTCGTAGTTTTTTTGGCTCCAGAGGTGAATCCAATTATCCCGAGGTAAATATAATTCTCTTTCTGTTGATCCTTTATGTAAAATTGGAGCTATTAGCAAATCTTCTCCTAATAAATACTCATATTGTTGTAAATAACTCTGCGGATCTTTTGGATAATTTAGACAAATGTGTCGTATTACAGGTAATTTTTCCAATTTACTTTTGAGTATTTCGTTTTTCAAATAATCTTTTAACATATAATGTACATTAGTCATCCAGATAAAATGTTTTAAAATTCCCCTATTGGTATCAAACTGCACGTTGTTGTCAGGTCTGTTTCCTTCGTGAGTTCTCATGATTAAAGAAAAAGCACTCAATTCAACCCATCTCATAAAAAGTTCTGGAGTTCTCTTCATCCACAATAACGAAGTATAACCCCCTGTATCCCAGTGAGTGAATTCCACACCACTAAAGCCAAGGCTTAACGCTGCAGGAATAACCGAGGCGATTCCATCACTTTTGCTCCAATTGACGTTTTGATCTCCTGCCCAATAAATAGGACAGTAAGATACTGAATCTAAGAAACCCGATCTCATAAAGAAGATTAAATCTTTTTTTTCTGATTCTTTTATTGCTTCATAGTTTAATTTTGCCCAATCTACAGGGTATTTATTATGATATTTAATTGCATCTTCTCCAGAAAATAAAACAGCGTCTACCGGAAGATATTCTCCAAAATCTGCCATCCACCCAGATGTTCCGATATTTATAATGTTGTTTTTTATAACTTCTTTATACCATTCGTAGGCTCTTTTATTAGTTAGATCTATAAGTCCTGCAGGAAATGTAGTTACATATATTTTATATATTTCTCCTGAAGAATTTTTGACAAAATAATCTTTTTCTTTGGCAATATTGTATAATCTGCTTCCTTCAATCAAAAAGGGATTAATGTAAGAGAGGAATTTTATACCTTTTTTATTTAGTTCCTTTATTTTTTCTGGAAGTTGAGGATATGATTTCTTATCGTATTCCCAATTCCAATAAACTTGTCTTCCAAAGGATGTAATATTGGTACCTGACCAATCTTGACTCCACACAGCGGTAAGAGGGACTTCATTTTTTATCAACAGATCGACTTTTTTGTCTATTTCTTTTGTGCCTCCTTGTGAGGCAATCAATGTACCATGAATCCAATTTGGAAGGGTGTGATCGGTATTAAAATATTTTCTCACTTCTTTCGATAATTTCTTTAGACTATCCCCTTCGATTATTACCAATTTTACTGTTTTATCCCAAACTTCAAAATTTGAGCTTTTACCTTTTAAATCAACTACCATTGGAGAGTACGTTTCAAATATTATCGCATACCCCAAAGTGGATAGAAAAATAGGGGAAGGAAAGTAAGTTGTATACCAACTTCCACTCACACCTTTAAATCTAGTGACTATGGATATTAAATCATATCCTCTTCCTACCCCTTGTTCTTGTACCCATATGGGAAATTTTTTCCCTTTTAGGTTTAAGTGGGTATACTGCTCACCCCCTCCAAATATCTTTTCACTTTTAGAAGTGTTAAGTTTAATGTTTATTCTGTTATATTCCTCTGGGACTTGGATGGTCATTTCTAATATATTTTCAGAAAGTAAATTTGTTTCTATTTTACAGTCACCTTTTCCCAATATTTTCGGGTTTTCTTTTATTTTAAAATGTCCTTGATGTTCTTTGATATGCGGTGAACCTTTCCCATAACTAATCTCTTGAGTATTTATAAGCTCAAAATTGTTAACGAAGACTTTTATATTGTTATCAAGTTCTTTTATTTCCATCCTATTCACCACACTATGTATTTTATTCGATTATTTCCCAATTTTTTATTTTGGCGACATTTTTAAGTGTTTGTGCGTAATTACCATATCCCAACACTACATGGTGCGCAACACCCTTAGAAACCATTGTTTCAAAAATTTTTTTAGCATTTGGAACCCTAACTTTTACAAACGTTCCTTTGAGCTCTTTGTCCATCGGTAAAGCTTCGCCTTCAAAGACTAACAAACGGAATTTTCCTCTTGAATAGTCTATTCTGGAAATAGTAACAGGTCCTGGTTTTAATACAAAACCTACCGTTACTCCTTTTCCACCAGCAAAATAAGTGTCTAATGTTTTTTCGGACTTTTGATCCCAGGTATTGTAAGGTGCAACCCCACAATGCCAAAGTAAGAAGGAATCCTCTTTCTCAAAAAGTTGACTCACATCGGCGAGAAAAATTTCATCACAACCTATAGCTTTATAAGCGATCATCCCTAAAGAACCTTCAATATCACCTTCACAAGCTACTGGGATATGTTCGGGCATAAAGTACGACATAGCTGCGCAAGGGGATATGCCATAAGTGTTAGCAAACTCTGGCCAACATCTGATGGCCATTCCAGCATAATTTTTTGACTTTTCCAGATCTTTAAAAGTCAACGATAAATTTGCTACCTTTTCCAATCTGTCGTCTGTCATATTGTCTCCATAGTTGTAAATATTATTAATGTTTTTCGCTTCTTCTAAAATTTCTTGTTCCTTTGCTTTTTTAAAAAAGAGATCATTCAATGGGATGTATTCAATTTCAGCACCTATTTCTTTTATGATATCTGGTTCGTAAACATCTATATTATAAAAACCTTGTGCATGACTTCCTATATAACCTATTTTAGTATTAGACCATTTTTTTATTATTCTTAAGGAATCTATCCAAGCGTTTATTTTATTTATGAAAGGTTCTTCTTCTAGATCACCATAAATGAATTCATAATTATTAAACCCCGATTTGTAAAGGTTAGAACAATCTAAATGAGCACCAACTAAAGAGTTCAACCTTACTCTTCCTCCATTATATGGGGGCTCGGGTAATGCCCAAATTAGCAAAGGAATCTTCATGTTTTTTGCCACTTTTAAAGCTAATTGTCCCAAATGAAAAGTGGCACTCATTAGGATAAAACCATCTAAATTTTTTGCGTTAAAAAAATTTATGACTTCGTCAAGTTCTTCTGGATATTCTATAACACCTTTCCAACCAAATAAGTTTATATTTTCAATTTTTTTCTCTAGTTCTTTTACAGCTGTTTCGTAAATTTCATTACCTTTATCGGCATCGTAGGTACTTCTAACAAAACCAACCAAACCCAAATTTATTTTTTCTCTCATTTTTTTCACTCTCCAATATCAAAGCAGATTACTTTTAACTCAGACATTTCTTCGATTGCGAATTTTATTCCTTCTCGCCCTATTCCGCTTTTTTTGTATCCACCATAGGGCATAAAATCAGCCCTATAACGTGGCCCTTCGTTTATCATCACTCCACCGGCTTCTATTTTTTCAGCGGCAAAAAATGCTTCTTTAATGTTTTGGGTGAATATACCTGCTTGTAATCCGTAAACACTTTCATTTGTCAATTCAATTGCCTCATCTAAATCTTTTACTTTTCTCAAAGCTACCGCTGGGCCAAAAAGTTCTTTTTTCATGATGTTGCTTTCGAGAGGGGTATCAACCAAAACAGTTGGTTCTACCAATGTGTAATCCCTTTTTCCTCCGGTTAACATTTTTCCACCTTCAGATACTGCTTCCTCTATCCAATCAATAATTCTAACGGCATTTTCTTCGTCAATTACAGGCCCCATTTCAGTTTCTTCCTTCGATGGATCACCAAATTTTATACTTTGAACTTTTGAAACTAACCTATCAACAAAATCATCGTAAACTTTTTCATGTACAAAAACTCGTTGAACGGATATACATACCTGTCCTGCTAAAGAAAAACCTCCTCCAACAGTAGCAGCTACAGCCTTATCAATATTTGCAGAATCCATTACGATAAGTGCAGAGTTAGAACCTAATTCTAATCCTAGTTTTTTCATTCCAGCATTTTTTGCAATATTTTCACCAGTTTCAACGCTACCTGTAAAACTAACAAATCTTATTCTTGGATCTTTTACTAAAGCATTCCCTACTACGCTTCCCCTACCAGTTAAAACACTAATCGCTTTTTCAGGCATTCCGGCTTCTAACAATAGTTCCCCTAAGATTATAGTGTTTAAAGGTGTTTGAGTAGCTGGTTTCATTATAACTGCATTTCCTGCTGCTATGGCAGGAGCTACTTTGTGAGCCGCTAATGATAAAGGAACATTAAAAGGAGTTATTGCTCCAACTATTCCTACGGGTTCTAAAATGTAATAACCTCTTTTGTTTTCTGAACCTTTTAAAGATGTAAAAGGAAGCGTTTCTCCATGGATTCTTTTTGCTTCTTCTGCGGCATATTTGAATAATTCGGCTGTCCTTATAACCTCCGCTTGAGCGTCTTTTATAGTCTTGCCTACTTCTTCGTTTATTATTTTGGACAACCTTTTTTCATTTTTTTCTAGTAAAATTCCAGTATTATATAGAATTTCCACCCTTTTGTGCAATGGGAGTTCTTTCATAATCTTTTTTCCTTCGACAGCTAAATTAACTGCGTTTTCTACATCCATAGCATCGCCTTCGGGTACTTCATCAACAATTGCACCATTGTAAGGATTGTAAACTTTTAAAGTCTTTGGTTTATTAACCTTTTTGCCACCAACAATCATCTCCATTTTTATTTTGCCTCCTTTTTATACCATCCGTGAAACGCACAAATTCTATAGTGGTAAAAGCTGTAAAGCTCTTGGTAAAATGCCGATTGATTTGGTTTCTCCTTCTTTTTTTAAAAATACTTGTAAATCTTCTATCGGGTTTATGAAAGTTCTTTTTAATTCTTTTGTTAATTGTTTGTTTGTGGAATATAAGAACAATTTATTGTTAAGAGCTGCTTTGGCAAATATTAAAGCCTTATGTGGCCCCACTGCGAAGTGATCAAAATCAAAATTTTTAATGACTTTTTCAGGTGTCTTAAATCTTTTTATTAATTCTATATAATTTTCCTCCCCTGCACCTCTTGAGCACTCGGCTAATAATAATATTATCCCATTGTCTTTACAGAAAGAAGTTGCAGGGGTTAAAGCCTTTTGAGCTTGATAAAGGTCTATATCTCGTGGGAATCCGCCTGGAGAGGTGATAACCATATCATAGGTTTTATCAATTTTATAACCTACCAAATCTTTTAAATATTCTACGGCTTTTAAATAGCTTTCAGGATTTTTCCCGCAGAAGATCTCCATAGGTACATTATTCGCATTCATAACAAAGTTTATTAAATAATCTATTTTTATCATTTTACCTGCTTCTTCTATGTCTTCTCTAATGGGGTTCCCTTCTAATAAGCCCGTTTTAGAATTTGGGTCAATCAGCAATGAATGATTTTTTGAGATAGTTTTTTCTCCTCCCAAACCAATTACAACGCCTTTTGCTCCACCGGAGAAGCCGGCAAATTGATGAGGTTCGACAATACCTATAGATATTTTTAAATCACTGAGTAAGTAATCTTTTTCGATAAAAACTGGTGTTCCTGGTTTAGTTTCACCTACATAGATATTGAATTCAGATCTAGCATCATGAAAAAATACTTGTACTTTATCATTATGAACCAAATTTTCTGGAATCAACTCGTTTTTATCGGAAAGTCGATAATTGTGTAATCCTGTTCCAACAAAAATTTTTATATTTCCTTGAAAGGAGCTCAAAAATCTTTTTAATATATGTTGGAAAATTTCTATAGGTACTCTAGGCCTCGTGATATCAGGAATCGCCACAGCAATATTTTTCATCCCTTGAAAGGATATCCCATCTATAAATTTATCTATTTTTTCTTTCATTTGTTGATAACTTAAACTGGTGTTTCTTTTTTCCCCTACATCAATAATGTCAAAATCTTTAATATTACTTATCTTAATATTATCTTTCCCAAAAGGAACTATTATTTCTGCCATAAAATCACGCACTTGGGTATAACTTCGTTAATACGAATTCCCTGTGTTTTAATATCTCTGCTCTCACAAGTTTTCCGTTGGCGGTTTCTATAATCTTATTCCATAAATTCTCAGCGTGATCGTTTAAAGAACCGTTTAGTTTTAGTAAGCCTGAAACATTCAAATCGATATGTTCGGACATGAAATTAGCGGTTTTGGGGTTTGCTGTTATTTTTAAAACTGGAATTACAGGATTACCTATAATATTACCTTGACCTGTTGGGAAGAGATGAATGACAGCACCTGCAGCTGCAAACAGAGTGACTGCTTCGGCAGCTGCTGAGGATGTATTCATAAAATGTAACCCTTTGCCAACCGGGAATTCTCCGTAATCTAAAGCACTATCTATCTTAGCATTTCCAATTTTTTGAATGTTTCCTAAAGCCTTTTCTTCTATTGTACTTAGTCCACCTTCTATGTTACCTTGAGTTGGTTGTGATCCTAACAAATCTACACCTTGGGATTTTATAAGTTCTTGGTAGTCATTGAAAATTTTTAAAAATTTATCTCTTTCTTCTTCTTTTTTGAATCTCTCAGCTATTATGTGTTCTGCACCAGTTAATTCTGTTGTTTCTCCAAAAAGAACGGTTCCATTTTCTTGTAGAAAATTTTCTACAAATCTTCCCACCACACGATTAGACGCTAAACCTGAGGTTGTATCGGATTCACCACATTTTAGACTTATTGTTAATTCAGAAAAGTCAACGAGTTCTTTTTTTAAATTAGTAGCATATTCTACTAATTTGGCGGCGGATCTAGCCATCTTTTCAATAGTCTTTAATTCCCCATTTTTTTCAATATAAAATGCCTCTACAGGTTTCCCTGTTTCTGCTATTCCTTCAGCAATTTTATTTGTCCAGTTGGGTTCTATTCCTACAACTATCGCAGCTGCCACATTTGGATTTCTTCCTGTTCCAATCATTGTATTGAAGAATAAATCAAGATCTTTTCCAAATTGCAATCTTCCATAATGATGTGGAATTGCTAACGTACCTTGGATAATATTTTCCACTGCAACCGCAGCAGAATTGGAAATATCATCAACAGGAATTATTAATACGTGGTTTCTTACCCCAACTTTATCATTTTCTCTTAAATATCCCAAAATTTTGTTATCCATTATTTTTGCCTCCCCATCTTATACTTTGTATGTTGTGTACGTGGACTTCTTCTCCTTTTTGTATAGGTTTTGTCGCAACACCGATTTTTTCACCATATTCGATTATTATTTCTCCTTTGTTGACATCTTTTAGACTTATTTTATGTCCTAGGGGGATTTCATCCAAAACATCTATTTCATACTCTTTGCTTCCTTCTAACACTCTACCTTTTATTTTTTCACCAGGTTTCAAGTCATCAGTTGCAACTCCAACACTATCGCCGTCTTTATGGATTAAAAATTTGTATTCTACCATCTTCATTCCTCCTATCTTTCTATTGAGTCCCATGCCTCAGAAAATATATCTAAGCCCATTTTGGTATATGGTGTCTGAAAAGCGTTTTTATAAACATCAAATCCCGCAGTAAGAATATCAGCCTTAGCATTTATGGCTTCATTAATTTGTTTGGCGTTTCTTACAGCGGCAACTAAAACCTCTGATTTAAAATCATAATTATGAACAGCGCTAACGATGTCTGAAATAAAATTAATGTTATTTTCTCCTCTTTCTTCTCTCCAGCCGACAAATGGACTTATATAATAGGCACCCATTCTAGCAGCTTGTAAGGCTTGGAAAGAATTAAAAACTAGAGTTACATTTACCTTGACATCTGAACCATTCAACAATTTTAATGCATATAATCCTTCTTCGGTTGCAGGGATTTTTACTACGAAATTCTTACATATAGAAGCGATTTTTTTGGCTTCTTCAGCCATTGCTTCTGCTTGGTTTAGGTGAGGATTAATTTCAATACTAACAGTGATATCTGTAGATTCAACAACTTTTTTTACTTCATTCATGAAATATTCCATAGATTTGCCCGATTTTCTAATGTGTTTCGGATTACTGGTTACACCTTCTATGCCCCATTTTTCAATTGCATAGGTGATTTCATCTATTTTAGCACTATCAAGAAAGAGTTTCATTAGCAAAAAACCTCCTTTAAAAAATTAATGGTAATACCATTATACCATTTTTTATTTATTTGTCAAAGGTAAAAAAATAAAGAAAAATTAAGAAAAACCTTTGTAATCGTTAATAAATGTCAATAATCAACTCTAATCGAAAGAGAATGTCTTTTTTCGGACTTGCAAAATGATATTACCAATAGTAAAATAATTATGTGTTTCAAAAATGTGTTGGATGGAATCAAAATCTTGAAAGGAGGGGTAATTATGAAAAGAGTTTTTAGTTTATTGGTAATTTTTGTACTAATGGCAGGAACATTTTTGTTTGCACAATCTTACAAAGGTACTACTATTAGGGTGCTTGTTTGGGATGATGCTTTAACCGTCGCAGTAGAGTCTATGATTGATGAATTCGAAAAAGAAACAGGAATTGATGTGATCTTTGAAAGACTTCCTAGTGGATCTATTCTTGAAAAAACAGCCGTTTCTATATCACAGAACAGAACAGATTATGATTTGGTATCTATCGATGAACCATTTGTTCCTCAATTTGGTGATCTTTTCATCCCGTATTCCCAGTGGCCACAAGGAAAAGTTTATCCTAAAATTGATCTTGAAAGAGATTTGATCCCTGGTGTCCCAGAAGGTTCTTATTGGGATGGAAGTTACAGAGGGCTCCCTATTAACGGTAACGTTTATGTATGGATGACTAGAAAGGATATTGTAAACAATGAACAGTATAAAAAGGAATTTCAAGAAAAGTATGGTTACGAATTAGATATTCCGCAAAACTTTGACCAATTACTTGAAATGAGTGAATTTCTATCCAACAAAGGAATATACGGTTTCGCTCCATTTACAAAGAGTGCAGAGGGTGCAACTGCTGAAGCAATACTGATGTTTGAATCATACGGTACTAAGGTATTAGAACAAGTTGGAGAACATGATTTTGAAGTTGTGTTAGATAGAGAAAAAGCCATTGAAGCCTTAAATATGTACAAGGCGTTGTGTGAGTTTGCCCCTCCAGGCTGGCAAGATATGGGACATTCTGAAAGGATTGCAGCCTTCAACCAAGGAAAAGTTTTCTCAATGTTTCAATGGCCCGCCATAATTCCAGATCATGAAAATCCTGATCAATCACTTGTTTCCGGAAGGATTTACTATAGTGCTCCACCAGCAGGTCCTGTCAGAAGAGCTCCTGTTCGAGGAACTTGGATGCTGGGGATTCCTAAAGCTTCTAAGAATAAAGAAGCTGCAGCAGAATTTGCATATTGGTGGTCCTCATATGAGGCAGGAAAGGAATTAGTAAAGGTTGGATTAACTCCAGCTCGTACGGATCTTTTGCTTGATCCAAAGTTCATAGAACAAAAACCATATTTTGTTGGCATATTCAATTCTATGAGATATTCTGTCTCAAGGCCAAGGTTCGAAAGATATGCAGAAGTTTCGGACGTAATAAAGGTAAATTGGTTAGCGGGCGTTACAGGAAGAGTAACTCCAGAAACTGCTATAGATAACATGATCAAAGGGATTGACGAGGTGCTTGGGAGATATGGCTACTAAGAAGAACAAAAGGATAGGGGAGAGATCCCCCGTCCTTTATTTTATACTACCTGCCTTAATTTTAGTAGGACTAGTTTTAATTTATCCTATCATATATGCAGTAGGTATCTCATTTTTCAACTGGCCTCTTGTAGATGAATCTTCAAGAGGGTTCATTGGAATATCTAATTATGTAAGAATATTTCAAGATAAAGAATTTTGGCATGCTTTATTTCTTCAATTGGGATTCATATTTATAGCTATCCCTATAGAACTAATTATGGGGTTCTTTGTCGCTTTGCTACTTAATAGAGAATTTAAAGGTGTAAATCTAATAAGATCCTTATTGCTTTTACCCGTCTTTGTTCTGCCAGTTTTATCGGGTTTAACATGGCGTTTAATGTTACAACCCGAGTATGGTGCGATTAGTTTTTTGCTGAATACATTAGGTATCCCACAAACTGCTTGGCTTGCCAACCCAGGAACAGCATATGCAGCAGTTATTATTCAAGATATATGGAGGATGTGGCCTTTCATGTTTATGTTTATATACTCTGGACTCATTAACATACCCTCTTCATTGATAGAAGCTGCTGATTTAGATGGTGCAAAATTTTGGGATAAGGTAATAAAGATAATTATTCCTTTGCTTAGACCAACAATAACTACCGCTTTATTGTTAAGGCTGATAGATGCATTGCGTATTTTTTCTGAAGTTTTTGTTATGACAGGAGGAGGTCCAAGTAACGCTACCACTTTATTGTCTTTGTATATTCATAAACAGGCCTTTAGATATTTTAACGTTGGTTACGCTTCAGCCATGGGAGTTATTCTGATAGTGATAAGTTTAATTATCGCAAATTTTTTGGTTCGAAGAAATATGGATAGTGGGAGTTGAAAAAATGAAGAAGAAAAAACTGAAGATGTATTTAATCATTTTTATATCGATAATAATTTTAATCGTAGAACTTTTTCCAATTGCTATAATAATAATGAACAGTTTCAAAAAAGATATTGACATATGGTCAGCAAATCCTTTTAGCTTCAAGCCTACACTGGATAGTTACAAAAAGGTTTTTCAAAGAAAAGACGTTATGTTGGGATTAAGGAACAGTCTTATTGTTAGTATCTTATCGACCTCTTTTTCTTTAGTAGTTGGAGCTATGGCTTCATATGCGCTGTCAAGATTCAAATTCAGATATAGAAAGGCTTTATCGTATTCTTTCCTTATTTCAAGAATGATTCCTCAAATTTCTCTATCTATCCCTTTGTTTATGATGTTTAGATCATTGGGGTTAACAGACACATTAATAGCTCTCATATTTGCTCATATGAGTTTTAACATACCTTACGTTATTTGGGTTTTATTACCATTTTTTTCGAGTGTACCCATAGAATACGAAGAAGCAGCTTTAGTTGACGGTTGCAACAGAAAAAAGGTTTTTTGGAAGATTTTTATCCCCCTCGTTGGGCCGGGGTTAGTAGTCGCTACTGTTTTCACTTTTATGATGTCTTGGAATGAATTTTTGTATGCTTTAGTTTTAACTAGTTCGAACGCTAAAACAGCTCCTGTCGTTATTAACGGTTTTATGGGCCAATATGCTCCGCTTTGGGGGCAGTTAGCTGCAGCGGGGACTATAATGTTAATTCCCGTTTTTGTAATAACTTTAGCTTTTCAACGGTATTTAATTGGAGGAATGGGTGGTGGAGTAAAAGGTTAAAGTATAAAAAAAATCCAGCTAATATGTGATAAAATCATTATGTGTTTATTAATTATTAGGGGATAAAATTGATGGATAAATATTAAAAAGGTGGATGAGGAGGAAGGGAAAAGTGAAAAGTGAAAAACTACCTTTGAAAACTAAGTTGTTCTATGCGTCGGGGGATATTTTTGGTGGTGGTGCTTTCAATATAATAAATTTTTTCTACGCTATCTTCCTTACTGATGTCATCGGTCTGAAGATGCAGTATATTGCTCCCATTCTTTTAATTGGTAAAATTTGGGATGCTGTTACAGATCCTTTAATGGGATTCATAACCGATAATACCAGAACTAGGTTTGGCAGAAGAAGACCTTACTTGCTGGCAGGAACCTTTTTGATCTTTATATCTTTTTTCATTCTTTGGTATCCAGCAAGTTTTCCTAATCAATTGGGGAAATTCATTTACGCACTAACGGCATATATAGCTTTTACAACCGTATTTACTATGGTTATGACACCTTATACTGCTTTAGGAGCCGAATTAACGTTAGATTACAATGAAAGGACATCTTTAAATTCATATAGACTTGCCTTTTCGATAGGTGCGGGTTTGGTTTGTGCGGTACTTCCAATGTTAATTGTGAATGCTTTTTCTGATATCAGAACAGGGTATATAGTGATGGCAATAACCTTTGGTTTGATCTTTTCAATTCCGTGGATTGGTGTTTTTATGTTCACCAAGGAAAGAGAAGAGTTTTCAAAAGAGAAAAGTACCTTCAACTTTTTCAATATGTTTTTTGAACCTTTTAAAATTAAAAGCTTTCGACTCCTTATCGCTATGTATCTTCTAGCCTACTTATCGATAGATGTAGTTTCAACCATTTTTGCCTATTATACTAAATATTATATTGGAAATGAAGGCTTACTTCCCATAGCTTTAGGTGCTCTTTTCATAGCCGAAATTATTTTTATCCCATTTTATGCCTTTGTTGCTAAAAAGACATCCAAAAATATCTCGTATATTTTAGGTGCGTTAGTATGGTGTGTTGCGGGATTCATTCTTTTCACATTTTCCCCTGATGTAACGATGTTCCAGGTAATTTTAATGGCTGCAATAATAGGTGCAGGAGTTTCGGCAGTCGCAGTTATGCCTTATACTATATTTGGGGATGTAACAGATGTTGCTGAGTTAAAATTTGGTAAAAGGGAAGAGGGTACTTTGAGTGGTCTGATGACGTTTGTCAGGAAAGTGGCGTCTGGTTTGGCTGTTGCAGGAGTTACCTTTTCATTAGGAATAGCAGGATTTGTTAATCCAATAGATGGTGTAGAACAATTTCAGCCCGAGAGTTTTTTATTTGCATTAAGATTCATAATTTCTTTCGTTCCCATAATTTTATTGGTTTTAGGAATAATTGCAGCAGTTAGATATCCATTAAATTCTAAAAGACATGAAAAATTAAGAGAATATCTAGAGGCGAAAAGAGATAATAAAACAATAAAAGAAGAATTAGAAAAAGAAATAACTGAATTGAAAAAAGAATTGATTTAAGGTGAGTTAAGGAGATAACACTGCATGAGTAATGACATTAAAAAAGATGGAAAAAGTAAGGAAATTATAGAAGACATACTTAAACAGATAGAAAATACAAAAATAAAAATTGGTGAAAAATTACCTTCAGAAAGAGATCTTTCAAAAAAGTATAATGTCTCAAGGATAGTTATAAGAGAGGTTATCAGTTATTTAAAAGCTATCAACGTTGTGGAAAGTGTGCAAGGAAGTGGCAACTACGTAAAAAGATATTATAAAAATTCTTTTGGACTATCTTTTCCAGATTACGATGTTGATGATTTAATGGAAAGTAGGAAAATATTAGAGCGTTCTATAGCTTTTTCCGTTTTTAAACATTTAGATGATAAACTGATAAATGATATGGCGAAGATTTGTGACGATTTTAGCAAAGCCATAATTACAAAAGATTTAGAGAATTCCCTTGCCCAAGATTTTAAATTTCACCAGTTATATGCAAAATACTCGAAAAATCCAATAATAGAGAATTTCTTAGATTATTTAACAAGTTTTATCCAACAAAAAGTTTGGAGGGTAATGAAGGAAGATTATTTGTTCACAAATACATACAACAAAAAAACACTTGAAAATCATCGAAATATATTGAAATCGTTGAAAGAAAGAGATTTAAATAAACTTTTATTGTATATTGAGTTACATTACGACACAATAATCGAAGGATTGAAAAAGTAAAAAGTTTTTAGGAGGATTGTAATGGAAAAGTATATTTTATCAATCGATCAAGGGACTACAAGTTCCCGGGCAATAATTTTTGATCACGATGGGAATGTTGTTAGTGTAGCACAGCAAGAGTTTATGCAGTATTATCCTAAACCCGGATGGGTGGAGCATGATCCTAATGAAATTTGGGCAACTACCATGGGGGTTATAGCGGATGCTATGGCGCGAGGGAATATTAACCGTAGTCAAATCAGTGCGATTGGTATAACTAATCAAAGAGAGACAACAGTCATTTGGGATGCAGAAACAGGGAAACCTCTTCACAATGCGATCGTTTGGCAAGATAGAAGGACTTCAAAAATTTGCGATACATTAAAAGAAAAAGGTTTGGAAGAAACAATTAAGCATAAGACCGGTCTCATGGTAGATGCTTATTTTTCTGGAACCAAAATTAAATGGATTTTGGATAATGTTGAAGGAACCAAGGAAAAAGCAGAAGCAGGAAAACTTAGGTTTGGTACTATAGATACGTGGTTAATATGGAAGCTAACTAACGGGAAAGTTCACGTTACTGATTATACCAATGCATCAAGAACAATGATATACAATATTTTCGAGCGTAAATGGGATGAAGACCTTCTTAAAGAGTTAAACATTCCTTCTTCTCTGTTACCAGAGGTAAAACCTTCAAGTCAAATATACGGTAATACCGATCCGGATGTTTTCGGTGCAGAAGTGCCCATTGCCGGAATAGCAGGGGATCAGCAAGCTGCTACGTTTGGTCAGGTTTGCTATGAAAAAGGTATGGTAAAAAATACTTACGGAACTGGGTGCTTCATGTTAATGAACACAGGGGAAGAACCTATTGAATCTAAACATGGTCTATTAACTACAATAGCTTACGGAATTAATGGAAAGGTTAACTATGCCTTGGAAGGATCCATTTTCGTTACAGGTGCTGCTGTTCAATGGCTTAGAGATGAATTAAAGATAGTTGATAGTGCTGCAGATACAGAATATTATGCAACTAAAGTGAAAGATAATGGCGGTGTTTATTTTGTGCCGGCATTTGCAGGGCTTGGAGCTCCTTACTGGGATATGTATGCAAGGGGTACAATCGTTGGATTAACAAGAGGATCATCAAAAGCACACATTATTAGAGCTACTTTGGAATCTATAGCATATCAAACAAGAGACGTTCTTGAAGCTATGGAGGCTGATTCGGGTATAAAGCTTAAGACTCTGCGGGTGGATGGTGGTGCCGCATTAAATAATTTCCTATTGCAATTCCAAGCTGATATTCTTGGTGTAGAGGTTGAAAGACCAGTAGTTAACGAGACGACGGCTTTAGGAGCTGGATATTTGGCAGGTTTGGCTGTTGGTTTTTGGAATGGGCAGGAAGAATTATTAAGAAAATGGAAACGGGATGCTCTATTTACTCCACAAATGGATGCTGATGAAAGAGAAAAGTTGTATGCAGGTTGGAAAAGAGCCGTTGAAAGGGCAAAAAATTGGATTGAAGAAAAATGATCAAATAGTAGTAAGCATTTTAACTTTTATTTAATTTAAGTATGTTAAAATATATAAAAAATAAAAGTTAATAATAAAATGGTGGAGAATAAGAGAAAACCATATCCTAAAGCGAAATTATTTCGTAAAGGATATGGTTTTTTTTATAATATCAGGAGGTTGGTAAAAGTTGATAGCGGTTATAGGTTCTGGAATAGTAGGAAGTTTAATTGCAAGAGAAATTAACAAATATATAGAAGATGTCTTCATATTTGAAGCAAGAAACGGAATAGGAACAGGAGTCACAAAAGGAAATTCTGGAATAATTCACGGGGGGTATGACGATACTCCAGGAAGTTTAAGGGCAGAACTATGTTATAAGGGTAATAAATTATACGATGAGATATCGCAAGAACTTTCTGTAGAAGTGAAAAGAGTTGGGTCACATGTTGTTGCCTTAAACGAAGAAGAGTTAAAAGCAATCGATGAGTTAGAAGAAAGGGCAATTCAAAACGGGGTCCAAGAATATGAGATTTTAGATAAGACGGAACTATTAGAAATGGAGCCAAATTTAAATAGCGATGCATTAAAATCCTTTTATTGTCCTATAGCAGGTGTGACTGAGCCGTGGGAAGTAGCTATGCAAGCTTCAAGATCGTTAGAGATTAACGGAGGAAAAGTTTTAAAAAATAAGAAACTTGTTGAAGTGAAAAAGAAAGATAACAAGTTTGAATTGCTCTTTGAAGATGGGAGCAGTTATATAGCCGATTTAGTTATTAATGTCGCAGGATTGTATGCAGATGAGGTAGCAAAATTTTTTGGAGATGAGGTACCTTATATTTTCCCTGTAAAAGGTGAGTACTATCTTTTAGGAAAGAATATAAAATACGCAAATTCTGTCATTTTTCCAACTCCCTCTAAGTTGACGAAAGGTTGTTTGGTGGTTCCAACTGTGGATGGGGGTTTTTTAGCTGGACCTACTGCTCATGGTGTGAAATCAAAACAAGATTTTTCTACGACTCAAGAAGGGCTTTTAGAAGTCAGAGAAAAGTCTTTGAGATTGGTTCCAACTTTAGATTTTTCAAGGAATGTAGTAAAAGCATTTGCTGGTCTAAGACCTGAAACAAGAGAAAAAGATTTTCATATCGATGTAGGCGAAGGGAATGTTATACATGTTTCTGGCATAAGATCACCTGGATTAACCGCTGCGCCTGCTATTGCAAGGTATGTTGTTGAATATCTTATTCAAGAAAAGTTGCATATTAATTTACAAAAAAGGGAAAATTACCTCACTCATATTGAAAAAGTTCCACATTTAGTGGAAAGGGATTACGACTATTGGGGAAGAGTCATTCAAGAAGATCCCGAAGCGGGAGAAATGATCTGCTATTGTAACAAAATAACAAAAAAAGAGATTAAAGAGGCTATAAAAAGCGGTGCAAGAACTTTAGATGATGTTAAATTTGCTACGAGAGCGTCTTTTGGAGAATGTCAAGGAAGTTTTTGCACACCAAAAATATTGAAAATAATCTCCGAAGAGACAGGGCTAAAACCAGAAGAAGTACTTCAAAATGAAGAAGGTTCGTGGATAATAAATTCCGAGGTGAGGATGATATGAAATACGAAACAGATGTTGTTGTATTAGGCGGTGGCGGAGGAGGAATGGCCGCTGCTAAAGCTGCAGATAAAAATGGTGCAAACGTGATTCTTATTGAGAGGGAAGAAGAAAACGGTGGAGTTTTGAATCAATGTATTCACAATGGTTTTGGGATACATTACTATAGAAAGGATTTAACCGGTCCAGAATTCAAAGAAACTCTTCAAGAAGAATTAGAGCATACGAATGTAAAAGTATTAAACAGCGCTTTTGTGTTGGATGTGAATAAGGATAAACAATTGACTTTTGTCAATCATAAAGGGATACACGAGATAAAAACAAAGGCTTTAGTTATGGCAACAGGGGCAAGAGAAAGACATTTTAATTCACTTGCGGTTCCTGGAGATAGGGTTGCTGGTATTTTTACTGCAGGAGTAGCTCAAAAATACATCAACCTTCAAAATCTTAAGCCAGCTAATAGCGCCTTGATAGTCGGTTCGGGGGATATTGGATTAATAATGGCTCGCAGGCTTCATTTAGAGGGAATAGAAGTAAAAGGTGTTGTAGAAATTTTGCCATACCCGGGTGGGTTGGAAAGAAACGTTCAACAATGTCTAAGGGATTATAATATTCCATTGTATCTTTCCCATACCGTCACAAGGGTAGAGGGAAATAAGAGATTAGGTAAAGTTTACGTATCTCAAGTGGATGAAAATAGACAAATCATTCCAAATACCGAAAAGATATTCAACGTAGATTCTCTCGTAACATCGGTGGGCCTCATACCTTTAACAGATCCTATTAAATTTGTTGAAACTGCCCCTGGATTTATTACATCTAATACAAACCAAACCTCTGAAGATTGGATCTTTGCAGCTGGTAACTGTACAGTTGTATTTGATTTAGTGGACTATGTTTCGAGAGAAGGAGAAAAAGCCGGTAAATATGCAGCTCTGTATGCACAAAATCAATACTTTCCAGAACAAAAAGTAAAAGTTATAAAAGGGAAAAACATAAATGTACTGCATCCAATGTATATAGATCCCAACGAAAGGACAAAATTGTACCTTAGAGTTTCAAAAACTTTCAAAAGAGCAGAAGTTACAGTAGAACCTCTTGGAATTAAGATGGTGGAAGAAGAGGCCAGACCATCTGAAATGATTGAAATTTCCATGAAACCATTTAAGGATAAGAATTTGAAAGAAATAGAGGTGAGTGCACGTGAACTCGGTTGAATATAAAAAAAAGAAAGTAGTTTGTACAACTTGTCCTTTGGGATGTAAAATAAACGTTATTTATGCAGATGCGGATGAAATAGAAATTGTAGAAGTTAAAGGGAACAGATGCAAAAGAGGATTAGAATTTGTAAAGCAAGAAATCACGGATCCCTTAAGAGTGGTGGTAACAAGCGTAAAAGTAGAAGATGGAGAAATCCCGATGGCTTCGGTTAGGTCTGATAAACCCGTTCCATTAAGACTTATAAATGACATAATGAAAATATTAAAAGAAACAAAGGTAAAAGCACCTATCAAAAGAGGGGATGTTGTTATACAAAATATATTGGGCACAGGTAGTGATATAATAGCTACTAGAAGTGTGAACAGGAAAAAATAAGATACAAAAAAGTATCTTAAAAGGAGATAATATGAAAGGTTTATGTAATTTAATCAAAAAAAACACGATAATTCCTGCCGTCAGAAATTTAGATGACTTAGATGATGCTTTAAAAACTGAATCCCCTATCATCTTTTTGCTTACGGGATCTATATTAATTTTAGAAGATGTTATGCCCATTGTAAAACAATTTAATAAAAAATTATTTATCAATATCGATTTACTGGAAGGTATCGCTTCTGATAAAAAAGGTATTGAATATTTAGCTCGTAAAAAGTTATGTGATGGAATCATATCCACGAAAAATAACGCTATAAAAACTGCTATGCAAGAAAATTTAATGGCAGTTCAAAGGGTGTTTTTGATAGATTCTAATTCTTTAAAATCTGTTGTAAATTTTCTGGAAAAAACTTCTCAACCTGATGCCTTTGAAATATTACCCGCGATAGCGGCTCCATATTTTTTAGAAAATATAGGAACAAAAGTATGTTTGATAGCTGGAGGATTAATCAGTAAAGAAGAGGAAGTTCTGAAACTCTTTAAAAATGGTATCCATGCTATTTCTACCAGTGCTAAAGATTTGTGGTGAAAAGGTTCTGGTTGCCCAGGTATTCTTTCTCTTTTAAACCCTTAGTTTAAAGTTTACGATAAAGAAGTTGTATACTAAGTCTGCTCTGAGAAAACTCTTTTTGAGTAGACTTATTTCTTTCTAGTATTTGATATTGTCCAATTTTACTCTAGTAAATTCACAGTTTTTCTTCCGAGTGATTCTTAACAATTATTTTCATATTTTTTAGAATAAAAGCCATGACAGTTATGATAGAATTTCCTTTGTGTATATATTCTTCGTTTTACAAAATGTATTGTGGGGGTTCCAATGGATATCTACAAAAGAATAATAAGAATAGCTTTCCCGATAGCCCTTCAGCAAGTTATCTTTACAAGTGTTAATTTTGTTGATACCTTAATGATTGGCCTTTTGGGAGAGGTTGCCATAGCTTCAGTCGGACTTTCAAATCAGTTTTTCTTTTTATACAACTTAATATTGTTTGGATTAGTTTCTGGAGGAGGTATTTTCTTTGCACAGTATTGGGGGAAAAAAGATGAGGATGGATTATCTCGTTCTGTTGCGTTAACTATCTTGTCCTCCCTTCTCTTCTCTGTCGCATTCTTTTTATTGAGCTATTTTACTCCGGAATTAGTTTTAAGATTTTTTAGCCCAGATATCGAAGTTATTAAAGCTGGAGTCCCTTATTTAAGGGTAATTGCTTTTAGTTACCCATTATTTGCAATTACAATGGTTTTTTCTTTTATGCTTAGAAGTATAGGAAAAGCTCATTTGCCTTTGATAATAACCATTATAGAATTATCTACAAACATCTTGCTAAATTATTTGCTTATCTTTGGTAAGATGGGTTTTCCTGTTTTAGGTATAAAAGGTGCTGCAATAGGGACTTTGATTGCTAGAGCGATCGGATGTACTGCAACAGTTTTTATAGTTTACGTTGGAAAGCTCCCAGGAAGGGCTTATTTTAAACATGTTGCTGAATTGAATTCAAAATTTATGAAGAATTTCTTTCATTACGCCTTACCTACTTTGGCAAACGAATTCGCGTGGTCATTAGGGTTCACTATGTATACCGTTGTTTATGCCCATATGGGAACAAGTGTAATAGCTGCTCAAAGAGTCATGTCAACTATTGAGGGGTTTGCAGTTTCAGTGACTTTTTCTATAGCTAACGCTGCATCTGTAATTATTGGAAATATATTGGGAGTATCTAAATTTGAAGAAGCCTTGGAAACCTCCAAAAAAGCCTTAAAATTGGCGGAGTTAATAAGTGTAATAGCCGCTATTGTAGGGATAGTAACTACGTTTTTAGTAGTTGATGTATTTGATGTTTCAGAAGAAGTTAAAAATATGGTAAAAGTCACAATAATTATTTCAATGGGTTTTCTACCGCTAAAAAGCTTCAACGGCATGAACGTTGTCGGATTTTTAAGAGCTGGAGGAGACACAAGATTCTCTTTTTTGGTTGAAGCGTCTACGTTGTGGTTTATAGGGGTTCCTTTATCTGCAATTGGAGGGTTGTTATTAAATTTAAGTTTTCCTAGCGTTTATCTTTTAACAATGATAGAAGAGATTATAAAATCAATAATTCTTTTTTTCAGATATAGAAGTAAAAAATGGCTTAGAAACGTTTTAGAAGAGGCTTAAGTTTTAGACGTTATAGGGATAAAACAATCAGAACCTTATAGATACAGAGATTTTTTATTTCCTGCCATTATTTTGATGTCTGTTTTGACGGTAGCCGTATTTAATATGCCTTTTGATTTTTCGTATTACGTTGAAAAAGGTGTTTTTAAAAGGCTAAACTCCACTCCTATAAGAGGGAACGAATACTTTTTTAGTTTTTTACTTTCACATGTCATCTTACTGATACTTTCTTTGATCGTTTTATATATTGAGGCTTACCTTTTTGATGTTAGTCCTTATATATATATAAACCACAATTTATAGCCTACAGTGGTTTTTCAATCATGGTAATAATTAGTGTTGGCCTTCTTCTTTCTTCATTGTATAAAAATATGGTATCCGCCGAAGCAATTTCTCAGATCATATATCAAGCGACCATTTTTTTAAGCGGATTTTATTTTGAAGTGACTAATACACCTTGGTTTATAAGATGGTACGTTTATTTTAACCCCGTTACTTATTTAGTGGATGGGATGAGGAAGTTGATGACTGGAAAAGTTCTTGTCCCAGTTAATATAATTGTGCCTGTTATCTGGATGTTGGCATCTATCTTAATCTTTTCGATGAGTTATAAGGGGATGGTTTACCGTGAAAAATAAACGTATGTTTTCTTTAATGGGTATATTTTATAAAGAAACCTTTAGAAACGGTATAGAAGTTTTCTTTACTCTGCTTTTACCCGTTCTATTGATGTTGCTTTTCGGGTTTATTTTTGGCACAGAGACTGACCCAAGTGTTGATTATAAATTGGGAATCGCGGGTAATTTTGAAGTGGGGATTGTAGAAGCTCTTCCTTATCAAGTTTTAATTTTTGAAGACAAAAACTCTTTAAGTCAAGCTTTAGAAAGCGATCAGATCGATATGGGAATAATTATAGTTGAGAATAATCAAATAACCTTTGTTCAAAAAGAAACAGACATAAATAATCAGAGCAATATATTTTAAAAGTTAAAATTGCAAAGTTTGTTGAAAAAGTATTTTTTAGGGATGAATGAAGATTATATAAACGCGGAATTTGTTGAAACCCCCATAGGAGAAAGTCAAGAAAATTTTTTGGATTTTATTTTAACCGGGGTTATAGGATTTTCGCTTTTATCAGGCGGAATGTTTTCAATGATAAACATATTTGGAAGGTATCGAAAACTAGGCACGATTAAAAGACTTAAAGCCTCACCTATGAAACCGATAGAATTAACTTTATCGGCTTCATCTACTAAGCTTTTTTTGAATCTCGTATCTATGTTTATTATAGTTTTTTTAGGTAAAATAATATTTGATTCGAGTTTGACATTCAACTGGAGTCTGCTTGTTATAGTGTTTTTTACTTCATCTATAGGAATGATGGGATTTGGGATATTGCTTTTATTGTTGTTCAAAGAACCTTCGGTAACAATAGAAATTGCTTCTATTCTTTATTTCGCAATGACTTTCTTTTCGGGTGTATATTTTCCTGTTGAATTTTTGCCTTCATCTGTTAGATGGGTAGGTAACATTTTGCCTGTTAAATACGTGGTGGATTTGGTAAGGTATACAGGAAATATCAAACAGATTAGCTTAAACGCCTTTGTAATAATTAATTTAGTTTTGTTTGTAGGAGGGCTTTCCCTCTTGTTTGTTTCGTCTGAGGTTTTTTTGAAAGAAGAGAAATAATTGGAATAAAACGAAAAAATCAATGAATATTAAACTCAATTTTACTTCTTGTTTTAACTTTAGACTTGACAAAAGTGTTGTGAACGGTTATAATATTCAACGGTTGTAAAAAAGGATTTTGATATATGTAACTACTAAGTGACCCGCTAGCTCAGCTGGTAGAGCATTTGACTTTTAATCAAAGGGTCCTGGGTTCGAATCCCAGGCGGGTCACCATTTTTTTATAGCTATTAGCGCGAGTGGCGGAACTGGCAGACGCGCAGGACTTAGAATCCTGTGGATTAATAATCCGTGTGGGTTCAAGTCCCACCTCGCGCACCAGCTTGATATTGCGGATATAGCTCAGCGGTAGAGCACTTGCTTGCCAAGCAAGGGGTCGTGGGTTCGAATCCCATTATCCGCTCCAATAAAAAAGTCCCCCAGTGGGAACATTTTACTTACTTGCCGTGAGGCTATCTTCATTCTTCTTTCATGAAAGGATATTTGAAATTTTTTGGTGGAGCGAAATTTTCTTTAATTGATCGGGTGGAAACCCATCTTAAAAGGTTTATAATACTTCCAGCCTTGTCGTTTGTTCCTGAAGCCCTTGCACCGCCAAACGGTTGTTGAGCGACTACAGCACCAGTAGGTTTATCGTTGATGTAAAAGTTCCCAGCAGCGTTAACGAGTACTTCTTCTGCTTTTTTGATAGCCTTTCTATCTTGAGCGAAGATTGCTCCAGTCAAACCGTAGGGTGAAGTTTCATCACATAATTTCAATACATTGTCAAATTCTTTTGCCTCGTAAACGTAGATACTTAAAACAGGGCCGAATATTTCTTCTACCATAGTTTTAAACTTTGGATTAGTGGTTAATATTACAGTTGGCTCAATAAAATATCCAGTAGAATCATCACATTTTCCACCATAGATTATTTCTGCTTCATTACTTTCCTTTGCAAAATCTATGTAACTTTTTATCTTATCAAAAGCCTCTTTGTCAATCACAGCATTCATAAAGTTAGTGAAATTTTCTGGAGAGCCGATTTTAATTTCTTTCAAATTTTCTATCAAATTTTCTTTTACCTTTGGCCAAATGTTGTCAGGTATATAAGCTCTTGAGACAGCCGAACATTTTTGACCTTGATATTCAAAAGCTCCTCTAATTAGCGCTGTTACCAGTGATTCTATTTCACTACTTTCGTGTGCAATCACAAAGTCCTTTCCACCTGTTTCTCCAACTATTCTGGGGTAAGTTTTGTAATTTCTTATGTTCTTCCCAATTGTTTCCCACATATTTTCAAAGGTTGGAGCTGAACCGGTGAAATGTAATCCAGTAAAGTTAGGATCTTTAAAAACTATACTTCCAATTTTGGACCCTGGACCAGGTATGAAGTTTATCACTCCGTCGGGCAAGCCAGCTTCTTGTAGTAATTTCATGAAGAAGTATGCAGAATATACAGCCGAAGAAGCAGGCTTCCACAAAACCGTATTCCCCATGATAGCAGGTGCCGTGGGTAGATTTCCTGCTATAGAAGCGAAATTAAATGGAGTAACTGCGAAAACAAATCCTTCTAAAGGTCTGTACTCTAATCTGTTCCATACACCTTTGATAGATTTTGGTTGATCCATGTATATTTTTGTTGCATAGTATGAGTTGAATCTTAAAAAGTCTATCAATTCACAGGCTGAATCTATTTCCGCTTGAAAAACGTTTTTGCTTTGACCGAGCATGGTAGCTGCATTTAATGTTGACCTCCAATTCGTCGATAACAGTTCAGCTGCTTTTTTGAAAATGGATAGCCTATCAACCCATGAAAATTTATCCCAAACTTTCTTTGCCTCTAAGGAACTTTCTATCGCCATTGCGATTTCTTTTTCACCAGCTTTATGATATTCTGCCAATACATGGCTATGATCGTGAGGCATGACACATTTTCCAAGATTACCTGTTCTTACTTCTTTTCCACCAATTATAAGAGGGATTTCAATTTTTTCACCTTTGAGTTCAGAAAGTTTTGCTTTTAATTCTTTCTTTTCCTTACTTCCTGGCTGATAATTTAAAATTTGCTCGTTTTCAGGCATTTCGAGAATAGGTATCGAATTCTTCAAAGTTGATTCCTCCTTTTTAAGTTTATACAACAGAAGGTTCTTCAATGATTTCTCCCCTGTTGAATCTTTCTAAATCTAAAATTACATCGAAAGTTAAGTTATCACCTGTAACTATATCTGCCATTAGAATCCCAACGGCTGGTGCAAGCATGAAACCATGTCCACTGAATCCACAAGCCACATAGAGGCCTTCTACCTGGTTAATCTGTGATACTATTGGTTGCCTATCTGGTGAAACGTTGTATAAACCAGCCCATTGCCTAATGATGCGAATATTTTTAAGAGGAGGCAATAACCACGTAGCCTTCTTTGACATAGTTTCAAGAAATTCCCATGAACTTTCCATATTGTAACTAGGTGGTTCGTTCTCCGGTCCATAACCCATGATAAAGCTTCCATTGGGTTCTTGTTGACAATAAATATTGTAAGAGAAGGACATTAACATTGGATCGAGTATATTTTTAACAGATTCTGTTACCAATATTTCGTGTCTTTCAGAGTAAATTGGTAGATCTACTCCAGCCATTTTAGCTATATTTTGTGTCCAACCTCCTGCTGCTATAACTACTTTCGTACATTCTATGAAACCTTTATTTGTTTGTACCCCTAACACTGCATCGTTTTTAGTTTTTATATCTTTGACTTCGGTAAATTTATTTATTTCCACACCCAGTCTTTGTGCAGCTTCAGCATAACCCAAAGTCACTTGGAAAGGGTTGGCATGCCCATCTTTAGCACAGTAGGCAGCTCCGACCAATTTTTCTATGTTTAAGTCTGGAACGATTTCTTTAGCTTCTTTAGGAGTCAATAGAACAGAAGGTATATTTAAACTGTGTTGAACTTCGATATTTTTTTTAAATTGTTCTAATTCTTTATCAGAGTAGGCTAGTAATAAGTAACCTTTTTGCTTTAATTCTATGTCTCTTTTTATTTGAAGGATATCTGCAAAGTGCTCAAAAATATTCATACTTTCGCTTGCCAAAAGACAGTTTTGTTTGGTGCCCCATTGCTGCCTAACTCCCGCCCCACATCTACCGGTTGCTCCGCTTGAAAGATAGGATTTTTCAAGTAATACTACATCTTTAACTCCTTTTTTGGCAAGGTTGTAGGCGATGGAACAGCCTACGACTCCTCCGCCTATTATCACAACGTTTGCCCTATTTTTCATGTTTTCACCTGCTAATTATATTAAGGTTTATTTATTATTTTCCGTTATGGTTCCTTTTGTTACTTCTTCAAAGGTTATTCCTCCATAGGGAGGTCTGATGTTTTGCAATTCTAACTCTTCCATCGGTTTGCCTGTCATCTGTGAAATTTCTTTTGCAATCAACAAGCCACAAGTTTTACCTTGACAAGGTCCCATACCGCTTCTTGTTACCCTCTTTATTTCTTCAACGGTGGTGAAACCTTCTCTTATGGCGTTCCTTATTTCTTTCAAGGTTACATCTTCACATCTACAAATTATTACCTTGTTTTCATCCATTACTTCATTCCTCCACTTTAAAATTCCTGGCTTGTAAATAGTATTCTTTTGGAATTTCTATACTTACTGCGGCTGTTTTGTCTTGAAATTTTCCATCCAATATTCTTATTACTTTGCCATCACATAAATATTTTCCTTCTCTATCAAGTACCTTGACAATTTCTCCTCTATGGGGTCTTGGAAGAAATTCGTAAGGCATAATTACAACTGAAGTTGTTTCACTGAAATTTTTATGAACTACAAACATTGCCAATCCTGGGCATTTGCTAACACATATACCGCATCCGGTGCATTTTTCAAAGTCAACGTAGGGAATGTTGTTGATATTACCATTTTCAGATATAGCGTTGAAAGGGCAGCTTTTTACGCAGGGATCACAAGGGAATCTTTGAAAGCACTCTGATATGGCTATAGGTCCTTTGTCAAACACCTTTTCTTCTGAGGGTAACTTGTTTTTTAAGTTTTCTTCTGAAGGTACTCCAGTTTTCATCAAATGAGAGATATCGAGTGCTTCTTCTGAAAAATTTTCGTTATAATTTTTCCCGTGATTCAAACCTAATTTAAATAACCCTTTCCTAATTTTCTTGCCTACAGGTCCAGATCTTAGCAATTCTAATTCATTTTTAGCATCTTCTATTCTTTTTTCAATTTCTCTTTTGTTGTTTTTTCCGATTCTTTTAGCAACTGATAAACCAGCTATTTGACCTTCGATCATGGCTGCTGTTGCTTCTTCTATCCCTGAAACATCCCCTGCAACAAATAAATTTTTAATTGATGTTTCCATATTTTCATCTCTTAAGGGGACGTAGCCTCCCAGTTCTGAAACATAATTGGTTTTCACCTTTCTTTGTTTTAAGAGGTCAACCAACGGGGTTAATCCTACAGATAAACAGATTGCGTCGCATTTGATAAGTTGTTCGGTATCTTTTACTTCATTCCAATTGCTGTCAAGTTCACATATTACCGCTCCTTCAACTTTTTCTTTTCCAATAGCTTTTTTTATGGTATGAGATGTTAAAATAGGTACGCCCAACCTTCTGAGTTTTGATGCATGAACCGAGTATCCACCTATTTTTGGTGCTGCTTCTACTATTGCAGCTACTTTTACACCAGCTTGTAGTAATTGGTAAGAAACTATCAACCCGATATTACCCGAACCAATCATTAAGACATTTGTTGCTGGTAATACGCCATAAACATTCATCAAAGTCTGAACTGCTCCGGCACCAAAAATGCCAGGAAGGTCATTGTTTTCAAAAGCTAAAAATTTTTCTGATGCCCCCGTTGCAAAAATAATACTCTGAGGATAATACTTTTTCATTTTATGATCGTTTAATATAGTTACAACGTTATCTTCATAGATCCCCAAGACCCTCGAAGACAATAACACTTCTATGTTTTTATTTTTGTTAACTTCGTCGATCAACTTCCTGAGTATATCTATTCCCCTTGTGCCTGCGTATTCTTTTTCTGAACCGAAAAATCTATGGGTTTGTTTTATTAGTTGTCCACCTAAAAATTCTCTTTCTTCTGCTAAAGATACTTTAATTCCGTAATTAGCAGCAGCAAGTGCAGCTGAAAGTCCTGCAGGACCCCCACCTACAACTAATAATTCAAGGTTTTCAATTTTACTCATTTACCTCAACTCCTATATTTTGGGATTCCACTCTCATTCCAGCTTTTAAAGGAGTTATACACGTTCTTACGTTTGGAACCCCATCAACTGTCATCAAACAAGAGGAACAATGCCCAATAGCGCAAAAAATTCCTCTTGGTCTTTTTAATTTC
The DNA here is from genome assembly GCF_002924605.1 of Petrotoga sp. SL27. Taxonomy (NCBI): domain Bacteria; kingdom Thermotogati; phylum Thermotogota; class Thermotogae; order Petrotogales; family Petrotogaceae; genus Petrotoga; species Petrotoga sp. SL27. The sequence continues at coordinate 35,556 of NZ_JAIP01000004.1, read as the reverse complement.
TTACTTTCACTAAATTTAAAAATACCATTTGCATACAAAGCTGCTGCAATGGTTTCTCCTTCGTAACCTATCAATTCTTTGCCGTTGTAATAGAATTTTATCTGTTTTCCTCTATTAAAACTTAGTATGGGATGATTTTGTATTCTCATTTTTTCCCCTTCTTAAATAAATTATATGCTCCTTTCTTTAGCTCCCCTTCGACCCGTTACCCACCCTCACAAGTACCATGTTTCTACTATTAATTGAATCATAATTTTCATTTTTAAAAAAAGGTGATTATAGGCGATTATGAAAAAAATTTCACGATTATAGACGATTAAAGCCGAATATTGAAGTTTTTTTCAATTTTGAGAAATATTATAAAGTTATTTATTTCTTTATATAAAAAAAAGAGGCCTTTAGGCCTCTTTTCATTGTCTTTACTTTGAATTAGTCGTTGTAATAAGGACAATCTTGGTATCTTTCTTGGTTGAATCTTTGGTAATTTTGGTATCTTTTAAAATCTTGGTAGTCTTGATAATTCTTGTACAGTTGATATCTTTTGAAATCTTGGTAATTTTGATAGTCTCTATATCTTTGATAATTTTGGTTTTGTTGGAAATTACTTCTTTGATATCTTTCTTCAAAATTTTGAGATCGAACATTTTTCATATATCTCTGCATATTCACGATCCTATCTTGATATTTGATCTCCAAAGGTACAAAGTTTTTGTTGTCGTTTATTACTACCTTGTATCCTGTTAGTTCGATACTTTCACCTGCTTTTACTTCATTCAAAAGATTCTTTGGTACTCTTACTGAGTAAATTTCGGAATCTACCTCAACACTCAAGGTTAAAAATACGTCGTTATCCACTAAGGTTTTTACAGTTCCGGTAACGGTTACTGGTGAAACATTTTGAAAGAATATTCTTTCTTGCAATCTTTCCTGAACTTGGAGCATCTGGTTGTCACGGTTTTGACTTTGTATCTGGGACATTGGAGCCCTATTAGCTGGTCCTACTTGTGCAAACAACGATCCGACTAAAAGAATACCTATAAAGAAAGACAGAAAAACTTTTTTCATACCAACACCTCCACTAAGTAATGTTTTTTATTTTTGATACATCAGAATAATAAAACATTATGCTTAAAATTCACTTAATGGAAGCTTAGAAGAAGCTTAAGAAAGTATGAGGTAGATTCAAGGTTTTAAACCGTTACTCCTAGATAAGTTTTTCTGACTTCATCGTTTCCCAAGAGATCTTCTGCAGGTCCTTCAAGAACAATTTTGCCGGTTTCTAAAACATAACCATAATGAGCGATTTTTAGCGCACCAACGGCGTTTTGTTCTACTAACAATATGGTTACTCCCTCTTCACATATTTTTTCAATAGTTTCTAAAACTTCTTTGACCAGTATCGGAGCTAGCCCAAGAGAAGGCTCGTCGAGCATCAGAACCTTTGGTCTTGACATTAGCCCTCTTGCAACGGCTAACATTTGTTGTTCTCCGCCAGATAGTGTGCCTCCAAGTTGCTTAAGCCTCTCCTTTAATCGTGGGAAGAGTGTGAGTACCCAATCGAAATCTTCGTTTATCTTTTCAGAGTCTTTGCGAGAATACGAACCCAAACGGAGGTTTTCTAAAACCGTTAGATTGGGGAATATACGTCTGCCTTCAGGGACTAGAACTACGCCCTTTTCTACAATCTTATGTGTTTCTATGCTTGTAATATCAGTATTATCGAAAAGCACCTTCCCACCGGTCTTTTTCACTACATTCATTATTCCGTTCATGGTTGTGGTTTTTCCTGCTCCATTTGATCCAATCAAGGTTGTGATTTCATTCTTTTTAATTTCTATATCTATTCCTTTTACTGCATGGATGCCACCATAGTGGATGTGCATATCAGATATTTTAAGAATTATGTTTGAATTATCGCTGTTCATATTGCCAACTCCTCACCTAAATAGGCTTTTATTACCAAAGGATCTTTTTGAATCTCCTCTGGACTTCCTTCAGCAATTTTTTTCCCATAATCCAATACATATATACGCTCACAAATTCCCATAATAACTTTCATGTCGTGTTCTATAATGAGAATAGATAACTTATATTCTTGTCGTATGTGTTTTATAAATTCCATTAATTCACTCGTTTCATGAGGATTCATTCCTGCTGCAGGTTCGTCTAATAGAAGTAGTTTTGCTCCGGTGGCAAGTGCTCTTGCGATTTCTAGCTTTCTTTGTAATCCATATGGAAGAGAGTTTGCCTTGTCATTAGCGTAAACAGCCAAACCGACCTCTTCCAGAAGGTTCCAAGCTTCATTTTGCATTTCTTTTTCTACTTTTAAAACGTCAGGTGTTTTTAAAACACTTTTAAAAAGCCAAATCCAATTCTTCAATTTCAAATGCTGAGAGACTAAAACATTTTCTAGAACTGTCATTTCTTTAAACAAACGAATATTTTGGAAAGTTCTAGCAATTCCCAACTGAGTGACTTCATGAGGTTTTTTAGAATTTATTTTTTGTTTCTTAAATAAAATTTTTCCAATGTTAGGAGTGTATATACCGGTAATCAAGTTGAAAAGAGTGGTTTTCCCTGCTCCATTGGGACCTATTAGACCAAGTAATTCGCCATTTTTTAGATAGCCATTGAAATTGTTGACAGCTATTAAACCTCCGAATTTCTTCGTTACATTCTCAAATTCTAAGATATATTCGTTATCATTTTGGTTACTCATTGGAAGCCTCCCTGGTAAAATTTTTCTAATTCATTCATCCTTTCTCATTACTATTTTATTTTTTAATTTTGTTATCAATTCATAAATGCCATCCCATGTTATTTCATTTCTTCCCATTATGCCTCTTCTCCAGAAGAGCATTATAATTATAAGAATGAGAGATAAAACAACCATTCTCATTCCGGGGATACCTGGTATGTAGATAGAACCAATGGATATGGGTTCTTCTAGAACTCTAAGGAACTCTAATCCTACGGTATAAAGTGATGCCCCCATTATAGCTCCACTAATACTTCCGAGTCCACCGATGACCACCATTATCAATATTTCAAAGGTTTTTTGAAACATGAAAGATTTAGGATCGATTGTAGTAATAAGGTGTGCCCATAACGCTCCACCAACTCCGGCAAAAAAAGAGCCAATTACAAAAGTAACTACTTGATGAGAAAAAACGTTAATTCCCATAGATTTAGCAGCAACTGGATCTTCTCTGATAGCCTTTAAAGCTCTTCCATAACTACTTTTAACTAAACTAGAAATGAAGACAACCGTTATTAAAGCAAATCCCCAAGTCCACCATAGGTTAGAATATTGCGGGATGCTTTTTAAACCCAAAGCCCCATTTGTGACGGCCCATGTATTATTTGCGATAACTCTCACTACTTCACCTAATCCAAGAGTTGCGATGGCTAAATAATCTCCTATTAAACGGAGAGATGGGGCAGCGACTAAATATCCAAACGCTGCGGCTACCAGTCCCGCAATTATAATTGCAGGTAAGAAAGGGATTTGGATAACATTTAAAGGGTATATTAAGGGTTTTATCAAAAAACTTATCTCTTTTTGAGCAGGAGAAAGTGTTAAAATGGAAGATACATATGCCCCAATTGCAATGAATCCAACATGCCCCAATGAAAAAATGCCTGTAATGCCATTAATAAAGGTTAAACTTACGGCAAATATTATGTTAATTGCCATCAAATTCAATATCAAAATTAAATAATCACTCGCTTTGTTATTTGCTGTCAACAGTAATAAAAAGATCACCAAAATAAAAAGAATAGTCAAAAAGAATTTGGTCTTAAAAGTTAGAGTTTTTTCCATATTCACACCTTCTCCCCGATTTCAACCCCGAGAAGCCCGTTTGGTTTCACTAGAAGAATAACTATCAAAATAATATATGCAATAGCGTCTCTATATCCTGCTAAAGCCGGCAAGAATGCGACTATCATTATTTCTGCAACTCCTAAAATAAAACCTCCAAGCATAGCCCCAGGAATACTTCCAATTCCTCCAACAACAGCAGCTATAAATGCCTTTAAACCGGGTATCATGCCAGTATAAGGATAGATTTGAGGGTATTTCATAGCCCAAAGAATACCCCCCACAGCTGCTAAAGCGGACCCCAACATAAAGGTTTGAGAAATAGTTTTGTCAGTGTTTATGCCCATTAATTTTGCTGCAGTAACATCTTTAGAAACTGCTCTCATTGCCATACCAGCTTTTGTTCTATAAACTATCCAAATCAATATAAGGAGTGCAAGAATAGAAGCACCTATAATAATGAAGGTTAATAAAGGTATCCTTACATCTCTAAATTTTAATACTTGTGCAAACTGTGTTGGGTAAACTCCTAATTGTGGATTGAAAGATTTTGCTCTTCCACCAAAGACAACTATTGCGAAGTTTTGTAAGAAGAATGATACACCAATGGCTGTGATTAATGCTGAGATCTTGGGGGCATTAGCCTTTCTTAATGGTCTGTAAGCGACTCGTTCAATTGTAGCGCCTAGAAGAGTTGTTAAAACAATAGCAAAAATAAAAGATGCCCACCAAGGAAATAAAAAGAGAGTCACTGCATAAAAAGCAAAATACATGCTAAAAGTAAAAATGTCACCATGTGCAAAGTTTATTAAATTGAGTATCCCATAAACCATAGTATAACCTATTGCAATAAGTGCATATATGCCGCCAAGTGAGATGGCATTTGCTAGATGTTGAAAGAACATTTGGATAGTCAATTATGATCCTCCTTCCTGTATTCAAGAAAGTATAGCCATCTCACACAATGAGATGGCTATAATATGGTTAAATATTACATCCTGGGTTTTATAACGGTACGGAAAACAAATTGTCCATTTTCAACCATATTTATTACCGCAGGTTTTATAGGATTTCCTGAACCTTCGGGATAGGTAATTGTACCAGCAACACCGGGGTAGTCTTTAGTTTTCGCTATAGCATCTCTAATTTTTATGGGGTCTGTAGACTGAGCAGACTCAATAGCGTTAACTATTACCATGTAAGCATCGTACCCCAAAGCTCCGAATGCGTCGGCTCTTCTGTGGTATTCTTTTTGATAGGCCTCTACAAAAGGTTTAGTAGCAGGGGATAACTCTGCATCCTCGTGAAAGTAAGTTGTATAAGATACTCCTTCTACATATTCTCCGCCTATTTGTATTAGTTCTGGAGCGTCCGCACCATCTCCAGCAAACATAGGACCTGTGAAACCTAAATCTCTGGCTTGTTTACAGATTAAGGCTATTTCAGCGTAGTACCCTGGCATAAAAATAGCATCTGGATTTTTTGAAAGGGCATCGGTAAGTTGAGCGGTAAAATCTTGATCACCGGTTGTATAAAATTCTGTGAAATAGGTTCCCCCAAACTGTTCAAAAGCTTTTTCAAAATAATTGGCAAGTCCCACGACGTAATCTTGTGCTACATCGATCATTATAGCGACGTTTTTAGCTCCAAGTTCATCCCAGGCAAATGTTGCAAGTAGAAAACCTTGTAAAGTATCTTCAAAACAGGTTCTGAAGACATACTTTTTGTTTTGAGCAACTAAAGGATTAGTGGCGGTGTTAACCACCATAGGGATTTGCCTTTCTTCTGCTATTGAAGCTGCAGCTAATGCTGCTGAACTCGTTGCAGGTCCAATAACTGCGATTACCTTTTCGTAATCTATCAGTCTTCTTATCGCGTTGGCTGATTCTGCTTTGTCTGATTTATTGTCAACAGCTACGACTTCTACTTTAATTTCTTTACCTCCGATGTTGACTGTTGGTTTCAACTTGTTGGCTAACAATACACCATCTCTTGACATTTGACCATACCCAGAGATAGGACCGGTTAGTTCGAAGTTCATACCAATTTTGATAACTTCTTGACTAAAGAGTGTGAAGGTCACAAGGACTACCAAAAACACTAAAACAAAAGTTTTTCTCATGTTTTTCCCTCCTCGTATAATATGTGTTGAAGTTATTTTACTAAACAAAATGTTGAAAAAATTTTCATGATCTTTATTTTCTGTGAAGTAAATTTCACAATATTATATTGTTTCTCTAACCGAAAAAAAATCAATAAGTAATATTCTTAATTATACAACAAAAAAATTTAAAGTGCAACTATTTTGCTGATCTGTGCAAAACGTTTTTTCGTAACGCTTTTATGAAACAACATCCAAATTCTCATTTGCGTAGCAAATGGCAATTAGATAAAAAAATTGACCGAAATATTTCGGCCAATTTTTAGTGTGATTATAGAATCATTAAATTTTATCCTTTAACCTTTGATTATTTTTACCATAAAATTTCTATTTCTTGGACCATCAAACTCGCAGAAATAGATTCCTTGCCATGTCCCCAATAAAAGCCTTCCATTTTCAATAATTAAGGTCAAAGATTGCCCAATAAGCGTTGATTTTATATGCGAGTCAGCATTACCTTCGAGATGAGAATATTCTTTACTTTTAGGGATTTTATCTCTTAGAAAATAGGTTATGTCTTTTCTTACAGAAGGATCTGCGTTCTCGTTGATTGTTACAGCCGCAGTTGTATGCGGTACGTATACTATCAAAATTCCCTCTTCTATTTTTGAATTTTCGACACTTTCCTGAATATAATTTGTTATCTCGATCATTTCTTCTCTATTATGTGTTTTTAAAGAGTAGGTGTATGTCATAATCTTCTCATCTCCTCATTTGTTATTGGTAAATTATATTAGCGACAATAGTGATAGAGTTGCCTTCTTTGGAGACATGTACTTTGACATCTTCTTTTTTTACTGCCATATGTTTAACAGCATAATCTTTTATATAGTTTATCACGTACTCCAACTCTTCTTGTTTGACGTTTTCAAATCTTATTTGATTTTTAGCTCCGTTTTTTCGATCGGAGGTGCTTAAGAAAGAGGTCATTCTTTTTATTGCAGTTTCCCTACTTTTATTCTTTTTACTTTTGAAAGGCCACATTCACCTTCACCCTCTTCTGAAGATTCTTTTGATAAATTCTATAAATCCTTGAGGGGTATGATCAACATCAATCAAATCTTTTTCTAATGGTACATCTTTTCCTAGAATTCTATCGCTTATATTATTGAAAACCGAATAGAGTTTGGCTTCTTGGTTCGTTGATATTGGAACTCCTTCGTTGGAAGAAAGTAAAATTTCCTCACTATCAGGTATGATTCCAATTAAATTCAGTGCTAACGCTTCTTTAATATCATCAGCAGAAAGCATTTCGTTTCTTTTAACCAGTCTCAATTTTAATCGATTTACAATTAGTGAAATGTGGTCGTCTGTATAACCTTGATTTTCAAGTAACCCTACGACTCTATCTGCATCGCTTATAGCAGTCAAGTCTGGTGTAGTAACAACTATAGCGTGTTGTGCAGATGAAACAGCATTTTGGAACCCTCTTTCTATTCCGGCAGGAGAATCTATAATAATATAATGGAAATGTTTAGAGAGTTTAGAAACTATATTGCTCATATCTTGAGGAGACATTAAGTCCTTATTAGCAATTTGAGAAGAAGCCAGTAGAGAGAGGTTTTTTAATTGTTTGTGTTTTACGAGTGCTTCCATAACAGTTTTGTTACCCCTTACAACATCCATTATAGTGTAAACTATTCTATTTTCCAAACCCAAAATCAAATCCAGATTTTTTAATCCAATATCTGCGTCTATAAGGCACACATTGTATCCTTTTTTTGCTAAGGTGGCTCCCAAATTAGCTACGATAGTAGTTTTACCAACTCCTCCTTTTCCGGAGGTAATAACAAACACCTTTGCATTTTCCATCTCTACCCCTCCACTAGAAAACTTTGCCCATTATTATAAGATTGAATTTTATATAATTATACAATGAAAAGTTAAGATGTTCTAAGGGCTAAACAGATTATACTACAAATTGGATGAAAAATAAAAAATCGGGGAAAAATCCCCGATTAATTTAAAAACTCTTTTTGTTACCTTATTATTCTTCGATACTTATGGCTTCAGTTGGGCAAGCATCTATGGCATCTTGCACGCATGGTGCGTCACTTTGCTCATCAATAACTTCAGCTTTTCCATCATCAGCCATTTGGAATACGTCTGGACATAAACTTTCACATATAGCGTCTCCTATACAAGCTTCTTTGTCAATAACTATCTTCATAGCTACACCTCCAAATAGTTTTTAAAAAGTATTTGCTATCTGTTACATAAACTAATTAAAGCCCTCTGATTATACCATAAAACCACTCAATTAAGTTTAAAAATTAATTTAAGAAAATATAACTACATTTCGTTAGTTTAGTTTCTTAATTTCTTCTACCACTCTGTCTACTATATTTATTCCAACTCTTTCTTGGGCTTCTTTTGTGGAAGCACCTATATGGGGTGTTACGACAATGTTTGGTAAAGCAAAAAGTTCCTTGTAGAGATCACCTTTTGGAGGTTCTTCTTCGAAAACATCTAATCCCACTCCAAGGAGCTTACCATTTTTCAGATATTTCAGCACAGCATTCTCGTCGAGGACGCCTCCCCTTGCAGCATTAATTATTACTGCACCATCTTTCATCATTTTGATTTGGGGTTCACTTATAAAGTGATAAGTTTTTTCGTTTTTTGGAATATGTAAAGAAATAATGTCAGAATTTTGAAGTAACTCCTCCAAAGATACCTGTCTAACGTTATAATCCTTTTGCTCTTCTGCGCTTATCTCAAAAACATCATACACCAGAGTATTGGTCTGAAAACCTTTTAGTAATTGTGCCAAATTTTTCCCTACATAACCAAAGCCAATGATACCAACGGTTTTTTGTGACAACTCCAATCCTTTTAGTTGTTTTTTTTCCCATTGTTCATTTTTTAGACCAACCGTCCCTCTTGTAATATGTCGGTAAATATCTAAAACCATACCTATGACTAATTCTGCAACAGATAAAGCATTCTGGCCCGGCGTATTTAAGACTGTTATACCTTTCGATTTAGCTGTGTCAACATCTATGTTATCTAATCCCATGCCAGCTCTTCCTATAATCTTTAACTTATCAGCATGTTCTAATATTTCTTTTGTTACTTTAGTTGCGCTTCTTACTATTAATACGTCAATTTCTTTGATTTTATCTTTGAGAACATCCTTTTCGAAATGTTCTGAAGTGATTTCATCTTTAGGTAATTCCTTTTGTAATTTTTTTAAGGCATTTTCATCCAAAGGGTCGTTTATATGAATTTTCATCTTTTTCAAACCCCCTCTTTCATAAAAACTTCTTCGGCAGCTTTTACGCCTTTACCTAATTCAACCTCAAAGCCAAATTTATTAAAGGCCATTTCCAAGGCGCTTACAGCAATAATAATATCAAATTTAGACATGTAGCCAAGATGAGCAATTCTTATTATTTTTCCTTTTAGTTGTGACTGACCGCCGGCGAAGGTCACTCCCCAGTCATCTCTCAAAAATTTAACAATACCTTTTCCGTCGACATTCTGTGGTACTTTTATTGCTGTAAGAATATTTCCTGGTCTTTCTGCAAAAAGTTCTAAGTTCATGGCGTTGATAGCAGCCCTTGTTGCTTCAGCTAGAATTCTGTGTCTTTCCCAAACATTTTCAATTGTTTCTTGTTTTAGTGTCTCGGTTGCTTGGGCTAATTGATAAACAAGGTTAACAGGAGGGGTGTAAGGAGAATCTGGGAAACTCTTTTTATATGCTCTTAAGTCGAAGTAATATCTATGGTTGTTGGAATTTTCAACAATCTTCATTGCTTTTTCACTTAACGCTATCATTGCTACTCCTGGAGGCATCATAAATCCTTTTTGAACCCCAGTTACTACAACATCTATGTTCCATTCATCCATTTTTAAAGGTTCAGCAAGCATTCCAGAAATAGCATCGACAACTAAAACTGCATCGGTTCCTTTTACAATTTCGGCTATTTCTTTGATGGGATTCACAACTCCTGTAGAGGTTTCGCTTAAGGTGGTGAAAACAGCTCTTGTTTCTGGGTGCTTTTCTAGTTCTTTTTTTATTTGTTCCACCCGAACATATTTTCCCCATTCTACATCGATTTCAACTAAATTAGCACCGTAAGCTTTACATAATTCGCACCATCTTTCTCCAAATTTACCTCCATTTACAGCGATAGCTGTATCGCCTGGTGAAATAAGGTTAGCAACTGCAGCTTCCATCGCTCCTGTTCCGGAAGAAGCTAAGGTGTATACGTTATTTTTTGTTTGAAAAAGATATTTGAGATTTTCCAGGGCTTTGCTCTGAATTTCCAAATATTGTGGGGTCCTATGGTGGATGGTATCCCTCGCACCTTCCAATAAAAGGTCGATTGGAACAGGGGTTGGCCCTGGAGCCATGAGATAGTTCTTTCTTACCAACTTTGCCACGTGTATCCCTCCTCGTATAATATGTATGGATATGAAACTTAAAAAATGGTACTAAAAATTTGTTTTTTACTCTTTTTAATTATTTCTTTTGTAAAGAGATGCCCTAATGCTAAAATAGTACCAGGATGATTAGCGAGGGAAGATTCCCTTCCCCCTCTAAGAATTGTGAAAATTTTCTTATTATTATTTTACCATACTTTTTAAATTATCAATAAGGATGTTTTTTATCTTTTTTTGAGTTTTTAAGGAATTTTCTTAAAATATAATGAAAAAATATTTTGAATGAAAGCAATAAAATGTTATAATAAAAAAGAATGAAGGTTTCATAAAAAAGGGGATTTGAAAACAACATGGGGAATGAGAATTCCTTAAGGGAACAAAAGATCTTGAGTTATACGGGTTTTGCTGCTAAAGCAAATAAGATTGTTTATGGTAAGCGAGGATTGAGAAATTATATTCGTTCATTTCAAAGAAAGAAAGTAATACTTATTCCAAAGGATACTGGTTCCAGAGTGAAACTAGATGTAATCAAACATTGTCAAATTTTCGATGTACCTTATATAGAATTAAACTACACAAAGTCGGATTTGGCTAAAACTCTTGGTAAACAAAATATAAGTGTCGTTGGAATTACAGATGAAAATATTATCGAAGGAATATTGAAAACGATTCAATAGTGGAGGTGGTTTATAAGTGTCGAAGACCCGAATATACGAAGTTGCGAAGGAGTTAGGAATGAGCTCCAAAGAATTAATGGAATTTTTAGAAGAGGAGTTAAATATCTCTGTCAAAAGTCATATGAGTACTATAGAAGAGGAAACAGTGCAGGTTATCAAGGATCTTATTGAGGAAGAAAGACAAGCCAAAAAGGAAGTCAAAAATCAAAAAGAACCGTCAAAAGAGAAGAGTAAAACTTCAGAAAAAGTAAAAGCAAAGGAAAAATCAGAAGAAGAAGCCGTCAAAGAAAAACCGGTAAGAGAGGTCACTATAACTACACAAGAAATAACTCTTGATATTTTGGCCAAACATCTTGAATTAGAACAAAACGATATTATAAAAGACATGTTTATGAAAGGTATAGTATTAAGACCGGGTCAGAAACTAGATAAAACAATGTCAGAAGAAGTTGCTATGAATTATAATGTTATATTGAATTTTGAAGTCGGAAAAGAAGAAACAGAAGAAGAAAAAGAAATAGAAGGCATCCTTGCCAAAAAGTGGAATGAAATTTATAAAAAAGAGAAAGACAAATTAACTCTACGTCCACCTGTAGTCACTATTATGGGACACGTTGATCATGGAAAAACAACCCTATTAGATAAAATTAGAAATACCCATGTTGCTGATAAAGAAGAAGGGGGTATTACTCAATCCATAGGTGCTTACCAGATAGAGTATAACAGCCAAAAAATTACTTTTATCGATACCCCTGGCCACGAAGCATTTACAGAAATGAGAGCAAGAGGTGCTCAAGTTACTGATATAGTTGTTCTTATTATTGCAGCAGATGATGGAGTTATGCCTCAAACAATAGAAGCATATAATCATGCCAAAAGTGCCAACGTTCCTATAATAGTGGCGATAAATAAAATTGACAAACCTAATGCCAATGTTGAATTAACAAAGCAACAGATGGTATCTAAACTCAATCTTATTCCAGAGGATTGGGGTGGAGATACTATAACCGTTCCTATTTCTGCAAAAACAGGTAAAGGAATCGATGAGTTGTTGGAAATGATAATCTTAGTTGCTGAAATGCAGGAGATAAGATGTATTCCCGAAGGGAAGGCCAGAGCAGTAATAATAGAAAGTCGGGTTGATAAAGCTATGGGTCCTTTGGGAACGGTTATAGTTAAAGATGGAATATTGAAAGTTGGAGATGATTTTATTTCAGGTTACACTTATGGTAGAGTCAGAAGGTTGATAAATGATAAAGGAGAAAGTTTAATCGGAGCTGCTCCTTCTACTCCTGTACAGGTTTTAGGGTTTAATGACGTTCCGAACACACATTCTATTTTATACGTGGTTGATTCAAAAGAAGAGGCCCGAACACTTGCAGAAAAAATAAAAGAAAAAGAAGAAGAAAAAACTAAAGGTCCAGCTAAAAGACACGTGAAGCTTGAAGATATTATGCAAAAAATGGAAGAGGAAGAAAAAAAGAAATTAAATATTTTATTAAAAGCTAGTACTTATGGAGAAATAGAGGCTTTGAGGAATGCCATCCAAAAGTTTGAAAATCCAGAGATAAATATTGAAATTATACATGCTGGGATAGGGCCGGTAAGCACAAGCGATATTATGTTAGCTTCCGCTTCAGATGCGATTGTTCTGGGTTTTAGAGTAAAAGCTGATTCAAAGGCATTAAAGATGGCAGAAGCTGAAGGAATAGAAGTTAGAAGGTATAATATTATATTTGACTTGATTGATGATATCAAGAAAGCTTTAGAAGGTATGTTAGAGCCTATTCAAAAGGAAGAGCTCACGGGAAATGGTGTAATTAAAGAAGAGTTCAAGATAAAAGGTGTAGGAAAAATTGCTGGTGTTCAAGTAAATGAAGGTTACGTTCAAAGGGATGGCGGAGTTAGAATCTATAGGAATGGTGGTTTAGTTGCCGATGTAAAAATTAAGAGTTTGAAACATTATAAGGATGAAGTTAAATCAATCGAAGCACCTAAAGAGTGTGGAATTCAATTTGAGAATTTCGAAGATTTTTCTAAGGGTGATGAATTAGAGTTTTATAAACATGTTTTTGTTAAACGAGAATTGGGTTTGGAACAAAAAACTAAATAATTATTTAGTGTTTTGATGAGAGTAAATAGGGGATATGATAATATGAGTTTTGAATATAAGATCGTAGGAATTAGGGGAGCAACTTCTTTAACAGAAGATCATCCGATGGAATTAACAGAAAAAGTTTTAGAACTATGGAACGAAATAATGGATAAAAACGATATATCACGTATAATATCGGTTATTTTTTCTGTTACACCTGACATTAAAAGTCTCAATCCTGCTACCATCCTACGCGAGAAATTAGATCTGAATAACGTTCCTTTTATGAGTTTAGAAGAAGCTTCCTTTAATGATTCTCGAGAAAAAATAATTAGGGCGCTGATTATTTGTGAAAGCAGCACCCACAATTTTGTATACTTACACGAGGCGAAGAACTTAAGAACAAAAAAAGAATAATCTTTTTATATTTCACTTTGAGAATTTATTAAATCTAAAATTTCGCTTTTTGTATTAAAATATTCGTCTGAATGAAGTATATATTTTGCTTTTTGAGTTAGCAACTTTTTAGTAAAATCTAAGGTGAATTCTTTTATTATTTTCCCAGGTCTAGGAGACATTACCAAAACTTTTGTCCCTAACATCAAAGCTTCGTCTACATCATGGGTTATAAAAAATATACTGCAATTATTTTCTTTCCAAATATTTCTAATCAAATTTTGCATATTGCTCCTAGTAAATGCGTCTAAGGATCCAAAAGGTTCATCCATTAAGATAACTTCAGGATAATTTGCTAACACCCTTGCAAGAGCTACTCTCTGCTTCATTCCTCCTGAAAGCTCAAAAGGATATTTTTCTTCAAAACCCGTGAGATCAACTTCTTGAATAAAGAATTTAGAAATTTCTTCAATTTTATCTTTTGGAACTCCCCTACTTTTTGGCCCAAATTCTATATTTCCTTTAACAGTCAACCATGGATAGAGTGTGGGGGCCTGAAATACAACTCCTCTATGCCAGTCTGGCCATTCTATAGGGTTTTCATGCATCAAACATTTTCCAGAAGTTAATGGGATGAAACCTGCTATCACTCTTAGCAAAGTACTTTTTCCGCAACCGGAAGGCCCTAAAATACAAAGAAACTCACCTTTTTTAATTCTAAATTAACTCTTTTAATGTCTCAATTACCATCCAGCCGATACCCGATGTAGCTGCAACCATTTCAGAAGAAACAAGAGTTGTGTATGCAACACCAAAAGAAGTTCTAATCCCAGTAAATATTTCTGGTAGACATGCAGGTAACACAATTTTAAAAAACACATTCATTTGATTTGCTCCCAAGGATCTTGCACTCAATATATAATCTTGGTTTATTCCTCTCACAGCGGAAACACACGCTATATATAGGAGCAAAGGCGGCTAAAAAAAGCAAAACTTCTTTTGATAAATCTCCTATACCAAACCATAAAATAAGAATCGTATAATAAGCTAAAGGTGGTAAGGGCCTATAAAATTGCACGATAGAATCTATGATTGCTTCCACTTTTTTAAAATAACCACTTAAAGGAACATTCTTTTGAAACTTGTTCCTATATGCACCCATAATGGAATATTGTTGCATCCATCTCTAATCAAAGTTAAAAATGCTGACCAGACTCTTTGAGATGAGGGTAGCAAAGTTGGAATGAATATTTCTAGTTATGTAACAATATACCAGATTAAAAATATCGTTAACCACGTAAATACTGTTAATAAAATGTGATTGTTTTTTTTGTTTGATTCATTATTGTTCATACAAACAATTCCTTCTCTTTAGAGAGGTTTTAGATAAAGGGTCATCAATTATCTTGATGGCCTATAAAATATATCATACTTTTGATCTAAACATAAATCAATCAAAGTTATAAGCGGTAACTATCTTTTCTCTACCAGTTATTTGGTCTAAATAATATTCATAATAACATATACCCAAGAATGAACCAAAAATATTAAAGACATTATTGAAACCTCTTCCTTGAAGGGCCATAACCGCATTATCACTTCTTTGAGAAGAACGGCAATGAACATAAACTGGGGGATCTTTAGGTATTTCATTTAGTCTATCTCTGAGTTCACTCAACGGTATATTAACAGGGGTTTTGTGATGCCCTTTTTCGTATTCATCTTTTTCGCGACAATCGATGATGAAAGCACCATTTTCCACAAGTTCTCTAACTTTAGTCACAGGGACTTGTCTGAATCTACCATGTAATAGATTTAAACCAACTAGTGCAGCATGATTAACTGGATCTTTTGGAGTGGAAAACAGAGGTGCATAACATATTTCTAATTCTTTTAAGTCTTCTAATGTCCCATTCATACGAATTAGTGTGGCTATTATATCGATTCGTTTAACAGCATCACCTTTGATAATTGCTTGTGCTCCCAGTATTCTTCCCGTAGGAAGTTCGTATATCAACTTTAAATGTAGCTGATAACTATTCGACATCAAGCCAACTTTATCCTGAGGAATGATATAAACAAAGTCGTAAGGAATACCATTGGCTTTAGCTTTTTTTCATTGAGCCCTGTGGCAGCCGCATTTAAATTAAAAACTTTCACGGTCGATAATCCAATCACACCTTTATTTATATGAGGTATATTATAAATGTGATCCGCTGCAGCCCTTGCTTGCCTTTGGGCAGGACCAGCAAGAGGTAATCTTAAGGGTTTACACGATAAAGCACAATAAGTTTCTATGGCATCTCCGACAGCATAAATATCATCATCGCTTGTTTTGTAGTTATGATCAACTTTAATTCCACCTGTTTCACCTATTTCCAAACCGGCCTATTTTGCTAAAGATGTTTCAGGGAATACTCCTACAGCCATTATAACAGTTCTAACATTTACTTTTTTACCAGATTTTAATTCTACATAATCATCAAAGATTTTAGTTACAGAATCACTTAAAATAGGGTTTACACCGTTATCGTATAACTCTTTATGTAAGATCTGAACCCTATCGTAGTCAAAAGGTTGCATCACTTGGTCTAAAGCTTCTATCAAATTAACATTGTAACCCGCTAATTTAAAGTTTTCTGCAACTTCGATTCCAATATAACCTCCTCCAACTACTGCGACATCTTTTATATTATTTTTTTCTATGTAGTCTTTAATTTTAACTATATCTACCACGTTTCTGGCTGTAAATACATTTGCTCTGTCTATTCCTTCAATACTTTTTGGAAAAACAGGTTTGGCGCCTGGAGAAAGAACCAATTTGTCATAATGTTCTTCGTATTCTTCTCCCGTTTGCGTATTTCTAACAATGACTTTCTTTTGATCCCTTATAATTTTAATAACTTCACTGTTAACCCTTGCTTCAATATTATACTGTTTTTTAAATTGCTCTGGTGTCGTCAAAACCAAATCATCACTATTTTCTACCATACCACTTAATTGAAATGGTAAGGCGCAATGGGAGAAAGAAACATGAGGTCCCCTTTCAAAACATTATTATTTCTGCAGATTCATCAAGCCTTCTTGCTCTTGCTGCTACAGAGGCACCTCCTGCAACTCTTCCAAGAATTAGTAACCCATCCAGCCGTTCTTTGAATAGGAAATCCAAGAAAAACACCTATTCCAAAAAATATCAACGTTATCAAAGCTCTTGTAAATCCCATAGTTAAGTCGGTAAGTACACCTGTAGCACAACAAACGGACAGGGACATACCAAAACCAAAAAGAAAGGCTCCCCGCAGTAAACCAAAATTAATTGGTTTTATCCAAAGGCCGTAATTAGTTGGATCTGAATTAAACAAAAATCCCATGATCATCAAGGAGGTTATGAAAAACATGAAAATCATAGCACGCATGAGTTGAGTTGATCCAGTTCTATAGGCTCTATTGACACTTCCTGCAATCCGGTGTAACCTCTAGCTAAAGTGTATCCAAAACCTACTCTTATCAAAAGTCTAAAAAAAAGCATATCTGTGGCTAAAAGTGTGTTTCCTAGGATGAGAATTAGTGCAAAACTTAACAAACCAAGAACCTTTTCTACTGTTTTAGTCATACTTTTTCCTCCCGTCTAAAGGCATTTTTAAAACAAAAGCTTGAATTTCTAAAAGAATAATTTTGCTAGAACCTAAGTTAAATATTTAAACTTCACCCCCTTTTTTGTAAGAGTTCACAAAATAAACTAAAAGATCAAATAAGACTTTTAAATATGGGAAAAATTAAATATTATATTTGTTATTTCTATCACTAATTGAAATCCAACATTTTACTAACAAAAAAGTAAAAATAGAATTAACTTTATCATCTTTTTAATAAAGAAAGTTTAAATAAAGGTTATTTCATAAGTTTTGAATAAAAAAGGTTTAATGTTATAATTAAAAAAGAGATTTTTTTCAGCAATTTTATCTAGTTGAAGAATAGAGGTGAAATATTTGAAAGACCAAGTAAAGATGATCTACTTTGATTTAGATCACACCCTATGGGATTTTGAAAGTAATTCACAAGAAGCATTGAAGTGGATCTATCAAAAGTACGGTGTCGTTTTTCGAGGAACATCTTTGGATAAGTTTGTGGAATCTTACAAAAAAATAAATAAACAACTATGGGAAATGTATAGGAAAAAAGAATTAGGTCAGCAAGAATTAAAACTTCTTCGTTTTGAAATTACTTTAAATGCTTTAAAAATAAAGCATAGAGAGGATTTGATAGAAGAGATGAATAGTACATACCTAGAAATCTTATCGAAGCAAAAACTTCTCGTTGATGGTGCATTGGAAACTTTGGAATATTTGAAAGATAAGTATGAATTAGGAATTTTGACAAATGGCTTTAGAAAAACTCAAATTGATAAAATGAAAAGTTCCGGAATATCTGATTATTTTAGTATTTTAGTTAGTTCTGAAGATGTCGGTTTTCCTAAACCTGATGAAAAGATTTTTAATTATGCAATTTTAATGTCGAAAAAATCTAAAGATGAAATCGTCTACATTGGTGATGATCTTGAAAATGACATCTTACCAGCAATAAAATGTGGAATTGATGCCATTTGGTTTAAAAATCATGAGGAGTCTCTTCAAATCCAAGAGAAGGATGTCCTCAGTATATCCAAGCTTATAGAACTAAAAAATATACTTTAAATTTATTGTAGGTAATAAATACCTCTTTTTAATTTCAAAACTTTGTTATTACTAATTAGGTCAAAATATTCTTTATCCAATTGATATGCTTGTTCTCCAGTATAAATCAGTACTTTTATCTCGTCATATGTTGTTTTCTTTTTAAAAATTAGTAAATTTTCTTCTGAATTAATTAGTTCATAACTCCCTGATGAAAGAGAGGAGTGAACTTTTCTTAAATCAACGAGATTTTTACAGTAATTGAAGGTTTTTTTCTCTTGCTCTGACCAATCTTCTTTGAATTTCATGGCAACTCTTCCACTTTCGTGAAAATTATGAATTGTTTGGTCTCCTTTTAAAGCTATCTCATTGCCATATTCTAGCATCACATTTCCTGTAAGAGCCATTAATAAACCAAGCGTGATGTAAAATGTTTCTATATCTTGGCATATATCTATGAACCTTGGAAGATCGTGATTTTCTATAAAATAAGTTAGCTGAAATTCCTTTTCATTTAATTGGTTTGATAATACTATTTGGTTGTATAATTCTAATAATGATCCATTTTTCTTCCCTAAAACTTCTTTAATGGTATCGTATGTAGCAAAATCAAACATACTAGTAAAACGTTGAGCATCATTCCCTTTGAACTTTTTAAGGAGATTAAAATTTTTTAACTTATCTCCTTCGTCTTCCCATACTTCACCTAAAATTGTGACATCTTTTTTTATTTTTTTCATCCTTATAGAAAATTCCTCTAAAAAGTTTAATGGCAATCCCAAAGCATGATCCAATCTAAATCCATCTAATTCAAAGTTTTTTAGCCAATACTCTCCAACTCTTATTAAAAATTCTCTTGTATCTTCATCGTCTAGATTCCAGAACAAAAAGGACATTTGCCATCTTTCTTCTTGGGGTGAACGTGGAGATTCGGTTTTAACACTCAAATTTTTGGGGACGGAATCAAAATCAAACTCCTTTGAGGCATGGTTAAGTACTAGATCGATAATAACCTTTATCCCTCTTTTATGAGCATTTTCAATAAGTTTTGCAAAGATGGCTTTAGCTTCTTCTTCGGAATTGGAACTTATATTTTCTGAAATAGAAAAATAATTGGTGATATCGTACCCATGGGTAGTTTTACTCTTAAAAATGGGTCCAAGATATATCAAATCTATCCCAAGCTCTTTTAGATAGTCTAATTTTTGAATGATACCTTGAAGATCTCCATCTATTGCATTTTTTTCGTAATAAAGATAGCTTTCTTTTGGAGAATCGTTTGATAATTCTCCGTTTTTAAAAAATTTTGTAAGAATATGATATCCTAAAAACATACAATTCCTCCCATAGTTTACTTCTCGTTATTCTATCATTCTTTTTTTAAAAAAATGAAAACGTTTCCTAAAGATATTCACTTTTTTCACTTTTAAAATTTAAAATTTAAAATTGAAAAGTGTGGTATAATTAAATTATAAATGCTCGTTGGACCCGTTGCAACAAAGCACCTAGAAGGAGGGCTAACTATGGACATACTTTTGGTTTATCCTGCTTATCCCGAAACATTTTGGAGTTTTAAACATGCCCTGAAATTTATTTTCAAACGTGCCGCTTTGCCACCTTTGGGTTTGATTACAATAGCTTCTTATCTACCAAAAGAATGGAACGTTAAGTTGGTGGATATGAATTGTGAAAAATTAAAAAAAGAGGATATACTAAATTCAGATTATGTTTTTATAAGCGCCATGGCTGTTCAAAGAGAGTCTGCAATAAATGTGGTCAAACAATGTAAAGAATTTGGTAAACCCATAGTTGCTGGTGGCCCTCTTTTTACAATGGAACCCGACACCTTTCAAAAAACTGTGGACCATTTTGTTCTCGGAGAAGCAGAAGAATTGATGGATGAGCTTGTTAAAGATATCAATAGAAATAAGTTAAAAAGATATTATGCGAAACCTAATTTTTGTAATATCGAAGCTACACCTGTTCCAAGGTGGGACTTGTTAAATCTCAAATGGTACGGATCTATGAGTATTCAGTATTCCAGAGGTTGTCCATATAACTGTGAATTTTGTGATATTGCGGCTTTGAATGGTAGAAAACCCAGAACCAAAACAAGTCTACAGTTGAACCAAGAACTTCAATCTTTATATGATGCAGGTTGGAGACGTTCAGTTTTCTTTGTAGACGATAATTTTATCTCAAATAAATCGAAATTAAAAAAAGAAATATTACCCTCGATAATTGAGTGGCAAAAAACTCATGATTACCCATTTTCTTTCTATACCGAAGTTTCTATAGATTTTTCTAATGATGATGAACTCATGAATTTGATGTTCAAAGCAGGCTTTGACAGAGTTTTTATTGGTTTAGAAACCCCTGATCCGGATAGTTTAAGAGAAGCTAACAAGTATCAAAATATTAAACAAGATCTTGAAGAATCTATAAAAAAAATTCAAAGTTTTGGTTTTGAAATTCAAGGAGGCTTTATTGTCGGTTTTGATAGCGATAAACCCACAATTTTCGATAGTCAATTTGATTTTATACAAAAAAACGGCATAGTTACCGCCATGGTTGGAATTTTGAATGCCCCAAGGGGAAGTGAATTATATTCAAGATTACTCAAGGAAAATAGGTTACGGGGAGAAATAAGTGGAAACAATGTGGATATCAATACGAATATTATTCCAAAGATGAATTTGGAATTTCTTGTCAAAAATTACAAAAATCTTGTTGCTAAGCTTTATCAGCCCAAAAACTATTATGATCGTTTGAAAAAATTTTTGTCTAATTATAAGGTACCGGGATTCTCAAAGGCCAAAATAGGCTTCCAAGAAATGATCGCTTTTATTAAATCTATTATTATTTTAGGAATTATTGGTAAAGAAAGAAAACAATATTGGGGAACGCTTTTTTGGAGCTTATTTAAAATACCTAAAGCGTTGCCAAAGATGATTTCTCTTTCAATTTACGGCTATCATTTCAGGAAAATTGCAGAAAATTTATAAGGTGAGAAAAGATATGATAAAAAAAATACTTTTGGTCTCTACATTTGTTCTCATTACGTTGGGCTCTTTTTCTGCAAATCTATCAAAAGATAATATGATTATAAATTTAAACGATAATACATGGATTACAAAGCAAGTTGCAGAAAAAATAAAAAGTATTGGAAGTTATATGTATAATGTAAACATAAAAGATGCAATGTCTAACTCAATAAATATTAGTGAGTATGACGTTACAATGAACATATTTACAAATACCAAGGAAAATATCACAATTGCTTTTGGATACTTTACTGGTGGGGGTTTTTCCTACTCAGAAGAATCTGGTGAAACTGCTGATTGGGTAGAAAAGTTTGCCGTAAAAGCTCTGGAAACATTATCTTTTCAAAGATTTTTGTATGGAGAAAATTGGGACGTTTTACAGATCACTTTTTGGAAAGGGGTAGATGAATACCCTATTTTTCAAAATAACAAATTATATTTTGTAAGTGATAGATATATTGGAAATAGGGAAATTTATATTTTTGACTTTAAAGAAAGAACAGAAGAGAAGATTCATTTGGAGTATTCTGCTGAATATTTTCCAGATGTTTCTCCAAACAATGAGTATTTAGCTTTCCAAACGACATTGTTTGGTAAATGGGATGTTGTATTGTACAATTTAAAAACTCAGCAGATTCAAAGAATAAGTCCCCGCGATAAGAATGCTTATTCACCATATTTTTATGACAACACCTTGGTTCTATTCACTATGGATGAAGATGGTGGCCAGTGGACGGAAGTTTGGGTATACGATTTATATTACGATAAACTTGAGAAATTAACAGAGTCAAAGGATCTTATGAAATTTAGACCCACCAAATGGGATGGTAACAAAATCAGTTTTTATGGTGTGCGCCATCAAACGGCGAATATGAATGTTTATTTTGTTGACGAGGAAAACAATATTTCACCGTTAATATCACAACCAAATAATCAAACCGATAATTGGTCAAATGGTTCAGAGTTACTTGTATTCTCTGAGTTTAATGGGACATATTTCAGTATATATGAATACAATAAAGGAGAAAAGATTAATCTATCGGGCATGTTGACAAATGACTGTTTCTATCCAACATATACACTGGACAAAAAATATGTTTTTTTTACTAATTATTATTCAGAATCTGATATTTTTGTGATAAACAGAGAAAAAATTAGGACGAACAAACCATAAAACTCTATTGGAGTGATTTGAATAATTAGCGAAAAGGTGAAGAAAGAAGTTTCTGACAAAAATGAGTATAAAAAAATCTTTAAGATTTTTGGGATAATTCTTTTGTTTTTTCTCTTTTTTTGGAATGCTTTAATAACTTTTTTTCTAATAATTCTGTTAAACGTAAAAACAATTAAGAAATCTGTATTTGGGAATCTTCCGTTGGAAGTTAAGAAAGGCTCTTATTCGGATACAATTACTGTAGAGTATAAAAAAGATAAGATACCTTTGAAATTAGATTTATACTATCCTGCTAAGGTAAAAAGCAAATATCCCGTAGTTTTTTTTGCTCATGGTGGAGGTTGGATAACGGGAAGTAGGAAGTTATCAAGCGTTACCGCATGGGCCAAATTTTTAGCGAGTAGAGGATTCGCCGTTGTTGCGATAGATTACAGGTATGGTTATTTCAACAAATATGAAGAATTGATAGAGGATTACAACGATGCCTTAAATTATATAAAAGATCATAGTGAAGAGCTGGATTTAGACAAAGAAAATATCGTGTTGATGGGAACGTCAGCAGGGGGAACATTGACCCTTTACTATGCAGCATATCACTCTTACTATAATCATTTAGAAAAAACGAAGGGGATAAAAGGAGTGGTAGCTTGGTATGCCCCTTCAGACCTTCTAGATCTGTGGAGTAAGCAAGTTGATTCGCTTTTTGCGCAGTTCGCAGTTACAGCAACAATGAAAGGCACTCCTAAAAGAAAATTTGAAGAATATAAGTTATATTCACCTATAAATTATATATCTGAAAGAATGATTCCAGCATTGCTAGTGCATGGGAAAAAAGATGATACTGTTCCTGTGATGACTTCCATAAAGTTAAATAAGAAGATAAAAGAATGTGGGGTACCTTCTACTTTGTTAATTCATCCCAAAGGGAAGCATTCTTTTGAATTCGAATTAAAAGATATTTTAACTCAGAAATTTGTTGAAAAAACGGTGAGTTTCATTAGAAAAGTATTTCAAAATACAGAAACTGATAATACATTAGAGAAAAAAGCGGTATAGAAATAGAGATCTACAAAAATGGGGAGATGAACATATGACACAAAGGAATTTTAAAATAGATTTTAGTTATGCAAAACAAAATATTGAGTTTACTCAGTCCTTCATAAATAAAGGCAGAAATTATAGAGAATCATTGATAAAATTTCATTCCTTATACAAATTTAATAAAAAAGGCACAGAAACTAATGAAATTTTTCTTTTTGAGCCTAAAGGGAAAACTTTGGGTGTAGTTTTAATACTTCATGGTTTAGGAACCAAAAATATTACCTATATCTTAAAAATGGGACGATATTTTTCCAAATTAGGTATAAGGGCTGTAGTGCCAATATTACCAGACAATTATACTAGAACATCAAATGGATCGATGAGCGGCAAAAATTATTTTTCTGCCGATATTTATACAACCTTGAACACATGGGAACATGCGGTTGTTGATGTATTAAGTATCATAGATTTTTTGAAGGCAAACGAACTTTGGCATGAACGAAACTTCATGATAGGATACTGCCTTGGGGGTATGGTATCTGTTATCGTTAACTCTTTAAATTCTGAGATTAAGCATAATTTCATTATAGCCAGTGGTGGAAACATGGCTGAACTTGTATGGGAATCGCCTACATTGGAATTTACAAGAAGGGAATTACTTAAAAAGAAAGACAACATACTTTATTTAAACGATAGAGAAAGGCTAATAAAAACCTTTCAAGAAGATTTAAGAAATGTAGGAAAATTTAAAAGCATTCAAGAGTTTTTAAATTCGAATATACATCCATTGATGAAAGTTGATCCTGCAGCTTATGCCAAATTTTTAAATAGAGAAAAGGTAACATTCTTAGAAGCAGCTTTTGATAAAACCTTACCCAAAAACACAAGAAGGGTTCTATGGGAAAACTTAGGAAGGCCAAGAAGGATGACGGTCCCCATCGATCATATTACCTGGCTACCTTTTCAAAGATTGATATCAAACATTATAATTAACGAAATGAGGTTCGAAGATATCAAATACCGCTTTGCTAATCTAGGATATTTAGCTATTTTCTCAAAGTGAATTAATATTTCTTCAAAAATTTCAACCTACCAAATACCTGTTCATATATAGATTCTAAAAATAAAGGCGCCGAAATTTAACGCCTTTATTTTTTTCAATGCCCACTGTTCCTAAATTTCACTTAGTTTACAGTTTCTTCAGACTTTTCAATGTGTTCAATTTCTTCAGAGTAAAGATGGCATTTCACTTCTCTCCCATCTTTAAAAACATATGGAGGCTCTACATCTTTACAAATTTTCATTGAAAATGGGCATCTCTCATAGAACTTACAGCCTAATCTTGAAAATTCTTTGATTTCTAAAGAAGATAATTTTATATCTTCTTTCCATGTTCCTTCTGGGTCTGGTTGAGGAACAGACTCTATGAGTATTTGGGTATATGGATGGAGAGGAGAAAGCATGACTTTATCTATATCTCCAAATTCCACCACATCCCCCCTTAACATTATGGCAATTCTATCACTTATGTAATAAGCGGTTGCAAGATCATGAGTTATGTATAAAACTGATACTTTATACTTTGTTTTCAACTCAGCAAACAAATTCACTATTGACATTCTCAAAGAAGCATCGACCATCGAAACAGGCTCATCGGCTATTAGGAGTGAAGGCCTTGTTACAAGAGCTCTGGCAACAGAAACTCTCTGCAACTGTCCCCCCGATAATTCGTTGGGGTACCTTCCTCTAATCTCCTTTAGTGTCAACCCGACTGAGTTAAGTGATCCTTCTACTGCCTTTTGTTTCTCTTCTTTTGTTTTTGCTATTTTATAATTTTCAGCCATTTCAAATAGATACGTATCCACTTTTTTTAGAGGATTAAATGTTTCAAAAGGATTTTGAAAGATGGGTTGCACGTCTTTCATATATTCCATAAGTTCTTTTCTTTTTTTGATGTGTGTTACATTCCTTCCTTTGTATATAACTTCCCCAGAAGTAGGAGTTTCAAGCCCCAGGATCATTCTGGCTACAGTTGTTTTTCCACTTCCTGTCTCTCCGGCAAAAGTTAGGATTTTAGGTTTTTCAGCATCTAAATCAAAATTTACCTTATTTACAGCTTTTAATTTAGTTCCAAAGAATCTTCCACCTAAATGGAATACTTTTTCCAAATCTTTAACCTCAAGTAGTTTGTTGGACAACGTTCTCACCTTCCTCTACTTCATCGGAGAATAAGAAACATGCAACATAATGCCCTTTTTCATCTTCTATTAGTTTTGGTACGTATTTTTTACAGATATCTTTGGCATAAGGACATCTTGGATGAAACCTGCATCCTTCAGGAGGGTTAGCCAAAGACGGAGGATTACCAGGTGCACTTGCTCTTTGCCTTCTATCGCCTATCTTTGGAAGAGAGTTTATGAGAAATTTAGAGTAGGGGTGACTTGGGTTTGTAAACAATTTCTCTTTTTTGGAAATTTCAACTATCTTTCCAGCATACATTACAGCAACCCTATCAGCAACGTTAGCGTGCACAGCCATATCATGTGTAACCATTACCATTGTATTTCTATGCTCTCTATGAAGCTGTTTAAGCATCTGTATAACACCCCTTTGGACTACGACATCCAAAGCGGTTGTAGGTTCATCAGCAAATATAACTTTCGGTTCTAGTATAGTTGCAAGTGCGATGGTTGTTCTTTGTCTCATACCTCCTGAAAGTTGGTGAGGATATGAATCTAAAACCTCCAAAGGTAGTCCTAAATATTTTAAATGCTCTTCCATAAGTTTTTCATACACTTCTTTATCAGAGTTTTTTTTATGTGTTTTTATAACATCTTCGAAGGTTTTTCGTATTTTTCTCACAGGGTTAAACGTGCTCATAGAACCTTGTGGAATATAAGATATGTCTTCCCATTGTACCTTTCTTAATCTCTCTTCATCTAAGGTCAAAAGATTGAAATTTTTACTATCATATGAGTAGTTTACTTCCCCTTTTAGGACTTTCAAAGGAGGTTTGACCATAGATAAAAGAACTTTTAGCAAGGTGCTTTTTCCGCAACCTGATTCACCAGCTAAACCCATGATCTCATTTTCTTCAACTGAAAAGGTCAGATTATCTACCGCTTTTACATCCCTTTTCA
The DNA here is from genome assembly GCF_002924605.1 of Petrotoga sp. SL27. Taxonomy (NCBI): domain Bacteria; kingdom Thermotogati; phylum Thermotogota; class Thermotogae; order Petrotogales; family Petrotogaceae; genus Petrotoga; species Petrotoga sp. SL27. Next base: position 8,943 of record NZ_JAIP01000004.1, on the reverse strand, counting down.
CACCAAATACATGGGTAATATAATAAGCAGATAGATCTTTTATTTCAAGTAAAGACATCTATATTAGCCTCCCATTTTTATTCTTTGCAATCTGGTTCGAGGATCCAAGAATTCGCTTATACTAACTGAAAGCATGTATAATGCCACAAAAAATATAACTGATAAAATTATTGGCGTTAACATCCACCACCATATTCCTCTGAAAATTGCTTGATATTGCATTGCCCAATGGATAGTTGTGCCAATAGTGGGTGTTTCTAGACTAGTCAATCCAAGGACCGACAAAGTTATCTCCATTCCTAATGCCCAAAGAATCGTGTTAATAAAATTAGCTATCACCCAGGGTATCACAAAAGGAAGATGTTCTTTAAAAACTACCTTCCACATGTTCATCCCTGAAAATATAGAAGTGTAAGTGAACTCTCTTTCTCTTAAACTTAGAACTTGGGCCCTAACTTGTTTTCCCCCCCAAGGCCAGGAGAATATGGAAAGTATAGCTCCCATAACAAAGATAGTCATTTTTTCTCTTAAAGAAAAAGAAAGGAATACGAGTATTGGTAAAGAGGGTAAAACTATGAAACTGTCGTTTATGGACATTAGAATTCGATCCAAAATACCTCCTCTGTAACCCGCTATTAATCCAACTATGGTGCCTATTATGGTTGAAATGCATGCCGTCGTTAATCCTAAAATGAATGAATTTTTTAAAGCATGGGTGGTATTCCAGAATATATCTTGGCCCATCGAATTTGTTCCTAAAAGGTGTTGAAAACTGGGTGATTTGTCTTTTGGAACAACATTCCATGACCTTGGATCGTATGGTGAAAATGCCGATAAAATAGCCAAGAAAACCAAAATAGATATTACAGTAAATCCAAACAAAAATTTTTTATCTCTTTTTAGGAGATCTTTTATTATTACAAACATATAATCACCTCATCTATACCTTATTCTTGGATCAAACAAAGGGTAAATTAAATCTATTATCAACGATGCAGTTGCTATTGCTATTATGGAGAGGACAGATATCCCCATCATTAAATTGAAATCACCGTTGGTGATTGATTTTTGTAACAAAGAGCCGACTCCAGGGTAAGAAAAGGCAACTTCAGTTATAATGGCCCCGTTGAATATTCCACCAATTTGAAGAGCTAAAGCAGTTATTTGTGGTAATACACCATTTCTCATAACATAACTGTATAACAACTTGTTTTTGGGTAAGCCCGCAAATTCTGCGTAAGTGACAAAGTCCTCTGCGACTATGTTGGATGTCATTGATCTCATACTTAAAAACCACCAACCTATGCCTACTAGAATCAAAGAAATTGCAGGTAATATGCTATGTCTTAAGACATCCAAAAAAAATGACCAAGTAAAAGATGGTTGAATTCCTACACTGTATCCTCCCATCATTGGAAATATTGGAAAAATATAAACAAACAAAATAACTAAAATTAAAGCCATAACGTAATATGGAATTGGATATATAGACATCGCAACTACAGCCAACACGTTTGACCATTTTTTTTCTTTAAAATATCCGGCTAATCCTCCTAAAATATTTCCTATAATCCAGGAAATGATTAGAGAGAAGAAAAGTAAGAAAAAAGTCCATGGTAGAGAATTGGCAATAATCTCGGTAACAAGTGTGGGAAACATGGATAAGGAAGGGCCAAAGTCAAAAGTAAAGAGATGTTTCCAAAAAGCAAAGTACTGTTCAACTACCCCGCCCTCTAATCCATACAATTCTTTTAAAGTATTTTGCATACTTGCAACTGCCTCAGGTTCCATATAAGCTCCACCATAGGACGTTAATCTGTTTATAGCGGACTGTACTGGATCTATAGGAGTTAATCTAGGAATAATAAAAGTTATAGTTATCCCTATGAATATTACAAGTAAATATTGAATTAATCGAGGAATAATGTATGTTTTTAAAACTTTCAAAGTTTAGGTCCTCCTTTTTTGAAAAATTTATAGCAAAGCCCGCCCAATTGAGCGGGCTTTTGTTTCATACAAGATTGTTTATTTTCTTCCAGTTGGCTCAAGTCTTGGCAACATGAACTTAAATTCAGCCCACCAAGAAACGTTGGCCATATAAGGATTGTTTGCATTTGGATAGTTTGTCCAATAATAGTTATCATTGGCATTGAATTTTTTGTTTATTACCATTGGAATTACTGGCATTTCTTCAACAGCTACTTTATAGAACTCTTTTGCCAATTCCATAACTTTCGGGTCCGCAAAGTAAGAAGCACCCATCTCATCAATTATTTGATCTACTCTATCGGGAACCTTCCATCTATAATTATTTGGGGTTGTAACTGCGGTTCCTAAAGGAGTGTAGAAGTCCGATTTAAAACCATTGATAAACGTCCAAATATCGGGAATACCTGAGGATGCTAACATCCCACCCCAGAAAGAGCCAACATCGTAATCACCGAGAGCTTGTCTTGTCCATAATGGGCCTGCTTCTAAGGTTTCTACGTTAACCCGAACACCAAAATTTCTCCATTGATCAGCTACTGCAAATGCTAATCTTGTGGCATCTATCTCAAAATCAGCCGGTGCAATAATGCTGATCTTCCATGGAGTCCCATCTGGTAGCAACCATCTTCCATTTCTATCTTTTGAAAACCCGAGATTCAAAAGTAGCTTTTCTGCCTCTTGAGGATCATATTTCCACCAGCCGATTCCCCAGACTGCTTCGGGGTCTTCCACTTCAATATTGTACGATTCTTTAGCCCAATCTGCTATTCTATAAGCGACGTTTGTATCATAAGGTTTGTAACCATCATCCAGTGTGAAGTTTTCGAGCCATGGCTCCAAAGGGTCATAATAAATCTCAGTGAAATACTGAGTAGGACAAGAATGAAGAGCGGATACTCTCTCTATTCCAGCATATCCCGAAATAATGACATCTTCAATGTTTATTGCCAAGGTTAACGCCCATCTGACGTCTTTGTTATCTAAGGGATATCTAGCGTTGTTAAGAAACATTCCTCTTGAGTTAACATCATCCATCCATGCCCAAGGGAAATCTTCGTACCATACAACGGAATACTTGTTTCTCTCCCTCAAGACTTCGAAAGCTTCGGGGGTTAAATCGAAAATCATGTCCAATTCATGTCGAGCTTGAGCCGCAACTTTTCTGTCATCGGTACCATAGTAAATAAAGAGCACATAGTTAGGTTTTGGTTCTCCATACAATTGACCAACGCTTGTTCTTTGCCAATCCTCACGTTTTTTGAATAAGAACCAGTACCCTTGAGGATCGTAACTATCAAGTACATATGGACCTATTGAAACGGGAGGGTTGAAAGTGAAGGTTAATGGATTCTCTACTTTCTCCCATATGTGTTTTGGCTGAATAAAAAGAGCCCCATAAACTAAAGAAGTAAAAATGTTGTGAGCTTTTGGATTGGGAGAATTAAGTTCTATAACTACAGTGTAATCATCCGTTTTGTAAATGTCTTTTACGTACATTTGAAGTTGGGCACTTGAATTCATACCCGGGTGGCTTGCAATATTTTTTACCGTGAATACTACATCGTCAGCGGTGAAAGGAACGCCATCACTCCAATAAAGTCCCTGTCTCAGTTTTATGGTTATTTGTGTAAAATCTTCATTGTAAACAGGTTCTTGGGCAGCTAAGGCGTTTATCCATTCACCTGTTTGTGGATCAACATACCATAGAGCATCCATCAATACCTGTTGAGGCCCATGACCGGCGAGAGATCCTGGTATCCATAAGTTAAAACTTCCAGGGTTACCAACACGTCCATGTAGATTATCCACAATTAGTGTTTCGCTTCTTGGAATTGTTGGTAAGACCTGAGAAAAAACTATGCCCACCAACAGAACAACCAACGTTACTAGCCATACTTTCTTTTTCATTCTAACTTACCTCCTTTTTTGATTTTACAAGTTTTTCACTACGAAAAACCACCGCTTTGCAATACTTTTAAAGTATGAAAAAAAGTAAAAGGGTAATTAGAAATTAGAAAATGTTGTTTTTTTCAACTTAAGGAAAACCTTATTTGCCATGTTATAATTGTTCATAATCTTATTCATAAAGGACATGGCAGAACCTTTTGCTATGCTTTCTAAACCATCGTTATCGATTTCAATTTTTATCTTTCTTCTTTCATTATCTATAATTTTTTCTTTTGTTTTACTGACCATGGATTTTAATAAAAATTGTGGAAGTATCTCTGTATGCCCTCCAAATATAAAAATTTCAGAATCTAAAAAATTAATGATTATTGAAGCTGCTTTCGAATATATATCAATATAATCTTTCAAGATATGAGATTTTTTTTCATCTTTGAGATACTGTTGAAATTTTAAAATATCCATATAATCTTTTTCGTTCTGTTTCCAAATTGGAATAATTACAGGTGCTTCGCCGGCAAAACTATGAGCTCCTTTATAAATCTCACCGTTAATTATTATTCCATTCCCTTGAATTGCATTAATACTTTTTTTATTAACATAAAAACTTAAAAACATGAAATTTATAAATCTATAAATACCATTATTCTTATAATAGTGATAGATAGCTCCTGCATTAGCGTCATTTTCTAAATGAACTGGAATGTTTATTCGTTCCTCCAATATATTCTTTAAACACATATCTTTTATAGGGAAAATACCAGAAGATAAGATCAACCCTTTTTCATCATCAACCGGTTCCGGAAAAGATATCGCTATGAAGAGAACCTGCTCTAAAAAATCCGAAAAAATCTCAATGCAATTAATCAAATCATTGACTATTGTTTTTTCATTCACTTCTTTGAAAATTGTTTCTTTTCTGATTACGTTAAAATTCAGATCCATCAATAAAACAAGAAAAAAATTTTCTGTAACGGTGATCCCTATATTGTATGCAAAAGAGTAATTGATTTGTAATTGCAAAGTTTTTCTTCCCCGCTTACTATTTTTTACCTTTTTGTTAGAATAATAAATTAAACCTATACTTCTCAAAGTTTTTAGATTTCTAGATACGTTTGATCTATCTATTTGTAAATTATTGCTAATTTCTAACATAGTTGTTTTTTTCTTTAGCCATATTTCACGCAATATTTTCAATTGAGTTTCATTTTTAAGAATCAATTCGATCACCTTTTTTAAACCTTAATAAAAATGGCAAAAACATTATTTGCATCGTGCACACAAAAACATTATATCAACAATTACTTATTAAAACAAACTTGATAAAAAGCGATTATTTACGATCTTAGTCAATTATTAATCGTTATAGTCAATTATGCCGATAAATCTTAAAAATTGTAACTTGCACTTAATTTAAAAAAATAAACAAAAGTGTATGGTAAAATTTGGAAATAAGGTGGAAAGCAGTTACCTAAAAAGGAGGATAGTGAATTTTGTTTAAACTCGGTAGAAATGGTAAATTTAAATTTATAAGCACTAAGCACAACAAAAAGTTATTCGTTACTCCATTGATAACGGATTCACATTTACATATATTGGGATTGGGAGAAAAGCTTTCTCAACCAACTTTGGAGAAAAAGAAGCTATCTGAAATTAAAAGTGTTATAGAAGAAATTGTAAGTAAAAGACCAAATAAAATCGTTTTGAGAGGTTGGACAGAAGAATTTGCTATTCCTGATAAAGATTTTTTAGATTCAATAAACAGAGAAATCCCTATCATGCTGGTTAGGAGATGCGGACATTTTGCGGTTGTGAATTCAAAGGTTTTGGAGAGTATTGACTTTTCAGATTCAAGTAATTACGTGGATTTTGAAGAAGGAAAAATCAAAGAAGGTGCGATTGACAAATTTTATAAAACTTTTGGTCCTTTTACTGACGTAAAAAATAATTACGAAACCTCAAAGAGGTATTTAAAAGAAAAAGGGTATGGTTTTGTTCATTCAGATGATTTACATGGTATTTCTCAAGACGAGTTACCATTTACACACGATAATGATTTTTTTGTATATGAAAAGGTTGCCGTTAAGGGCTATAATGAGCTTTTAAAATATTATGAACTAGGATACTTTAACGAATTTAAATGTGTTAAAATATATTTGGATGGTTCGTTAGGTGCACGAACAGCTTTATTGCTTAATAAGTACACCGATTACGATACGTATGGGGAAGAATTATGGGAAGATACGGAGTTAAATGCGGTCGTTAAATTTTGTGAAGATAATGGGCTTCATTTAGCTGCTCATGCTATAGGAGATGGGGCTATAGAACAAATTTTAAGAGTTTTTGAAATGGTAAATCCCAAATTAAGGCATAGAATAATTCATGCTATTGTGCTTAAATCTAAACAAATAGAAAGGATTAAAAAACATAACCTTATTGTAGACATACAACCTCAATTCATTGAATCCGATAAAGTTTTTATTGCAGATAGATTGGGTGAAAGGGTAAAAGATGCGTTTAGATTTTATGATTTATACAAATCACAAGTTCCTTTTTTCATTTCATCAGATGCCCCAGTTGAAGAACCAAATTGGTTGAGAGATATTAAAAGATTGAAGGAAATAGGTATACCTTATAATTATTCTTTGTATCAGCTTACCTATGGGCCAGAAGGTATAGATAACATTGATAGGCAAGAAAGTATGGAAAGTAAAGCTTTAATATTTCAACACGATCCTTTTGTGGAAATATCTCAACCAAAGATCTATCAAATCGAAAACTAGGGTTTAACTTTAAAAAGGTAACAGGGTAGAAAACTTGGCGAAGGTGCACAAAAGTAAGTTTTAGAGTTTCTAAAAACAGTAACAGTTATATTTTGTGAGGAGGTAGAATAATGGAGAAATTAGCTTTAGAGGATTTTACAAAGTACAAGTTCATATCGAATACTAAATTTTCACCGAATGGTAAAAACTTAGCTTTTGTTGTATCTGAGATGGATGTCGATGAGAATAAGTATCTCTCAAATATTTGGCTTTACAATGTTGATAACAAATCGATCAACAAACTTACCACTTTCAATCAAGAAAGCTCTTATGTTTGGTTGGACGATGAGAATATCATCTTCTCAACGGTGAGAGAAGAAAAGGATAAAAAGAGGAAGGAAAAGGGTGAACCTTTTACAATTTATTATATAATAAACATCAAAGGGGGAGAGGCTCAAAAATATTTTGAACTCCCGTTCTTTGCATCAGATATCGAGCCTATATCTAAGGATAAGTTTGTTGTAACTGGTATTTACGACCCGAAATATAAGAATTTGGAGAAACTTTCAAAGGAAGAAAAAGAAAAGGAATTGGATAAGCTCAAAGAAGAAAAAGATTACGAAGTTTTAGATGAAATACCTTTCTGGTCGAATGGAAAGGGATTTACCAACAAGAAAAGAAATAGATTATACATTTATACGTTAGAAGATAAGAAAATTATCCCATTAACAGATGAATTGACAAACGTAGAAGGTTTTAAATTGAATAAAGAGAAAGATTTAATGCTGTTTATTTCCAACACTTTTAAAAATAAAATGGAAATAAGATCCAATCTTTATTTATATGACTTAAAAAAAGAAAGTTTAGAGAAATTAACACATGAAGACCCTTTCAATTACGTTTATGCAGACTTTCTAAAAGAGAAAATAATCTTCTTAGGTTCCAATATGAAAGAGTACGGAATCAATGAAAATCCCAAATTTTATTTGATGGATTTGCAAACAAAAGAAGTGAAACAAATTCAAACTGATTTTGATTTTAGTACATGGAGTTCTGTAGGTTCTGATTGTAGGTACGGTTCTAACAGCGAATTCAAAGTGGAGAACAATTACCTTTATTTTGAAACAACAGAGTATGGAAATTCTTTCATAAATAGAATAGATGAGAGAGGTAAGAGGGAAAAATTAACCACACAAGGCGGATCCGTTGATGGTTTTGATGTATTTAAAGGCCATATCATCTTTGTGGGGATGAGAGATGTGAAACTTCAAGAACTATACGAATTAGAAGACAGTGAAGAGAGACAATTAACTACTTTCAACGAATGGGTAATAAAAGAAAAAACATTATCTAAGCCAGAAAGGCTAACCTTCCTCGGCAAAGGTGAAACAGAAATAGAAGGATGGGTTATGAAACCTGTCAATTTTGAAGAGAACAAAAAATACCCTGCAATCCTAGATATTCATGGTGGTCCAAAAACCGTTTATGGTGGAGATGTTTTTTTCCATGAAATGCAGTATTGGGCTAACGAAGGTTATGTTGTTATGTTTTGCAACCCCCGAGGAAGTGATGGAAGAGGAGATGAGTTTGCAGATATCAGAGGAAAGTATGGAACTATAGACTATGAAGATATAATGAACTTTGTTGATAAAGTGTTGGAAAAATTCACTTTCATAGACGAAAGTAGGATAGGGGTAACCGGTGGTTCTTACGGTGGTTACATGACCAACTGGATAATTGGACACACTGATAGATTCAAGGCTGCTGCTTCTCAAAGAAGTATAGCAAATTGGATTGCCAAGTTTGGCACTACAGATATCGGTTACTACTTCGTTGAAGATCAACAAGCAGCTACACCATGGAGTGATTATGAAAAATTATGGTTCCACTCACCTATGAAATACGCAGATAACGTAAAAACTCCAACTCTTTTTATTCATTCGGAAGAAGATTACCGTTGCTGGTTGGCTGAAGGATTGCAGATGTTTACTTCACTCAAATACAACGGTGTAGAATCAAAATTGGTTATGTTTAGAGGAGAAAATCATGAGTTAAGTAGAAGTGGAAAACCAAAACATCGAATAAGAAGATTAAAAGAAATTACAACGTGGTTTGACAGTTACTTAAAATAGTAACATGCATGTAGCTAACTTTTTGCATTAAAGCTAATCGGTGATATGTCAAGGAGTAAAAACCAAAAAGATTGTTAAAAATTAGTGTAACTGACAATGCCCATACTTTCAGAAAAACTCAAAATAGGCTTGAAAACACAAAAAGATTCACTTGT
>NZ_JAIP01000005.1:0-17817 GCF_002924605.1 Petrotoga sp. SL27 | reverse complement strand
ACATGAGAGACATCAGAAAAGGAATAGAAAATGGGGATAAAAAGGCAAAGTTGGCATACGATGTGTATGTATATCGTTTAGCAAAATACATAGGAAGTTATATAACCATACTAAAAGGATTAGATGCATTGGTATTCACAGCGGGTGTGGGAGAAAATGACGAACATGTAAGAATGGATGTCTGTGATTATTTAGACTTCTTTGGAGTTAAAATTGATAAAGAAAAAAATACTTTGTTGAATAGAAAAGAAGGGATTATCTCAACTTCAGACTCCGATGTGGATGTACTGATAGTAAAAACTAATGAAGAATTAATGATAGCTCAGGATACAAAAAGAGTAGTTAAAAAGTTTCAAAATGGGGCTAAAGAGATTAAGGTGTAGCTAAGATAGGATAGTTTTTAAGAAATTTAACTTTATCAAGAGAGGTGAGAAAGGTGAAAAGATTTATTGGTATGGTTTTTGTGGTTTTGCTGTTAGTTTCAGTTTTTTCGGAAGTAGGGGTAACTGATGATAAGATCTTAGTAGGTACTTTTCAAGCTATGTCAGGGCCTGTTGCACCTATAGGAAGACCCATGGCGCAAGGCATGCAAGCTTATTTTAATTACATCAACGACAACGGTGGCATCTACGGAAGAAAGATTGAGTTAATAGTAGCTGATGATCAGTTCAACCCTGCTAAAACGGTTGTAGAAGTTAGAAGAATGGTTGAGCAAGATGGTGTTTTTTCTATCGTTGGAGGGCTAGGTACCCCAGGCATTTTAGCTGTGCAAGATTATCTGAATAATGGAGGCGTTCCCTTTGTTTATCAAGGTGGGGGCTCGATAGAATTCAGTCTTCCACCGAGAAAGTATATTTTCCCGGTTCAACCCAATTACATAGTAGAAGGGAACATAGTGATGAACTATTTGGTAGAAAAGGGACATAAAAGAATAGCAATCGTTTATAGAAATGCTGAAGATGGTCAAGAGTTCAGTGACTCAGCGGTAGGTACATTAAAAGCCTTGGGTATGGAGCCCGTTGCAAACATTGCAGTGGATCCTTTTAAAAGTGATTTTACATCTGAAGTAACACGTTTACTATCTGTTAAACCTGATGCCGTAGCTGTTATGCTGTTTCTTCCCCAATCTGTTGGTTTTGTGCGTCAAGCCAAACAATTTGGTATGACCAATCAAAGATATCTTTTGACGTATTCAAACGCCGATGTGAGTTATCTACAATTAGCTCAAGAAGCAGGAGATGGTGTTGAGGTAATGGCTTGGGTTGCCGTAGACTTTACAAACCCTGAGGAACCTGCTATAAAAATATGGCAAGAATACTATGAAGGTATTCCTAACGCCTATTCAATAGCTGGTATGATAGCTGCAGAAGTTTTCGTTGAAGGTGTTAAAAGGGCAGGTCCTGATTTGACTAGAGAAAGTTTAGTTTCCGCTTTGGAGACTTTAGACAATTGGAAAGGTAATTATATCACCCTCGGTGACGAAAATCATGGTTTGAGTTATAAGCCGTTTTCCGCAGGCTTTGATTCTAGAATGGGTATGACTTCTATGTATGTTCTAAAATCCGTTTTAACAGAACAAGGTTTAGTTTGGGATTTTGCTTCAAGTTGGATACATTATTCTGTTGAATCATTGTTGGAAGTTTTATAAATAATTGTAAGGGGGGTGTTTCCCCCTTTATAATTCATAAACACAAATTTGAGGTGGAAGAATGCTTGAAGTCAAAAACGTTACTGTAACCTTTGGTGGTTTAAAGGCAGTTAACGATTTTTCTATAACAATAAGTCAAGGAAAGATCCATGCTCTTATCGGTCCTAATGGAGCTGGAAAAACAACTTTGTTCAATACAATTACCAGGATAGTGAATCCCCATAAAGGAGATATTTTATTCAAAGGTGAATCTCTTTTAAAATTAGATACCCACGACATAATATATATGGGTATATCGAGAACTTTTCAAAATTTGCAACTTTTTCAGGCTATGAACGTTTTTGAAAACATCTATTCTGGATTAATACACAAATATAATGACTCACTTTTCTCTGTGTTTTCGAAATCAAAAATGAATTTTGATAAAGAAGCAAGAGAGAAGGTTTTAGAAGTAGCAGAGATGTTTGACATAAAAAATAGACTTACTTCTTACCCTTCTCAGCTCACATACGGGATGCTAAAAAGGGTTGAAATGGCTAGAGCGGTGATTTCTGATCCCGATCTTCTCTTATTGGATGAACCGGCAGCGGGTTTAAATTATTATGAAACCGAGGAGATAAAAAGTATTATACAAATGGTCAATAAAAGAGGGAAGACGATATTGTTGGTGGAACATGATATGAATGTAGTAATGAATGTCTCTGATTTAGTAACCGTTATGAATTTTGGGAAGAAGATTGCCGAAGGAACTCCTGAAGATATAGCAAATAATGAAGAAGTTGTGAAAGTGTATTTGGGGGAAGATGAAAATGCTTGAAGTTGAAAATTTGGAAGTTAATTATGGTCATGTAAAGGCAGTAAAAAAAATTTCTTTTTCTGTGAATAAAGGTGAAATAGTTACCATTTTAGGTTCTAACGGAGCGGGTAAAACTTCAACGCTTTTTGGAATTTTGAACATAGTTAAATCAAAGGGTAAGGTGATTTTTGAGGGAGAAGATATAAGTAATAAAAGTACCGTTTATATGGTAAAGAAAGGGATTGTGTTATGTCCTGAAAATAGAAGAATCTTTTCTAGTTTATCTGTCGAAGAAAATTTGAGAATGGGAACGTACTTAAGGGGAGAATATTCGAAAAATTCTAAATATGTGTACGATCTTTTTCCTGTTTTAAAAGAGAGAAAAAAGCAGAAAGCAGGTTCTTTATCGGGAGGAGAACAACAGATGTTGGCATTGGGCAGAGCCCTTATGGCTTCTCCAAAGTTGTTGATGTTAGATGAGCCTTCATTGGGATTGGCACCAATAATAATTGATGAAATATACAGTGTATTAAAAACTTTAAAAGAATCTGATATTCCTATTTTGCTTGTGGAACAAAACGCAATAAAATCACTAAAAATAAGTGATAGAACCTACATATTAGAAAACGGCTATGTCGCACATCAAGGATTATCCAAGGAAATGTTGAAGGACGAGAGGTTAAAAAAGTTATATTTGGGGAAATAAGAAAGGGGCGATTGAATTGCAAGTACTCCAAAGCATAATTTCAGGGATTCCACAAGGAGCATTGTATGGTCTCACCGCCTTTGGAATAGCTTTGATTTTTAGGACCACCGGGGTTCTAAACTTTGCTCATGGAAATTCGGGTATGTTGGGAACTTATATTGGGCTTACTGTTTATTTGGTGAGCAGTAATATTATTTTATCTATAATTGCAGCAGTATTTTCAGGATACCTTATTGGTATGGTTGTTGAACGTTTTTTAATGAGACCTTTGAAGCATTTGTCTCACGGTGCGATGCTTATGGTTACATTAGGGTTATTGATGGTAATTGAAGGTTTGGTCATGTTGATTTGGGGAACGGATTACTTTTCTTATCCAGAATTATTTTCAGGAAAGCCTTTTATCTTATTTTTGGAAAATGGGGTACTAGTTATGCCTACAAACGATGTTGTGATTACTATAATTTCTATTGCTGTAATGCTACTTTTAGCTATATTTTTAAAGTATAATAAGTTAGGTATAGCTATTAGATCCCGTTCTCAAGATGAGATCGGTTCACTTGTATGTGGGATAGATATTAACCGTGTGGATGCTATCGTGTGGAGTATTGGAATAGCCACTGTTAGTTTGGTTGGAATTCTTGCAGCTCCAAAAACTTACATGCATCCCAGCATGTTGATAAATATGCAATTGTATGGTATTACAGCAGGTGTACTTGGAGGTTTTTCAAATCTATTTGGTGTTATTATAGGTGGGCTGATTTTAGGGATAATAGAAAAGTTGGTTGGGATTTATATATCACCTGATTACCAATTATCTATTATTCTTGTATTGATAATATTAGTTTTGTTATTTAAACCTTCTGGTTTATTTGGGAAAGATTTTGAAGGGAGAGTGTGAGAATAATGAAAACTGCATTATATACGTTAATAATTGGTTCTCTCCTGGGTCTAATATTTATTTCCAAATCGTTTTTATTGTTAGTGTTTTCTAATATAATTATCTTTGCAATCGCAGCTTTAGGTTTAAATGTAATATTTGGATACACAGGTCAGATCTCGATAGGACATGCTGCCTTTATGGCTATTGGAGCCTACACAAGCGCTTTTTTTACAATGAGTTTAAATATGCCTATATTTTTAAATTTAATTTTCGTTATTCTTTTTTCCACTTTGTTTGGAATGGTAATAGCATTACCAGCAATGAGACTGAAGGGTTTTTATTTAGCTATAGCAACTATGGCATTTGGTATAGCGGTACAAGAGATAATTGCCTCAATGGATATATTTGGCGGAAGAACTGGAATGAGGAACATCCCCGCTTTTTTTGAGTCTGATTTTAATACATATTTACTGAATTTGATTTTTTATAGTCTTTTGATTTATATAACAAGTTTAATAGTAAAGTCTCCTTCAGGAAAGAGATTCAATATGGTAAGAGACAGTGAATTGGCTGCCAGGGCGTACGGGGTAAAGATTTCTAAAGCAAAATTACAAGCCTTTATCATCAGTTCTATCTACAGCGGAATAGCTGGTTTTTTATACGCTCATACATTAGGATATATATCCCCTGCAGATTTTGGTTTGAACGTATCGTTGAATCTTTTGGCGATGGTTATTATTGGCGGAGTTGCTTCATTAAATGGAGGATTGATTGGTTCTGTTATAATTACAGGTATGCCGTTTTTATTTTCACGAGGCAATTTTCCTATGACTATAATAGTGGGTAGTTTGTTAATAATATTTGTTTTATTCTTTCCTCGTGGCCTTTCTTACGGGTTGAACATGTTGTATTTCAGATATTTTGAAATTCCTGTTGTGTGGATTACAAAAAAATTTTGGAAGAATAAGAAAAAAGAGGGAAGTTATATTGACATTGATGGAGTAAAATTATATTATGAAGTAAGTGGTGAAGGCAACCCTGTTGTTATGATTCATGGTAATTATGCTTCTCACAGATGGTTTAATAAAGTGAAAAACATTGAAGGTTTTAAGGTCTATATCCCTGATTTGCCAAATTTTGGTTACTCTGATTGGGTGAAAGAAATTCAAATAGATACTTATGCAGAATATATCAAAAAGTTTATAGATGTTTTAGGGTTGAATAAGGTTGTTTTAGTTGGTCATTCTTTGGGTGGAGCTGTAGCAATGTCGATAGCCTTTAGATATCCAGAAAAAGTAGAAAAATTAATACTTGTTGATTCCCCTTCTTTAAAGGGTTTGAAGACTCCAGAAGAAAATTATTATGTTTTGAATTTGCTAAAAAACAATAGAACGCTTCTGAAGAATTCTTTAAAGGCAATGACCCCCTCATCAAAAGATAGAAAATTACTAAACTGTCTAACTAACGATGCACTTTTGATGAATCCAAAATGTTTTACTGAAAATGCAAGGGCTCTGGAAAATTATAACTATGAAGAAATATCTAAAAATTATATGGGAGAAATATTGTTCATTCTTGGAGAAAAAGATACGTTGATAACTAAAAATATGGCTAATGAAATCGTTCAAAGTACAAATGGGAAATTAGAAATTATTCCTGATGTTGGACATTCGATTATAATAGAAAAACCAAAAACATTTATAGATATTTTTAAAAGTTTTACATTGGAGAAAAATTAAAAAACGAAGGAGATAACGTTGAATAGAGCAAAAAATAAATCTTATATAAAATTGATGACAGCAGCCAGGGATCTTTTTTCTGAAAAATGGTATGAAACAGTTTCCGTTGTCGAAATCTGTAGAAGAGCCGGATTATCTAATGGGATATTTTACAAGTATTTTAAGAACAAAGAGGACATATTTCTTAAATTGTTAAACGAAATAGTAATTTATTATGAAGACGGCTTTTCTACAATTTCTGGTAAAAGTTTCGAGGACAGGATGGATTCGTTTTTAGACATCGTTGTTAAATCTGGAGTGGGAGACTACAAAAAAGATATTTTAATTTACCGAGAAGGTCAATATCGATATCCCAAATACGAACAACACTTGAGAGATTTATATGGCAAGGGAGTTTCTTTGGTTTTACTGCGTGAAACGACTCAGGCGGAACAATTATTTATTTCAGGTATTGTAAGATTTGTTATTATAAGGTATATTTTTAATGGTTTAAGTTATGACAAAACAGAAATTGAAAGGGTTATAACTAACGGGATTTTTTATGATGAAATAAAAAATTTTTCTTTAATATTCGATGATGAAGATGTGGTTTATCCCGATATTCCCCTAGACGAATCCGCCAGAACTAAATTATTATCTTCCGGTATTAAACTATTTGGTACGAAGGGATATTATAAAACAGATATTCACAATATCACAAGAAATGCTGGTTATTCAGTGGGGACATTTTATCTTTATTTTGAAAGCAAAGAAGCTTTTTTAGAGGAGATAGTTAAAATAATTGGTAAAATGACAAGAAGGTTCCTTACTATCAATCAAAAAAAACAATTAAATAGGGCAGAAAACGAGTTAAGGGGTATTTATCTCTTTTTAAAATATTTTGAGAGTAATTCTGAATACTATAAAATCGTAAGAGAATCTGAATTTATTGTAAAAAAGGCAGCAAATGATTATTATGACAGATTTGAAAAGGGTTATGTTGAGAATCTTGAACGAACAAAAATAGAAGATAAAAAATTGTTAGCAAACAGTCTAATGGGGATAAGCCATTACACGGGGATAGATAAAATTTTCTTGAATAGAATTAAAGATATAAAATCACTTTTGAAAGAATTATCAATTTACCTTACATATGGAATACATATTTAAAAAGGAGTGAGAGATGAATGTATTTAGAGGATCCAGGTATCTATTATGAAATTTATGGAAAAGGAAGGCCGGTAATTATATTAAACGGCATTATGATGAGTACCTCAAGTTGGATGGCCCATATAGAGAGATGGCAAAAAAAATTCCAAGTTATTACGTTTGATACTCGAGATCAAGGAAAATCCGCAAGAATTACCGACAAACCTTATACTATAGAAGTTCATGTCGAAGATTTAAAAAAATTAGTTGATCATTTAGGATTAAAAAAAGTTAATTTAATGGGGGTTTCCTACGGGGCACAAATCGCAGAATTGTTCGCTTTAAAGTTTCCCGAGATGATCGATAAATTGGTACTTTCAAATGCAACCGATCATATAGATAACTATCTTAAGTCTATAGGTCAAGCATGGAAAGTTGCAGCAGAACTTTATGATGGTGAAAAGTTTTTTGACATTTCACTTCCTTACATATACTCTCGTTCATTTTATAACAACAACTACGAATGGCTTATGAATAGAAGAAAGATATTTAAAGAAACCTTAACTAAAGACTGGTTTGATAGCTTTATAAGACTTGCATCGTCTAACGAAACATTTGATATTAGAAATGAAATATCTAATATCACGGCTAAAACTCTTTTCATTTCAGGTGAAGAAGATATTATAACCCCCAAAAGTCAAATGATAGAAATGAATAAAAAAGTAAAAAATTCATTGTTAGCAAACTTAGAAAACACTGGACATGCGCTTTTTTTTGAAAAATTTGAAGAATTTTGTCTGCTAGTAGAAGCCTTTTTTAATTACGATTAAAAAATTAAATTTGAAATTATTCCCATTATTTACACTGAGAATTTAATATAATCATTTTTAAAAATTCTTCTTCTGAAGTGGCAATAAGGGGCTTTTTCTGTTTTTTCATAATAATTTTGATGATAATCCTCTGCTTCGTAAAATTCTGAAGCTTTAGTTATTTTAGTTACGACTTTTAAACCTCTATTGATCAACTCGTCTTTTACTTTTTCCGCGATTGCTTTTTGTTCTTCATTTATGTAAAATATTTCGCTTCTATATTGCTCTCCAATGTCTGGTCCCTGACCATTTTCTTGGCCAAAGTCATGAATTTCAAAAAAATATCTGACTAATGATTCGTAGCTTACTATGTTTGGATCATAGACAATTAAAACAGATTCTGCATGACCTGTTTTTCCGCTACAAACCTGCTCATAAGTTGGATTTTCAACAAAACCACCTGTGTAACCACTGACTACGTCGATGACACCTGTGACTTTTTTAAACATGTATTCTACTCCCCAAAAACATCCAGCTGCAAAGATTGCTGTATCTGTTGGTATTTCGCTCATTTTAATCACCTCTTATTTTCTATGCTCCACATATATATGTTATTGCTAAAAGAGCTTCAAAAATCACACGATAATTGTCGTTGCTTATTTTCACCTTTCTTCCATCTATTCTTTCTGTTAATGGCATAGATTCCACCATATCAGCTTTTGAAGTGTCAGAAAATTCAACAATCATCTCGATGGGTGAGTTGAATGTGTAGACATCAAAATATTCTTTGTTTTTATCTATCATTTCTTTAGTTGTGCTTTTAATTTCTTCTAATAATTGCTTCATAGGTTTAAACTCTGCAGAATATCTGCCTAAGGAACTTTTGGTTTCTACGTAGTATAAATGCTTAAAATATGGGTTCAGTTTTTTTTTGAGTTTATCATCCCCAACAACCATTGCCAATGGAACACCAAAACTACCTCCGTATGCTGCATTAATTAACGTTTCATTCATTTCTACTCCATTGATCCAAATATTATGAATAGAAGAACTCGAATAAGTATGATCCATAGTAGAGTATTTTTCTCCTACTCCAGCATGATAACCAAAAAAGATCATTCTATCGAAAGACTCATCTATGCCGGTCATCATGTAATATTTTCTTATCCCACCACTGATTAATTTTACGTTTGGAAATTCATCTGTGATCTCCCACGGAATGTTGTTCCCTTCCGCATGGGAATCTGATAAAGTGATCTCATGCTCTTTTAACTCTTCTAGCAACGCTTTCAATTGCTTAACAGCATAGGTTTGTTTGTAATCTTTATTATTTTTTGTGACATCGTTCCATTGGGTGATGCCCCCAAGCCCTTCAAAATCAAATGAAATGTATATTTTTATGGGAATCATCTCCTCATTGATAATTGTTACTCTCTTTAGAACCTATAAAACAATATATAGCGCCCCTTTGCCCCATCCCCCGTCCTATAATTAGTATAATTATATCAAAAAATCATTAAATTATATTTTTCTAACCGAATCTCTAATTATTAATTTTGTTGGCAAGATAACTCTTCTTTTCACCTTACTTTCATTTTTACCTTCTAATTTTTCTATTAAAAGTTTTGCTGCGTTCAATCCCATTTCGTAAACAGGTTGTTTAATGGTTGTTAGAGAAGGGTATAAATATTTAGCCAACGTGGAATCATCAAAACCAACTATTGAGACATCTTCAGGGTAATTGAATCCTGCTTCTTTCAGCGCTTTTATCCCCCCCAAGGCCATCCAATCATTGGCGAAAAAAATCGCTGTAAAGTTTTTTCCATATTTATCAAGGTATTTTTTAATAGCAATATATCCATCTTTAACGTCAAAACTTGCAGGAATAGAGATGACTTCAAAATCTTCTTTCTTTTGTGCAAAATCCAGAAAAGCCTTCTTTCTTTCCTTGGCAGAGTATATTTCCATTAGACCTTCGACATGTAAGACTTTTCTGTGGCCCATTTCGTATAAGTATTTTGCGACTTTTATTGAAGAGTCATAATTATCTATAGTAACAATATCTATTTTCAGTTCTGAGTTTCCCCTATCTACAGCGACAACCGGTATACCTGCTTCAATGAATTTTTCTAAGCACTCTTCATCCTGATAGGTTGTGCAAACAATGACACCGTCAA
The DNA here is from genome assembly GCF_002924605.1 of Petrotoga sp. SL27. Taxonomy (NCBI): domain Bacteria; kingdom Thermotogati; phylum Thermotogota; class Thermotogae; order Petrotogales; family Petrotogaceae; genus Petrotoga; species Petrotoga sp. SL27. Next base: position 7,934 of record NZ_JAIP01000005.1, on the reverse strand, counting down.
TTTTTCTTGCAAAGAACTCTTCTAAGGTATCTTTCTCTTTTTCTAAAGAATGTCTATATATTGAAAGGAACATTTCCAAATGATTTTGTAGAAGGATTTCTTCTATTCCTTCAGCTATCATTCCATAATAATCTGTTTTTAGGTCGGGAACCAAGACTCCGATGCCCCTAAAGGAGCTCCCTTTTATGCTCTGGCTTCTTCTGTAATCTAACTCTTTTATAACCTTCAAAATCTTTTTTCTTGTTTCTTCAGTAACGTTCTCGCTTCCACTGAGAACTCTAGATACCGTTGCGATAGAGAAGCCCGAAGCTTTAGCAATTTCTCTTATCGTTGCCATTTTTCCTCACCTCAAGAGTTACCCTTAATATGTTTCTAAATTAAGTTCTCCCTCAATTATCTCTATTAGAATGTTATCAGGATCTTTGAAAAAGGCGATTCGTACACCGCCCTCAGCGTTGGTAGGTTCCATTGTGAATTCTACCCCTTTTTCTCTTAGATATTTAAAGGTTTGGTCGACACTTTTTACTTTAAAAGCAAAGTGTTTTATGCCCATGTCTTTATCGTTTTGAGTTGTTAGATATTTTCCTTTTTCTGTAAAGTTGAATAATTCAAGTACTTTATCCCCCATATCAAGGTAAACAATTGCGAAATTCCCATTGTCTTGAACAAGCTTTCCTAAAACTCTAAAGCCAAGAATATCTCTGTAAAATCCAACAGATTTTTCCAAATCGGAAACTGTGATTGCTAAATGATCGAAATTAAAATTCATAATACTCAGCTCCTTATAGATGAAAATTTTTTGCTTTTTTATTCAATAAAATTGACATTATCTATATACATTCTTCCAGCGAAGTCGCTGTTTACATCAACAAAAATTAAAAGCATATTTCTTAAATCAGTGTTGTCTTCAATATTGGGAACTGAATTTAAATCTATTTTTGCTTCATAATGGTACAAGCCGTCATTTGTTACAGTTGCGGAATCAAGATCTGATAAATCAATTACATAAGTATTGGATGCCTGTGCCCAATAACCTGCTGATGGTGGTTGAAACGCCAAGTTTATTTCAATAGTTCCTTCCGAAGCTCTATCGGGAGCTAAATAAAAATCAAAAAACAAGAAATTTTTATTCCCACGTTTTAGGCCATCCATCCAGAGATCTAAACGTGGTGCGGATGCCCACGGATCACTTGGCTTTACTTCAGGATATGCTACTTTCCAAGATAAATCTTTTGAACCGTTGGCTTCTTCTAGGGTAAGAGCTGTTTGCACTGCTGAGTCACTACTCCATTTCCAACCCTGACGAGTGTCATCTTCAAAATCCGATGGTAATTTTGCTTCACCTAACGAATCATGGATAATGGGAATTTCAATTTTTTTGCCAGAAACCTTAAAATTATCCAAATAAATTACATCTGTTCCATCTGTACCTACGAAAAGAACGATATTTTGAATCGTATTGTCTGTGTCACTCATGCCGATTATTTCCAAGCCAGGGCTATCTTCAGCCGTAATTGTTAGAACTGCTTTGTAAGTTCCATCAACTTGTTTGATAAAATCATTTGGGAAGAGCCTTACGGCACGAACAGGATTAGTCCACCAGCCATTGCCGGGTCCTTGGGGAATTGCTGCAATGGCAACAGTTGCAGGAGATGTTAAAATAACATCTATCATTATTTTTTCTGCCCCGGTAATATCGACTGCGTTGGACCAATCATCCGCTGAAATACGAAGATTGTTCCAAAATCCTCCTTCGCTAACGTCGTTGCTTGCATCTAAACCAGAGATTTTAATCTATTATCCTCATTGGTCAACGTTACATCAGTGACAGGACTGTTGGAATTTACTACAAAGCCTTGCGTCGTCCCATCATCAAAATCCCATAATGTTTTGTAATAATATGAACGGTCGATTGGTTCGTATTCTAAGCCTTTTATACGTGCACGAACATATTCTCCTGATACACTTAGTTCCTCTGGTGACCATATTTGATCAGGTCCTGGATCAAGATCTGTTGCTTTAGATTCACCATATACGTATGGTGTAAATGCCGCAGATTTTTCATTTTTATTAGTGAGAGACCAATTAATCCAACTAACGTTATTGGCGTTCAAAAACTTAAGCCATTCATCTGATTCTTCTATATATGGTCCACCATCGCCGGTAGCTTCGCTTGTTCCCCATTCAGATACAAAAATAGGGGCACCGTGCTCCACTGCATAAATTGCATTTTTCATTACGTAACTATCTGGTGATGGCTCATGGGTACCTGCATAAAAATGAAGGGTGTAAACGGTATTTTGATCGTCGATTGGATCATCAGCAGCTAAATCAGGTTTTTGGCTCCAATTGGGATTTCCAACAATAACGATGTTTTCATTACCGTTTCCTCGAAACATTTCAGTAATAGGTTCGGCATAATCTTTTACAATTTGCCAACCAGTTTTATCATTTGGGATACCATTTGGTTCGTTACATAATTCATAGATGATATGAGGATCATTGGGATACAATTCTGAAATTTCTTTAAAGAATTCCTGCGCTCCTTCATATATTGGATCGGTTGGATCTCCTGGTGCATGTACATGCCAATCAACGATCACGTACAAATCGTACTTCTTTGCAAGATCGATCCCTTGAATGACTCTTTTTTTATGGTTTCAGGATTTGTTGCGTATCCGTCTTCTCCCACATACATGGCAAGGCGAATTACATTCGCTTCCCAATCATTCGCAAGAACAGCGAAAGCATTTTCATTTAGAATTTCTGGGAACCATTGAAGCCCGTGCGTGCTCATACCCCTTAATTGAATAGGATTACCTTCTTCATCGCCCAAAGTTTTTATCCCGTTATACTCAATAACTTGCAAAGCCCCGGCTTCCGAAGGTTTTTTCACAAGTTCGTTACCGTATAAGAAAGTATCGTCGATATTTGGTGGAATTAATACTGAATTTGCCAATAAAACAAGATTAATACAAACAACCAATGCCCATGCTAAAATCTTTTTCATTTATGCTTACCTCCCTATTGAAAATATTTTTTGTTTTTTAAATTTTTTAGATCCTAAAATTAGAATTTAAAAAGATTATTATTTATTTTGGTGATATTTTTACATCATCTACATAAACAGTAGTTGGTTTTCCATTAGGTGTTTTCCCATAATTAATTGATAATTTGGGTATATCATCATTTGGTAGAGATACATCTACGGTAAATTCTTGCATTTCTGATGTTAATTCAAGATATTTTTGGCCATACACTGTCCAACTATCTCCTTCATGCTGTATTAAAACAAGAATATCTCTTGGTTCATCCGCTCTTGCTTTTAATGATAATGTATAATCTCCAGCACGTAACTTAACGAACTGAACAAGTTGAATGGACCATGTCTGATTACCTACTTTTTCTATATCCATCTTAAACTCTCCATTAACAATGTTACCAGTAGCCTTACCACCTTTTCCAACCCAGATATACCAATTATCAGGTGAACCTTCTTGATCGTTTATAAAAGGACCTTCAAAGTCTCCGTTAACTATTCCCCCATCCGTATTTTCTATCTCCTCAGCCTTCTCTTTTATCGCTTTTTCATATTCGCTATCCCAAACCTCAAGACCCGTAATTGAACGTTGATCTATATCTTCATATACTTTGATGTAATCCACTTCCATACTTTGCGGGAAAACGGTAGTTTCATCTGGGTAACCAGGCCAATTTCCTCCAACAGCCACGTTTAGTATAAAGAAGAAAGGATGATCGAAAACCCAATCTTCTTCACCAATTTCATATTTATTGACAATGCAGTACAAAACATCGTCGACATAAAATTCTATTTCATCTTCATCCCATTCTAAAGCAAACACATGGAAATCATCATTGAAGTTTCCGTTTTCTAAGATATAATAGGATCCAACACCTGTTCCAGCTGAAATAGGGCCGTGAACGGTACCATAAACCTTGTTTGGTTCGTGCCCTAAATATTCCATTATATCAATTTCACCACAAGCTGGCGATGGATTATCATCAATATCATTTCCTAACATCCAAATGGCGGGCCATATACCCTGACCAACTAGCATTTTGGCCCTGACTTCTATTCTTCCGTACTGTACTTCATATTTGCCTTTTGTGATCATTCTACTGGAAGTATAATAAAAAGTAGTGTTCATGTCAGTAATTGTTTCCTCTTTTGCTGTTATAACCAATTTACCATCTTGAATAGATGCATTCTTGTCAGTATAGTATTGTAACTCATTGTTTCCCCAGCGATCCGGAATTCCGTCTCCATTCCAATCAGGACTTCCAAGTTCAAATGTCCACACATCAGGATCTATGGTGTCAAAATCTTCTTCCCAAATTAATTTCCAGTTTTCCACTTCATTTTCATCCTCTTCTGTTAATGTACCTTCTTCAGGTAGAAATTGATCTCCTGTTTTTATCAACTTAACATTGTCTATAAAGTAGTTTCCATTATCAAGAAACCAAAATTCAAAACGCGCATCTTCATCTGTGCCTTGGTACATGGTAAAACTTGATTCGTAGGTATTCCATTGCGGAGTTAATTCAAACTGTTGCTGGAAATAAGCTGTCCACCCTCTAAGTGCAGTACCACCAATCTTTACAGCCAAAGATTGATTGCTTTCTGCCTTCCCATCAAAAACAATTTTATATTGACCGCCTCTTTCAATTTTTATAGGAGATTGCAACAATTGCACCGACCAGTCATTTGGGCCATTGTCAATTACCTCCACTTTTAAAACACTTTCAATAATTGTAGCTTTGGCATCTCCCTCAAAAAATAGAGCCCAACTTCCTTTGCTATCAAGTACCCCGTTTTCCAGGGGTTGTTCAGTTGACAAAGGACTATTGAAATAGCCATTTTTTAGTAAGCTAAGTTCATTTTCTTCATCCTCTACTGATGATTGGGCTAAACAAAAAAGTGAAACAAATAAAGCCAATAAAATCAAACTTACTTTCTTCATTTTTACACACCGCCATGTTGAAGATATTTTTTGTTTTTAAAAATTAAAAAGAGTGTCGTGCACTTTAATTTATAAATTTAAATCTTTATACTACAAATAATCAAAAGTGCTTTTTATACTAATTTCCCCTTCGATATTATTTAGAACTTTTGGATAGGAGGGGAAAAGAGCAAAGAAGTTATCTTGAGAATAATTTTCCCCATTTACCTTAACGTTTACTCCCAACGCCGGTTTTTCACAACTCAATATCAAGTTGTTTCCGTCTTTTTTGTATGTTATCTTTGGATCGTTTAATTTATTTTTTCTTAAATCTGCAAACAATTCGTGGTTTTCTATTATGATTTTTCCGTTTTGTTTTAGAATTAAGTAAGCTATGGAGTTATCTAAGTCAATGTTGGAAATATTGAGTTGATCAACAGTTATTACAGAATCTTCGGGAGTTTTTATGTTTGAATATTCTTTTTGCATCAGTTTTTTTCCATCTAGAGACCAAAGCTGAAATCCCAAATCAACGTCGGTCTTGATTCCATCGTTTATCAGTGATATTATGACCTTTTCATCTTTGTTTTTGGCAATCCCTAACAATTGATTATAAAATCTTTTAGTGTAAAAGTATAAAGCTTTTGGCCTTTTAAAATAATCTATTGAAGCCCAGCTGAAAACAGGCCACGAATCATTTATTTGCCAATAAAGAGTTCCCGCTGTTTTGTATTTTCTGCTTCTCCAATGTTCTACTCCTGTTTTAATAGCTTCTGCTTGGTTGAGTTGTGTTAAATAAACAATTGAATCAAAATTACCAATCAAACCATAATGTCCATTAATGAACCTTAAGAGTCTTTCGGGACCTTCAACTTGTTTATTATGATTTAACATCGTTGGTGAAAATATATCTTTTTCATTATCTTCGGCAAAGAAATCAATAGTTTTTGGATCTGGAGCAGCTTGAAATCCAAATTCACTTACGAACTTTGAATTGTCCCATGTATAGTATTTGTAATCTTGCCAACCTGACCAAATTTCCCAAACATGTCTGTCTCCTGCTTCAGAAGAGTTAGCTCTACTGCCACCGTATGGGCTCGATGGCCAATACAGTCTCGATGGATCTTCTTGGGCGCATATTTTAGGAAAATCTTCTAAGTAAAGTCTATTTCCAAGATTTTTCCCATCCACTTTCAATTTGTAATCCCATTCTTCAAAACCCCAATTATTCTCGTTATTTCCACACCAAAGGACTATACTTGGGTGGTGTCTTAATTTCATTACTTGATGTCTTACTTCTTCATTTGCAAGCTTTCTAAACCAATCTATATGGTCAGGATATTCGGCACATGCAAACATGAAGTCTTGCCAAACTAATATCCCTAACTCATCACATCTGTTGTAAAATGTGGGATCTTCGTAAAGGCCCCCTCCCCATACTCTCAACATGTTCATATTGGATTCCTTAGCCATTTTGAGAAGTTTATCGTAATCACTCTCTTTTAACCAACTTAATATATTTTCAGCAGGGATCCAATTTGCCCCTTTGGCGAAGATTTTCCTACCATTTATCTCAAAGATAAAGCTTTCGCCTTCTGAGTCATTTTCTCTCACTACCCTGACGATTCTAAAACCTATTTTCTTTTTCTCACTGTAGATTGTTTCTTTATTTTTCTTAAGTTTGAACTCAACTTCGTATAAATAACTTTCACCCAAATCGTGTGGGTACCAAAGCTTTAAATTCTCGATTCTTTTAGAACCTTCAAATTTATAATTTTCAAGGCTAGCAATTACTGGTAATGTAATTACTGGATTTCCATTGAAAAGGATCTCTACATTGTAGTTTTTAGTATCGTTAATGTGGGAATCAACGTAACCGGAAAAGTTAACTTTTCCATCTAAATTCTCCAAAAAAGCAGTGGAACCGAAAAGTCTAGCATCTTTATAACTTTCTATGTAAATATCCTTGTATATCCCACTTGTGGCTATTCTTGCTCCCCAATCCCAGCCATAGGAATACTGAGCTTTTCTTATGTAAACTCTTGCGGTCTCTTCGCCAGCGTGTAATTTCCCGTAATTTTTTTCAAATCTTTTAGGAAGGTCTATTGGAGATTTAATCTCTATTCTTAAAGAATTTTTCCCAATTTTGAGATGATTTTTAATGTCAAACCGGTATTCTATGAACATATCTTCGGTTTCTCCAACGAAATTATCGTTAAGGTAGATATTTGAAAGGGTATCTACACCTTCTAATACAAGATCGTAACGTAGCTCATTGTTTATCTCTTCTATGTGAAATTTCTTATAATATATCCAATTTTTCCATTCTAACCTTTTGAAAAGTTTTTCATTTTCTCCTACATAAGGGTGAGGCATGAGATTCAAATCCACAAGGTCTCCTTGTACGGTTCCAGGGACGTTTCCATCAAACTCAAACTCTTTTTCATTGTCGTAAACCTTCCATTTTCCATTTAAAGATATTTGCAATTGAGATTCCTCCTCAAAAAAAATATTTTGTACAGGCTTTAGGTACTCTAAAACTTGTTTCAGCGCCCCTTTACCCGTGCATTAAGGGGCAAACCCGGACATTGAGGGGTAAACCCCTCAAAGGCATTTGCTTCGCAAATGAGAATATGGAAATTGTTTCTAAGGCATTATAAAGAACACTTTTGCATAAAGTAGCAAAAAGCTTTTTGCACAATTCAGCAAAATTTTATATCTTAAAACTTCCAACTAATCCTTTTAATTCTGTGGCTAATTCACTCAACTCTTTCGCTTCTTCGTTTATCCCTACCCCTTGTTTTACTTGTTCGTTTATTACACTTCTTGACCTTTCTAGTTGTTCACTTATCTGTGTTGCCGCTTTCGCTACCCTGTCCATCGCTGTGCTCATCTCTTGCGCACTTGCACTTTGTTCTTGCGCACTTGCAGTCATGTTTTCTATCCCTTGGTCCATCCTTTCTATCCTTTCTT
>NZ_JAIP01000006.1:0-21712 GCF_002924605.1 Petrotoga sp. SL27 | reverse complement strand
ACGCTTATGTATGAAACAGCTTCTTAGCTTGTTTCTTTAGAAAGTTTAAAACCTTTTCAATACTTCCCAAATGAACGGTTACTCCTTGGTGGGCGTGAGCCTGTCTTCAACCGTACTTCTTTCATGCATATTTTTTTCTAGAAAATTCTTCAGTTCTAGTTATTTTTCAATTTTTTGAAGAATTACTTCGATTTTCAAAGAGCATTTTGGATAATTATCCAATATTTTAGTTCTTTTTCTTCTTGCTTTAACTTACTTTACCTTTCGTTAATCGTTGTTTCTACCTATTTCTGAAGTGGGTATTTCGAATTAAATGCATTTTTAACTTCTCATACAACGGATAGTATTAGTTAGTCTATTATAAAAATTCTAAATATCCGAATCTTTCAGGGGTATGGAAAGACCCATAAGTGCAACTCCAACATCCATATAATGCAGCATCACCTTTCCACCTGTTTCTTGTGAAGTTGACTCTGGTTATTTTAGAAACATCTACGCCTATTTCTTGGAGATCTATTTTCAACTCTGCAATCCACTCTTCTTTTAGTTTGTTTGTAGCAGCTTTTATATGCCCGTTCCAACGTGAATCCAACATAATTTCATCGTATATAGTTCCATTTGCTGAAACTACATAATGGTAATATTTTGAAGGAACGGATTCATCAGGCCAAATAAAAACCTCCACTGAATCTCCTAAATATACTCTTGTATCTCTCGGCCCTTCTATAACTTTCATTTCATATAGCGCAGGTTCTTCGCAAGAGAATAGTACATATAGATAATTTTCATCGTAAAAGGCTTTCACCTTAGTTTCAAAGGGGAAAGGTTCTCCTCTATCGTTTGTTAGGAAATTGTTAGACCACTCTATTTCTTCCCAAATATTATCAATTTCCCCATCTATTACAGGAGGAGTTGAAACCTTTTGTATTTGCATTTTTGGCAAAGGAATTAAATTTTCCACAACAACCATTTCCGGAGGTTTTGTAGCTTTTATTGGAGCTTTCCCTTCTCTTTCTTTTGCATATAAAATGGGTCTTAAAATGTCCATCATTTTGTAGATTTCTTCTATTAGTATTATAGAAGCATCGTAGTTTGTGATATTGGAAGCAATTTGAATTTTTAAAGCAGATAGTTGTTGCCAAAAGTTAACAATTCCGTTTTTGTTCCAAATTAAAATATTTTTGATTTTTTCTTTAAGCCATTTAGTTTCTTCATCTGTTAAAAACCCGTTTTCTTGAAGGATCACTATAGAATCTTCAATTTCCTCTATAAATGTTTCAAAAAAGCCTTTTGTCGGAGCGTGAGCTGTAATTGCATCTTCTCTAAAATAACCTGTTTTAAGAAGAGATAAATCAATTGTTTTAGTCGTAGTGGGGTTCAAATTCTTAATATAAGAAGTGGAAAATATGGCGACACCTGGGAAACCCTTTTCTTTAACAACCTTAATTTGTCTCATCATTTCATCTTCGTTTTTAAGAGCAAAAGCTGCTAGACCTGGATAGATATGAACATATCTACTGTAATTTTTTTGTCCCTCGAGAACTATTTCAAGATCCTCTAAACTGCTTTTGTAGTCCATTGGGAACAAAACGTCAACGTATCGGTTTTGTGCCCAATTTCCCCAATTTTGCTTGTATTTTAATCTTGATTCGCTTAAAGAAGGGCCTACAGCCACACTTACTATTATTTTTGGTTTTATTTTTTTTACTTCGCGATAAATTTCTTGAACGAAAGAAGTAACAAGGTTTTCTCTCCACAATTGCCAAGTTACTGTTTCTGGTGAATACTTTTCTATCGTAAGTGGATCTATTCCACTTTCTTGAAAGAATTTTTTGATTGTACACTCGTCATAGCCCATATAGTCAGAAGCATATCTTAAATAATCTAAATGAATTCCATCTACATCGAATTCATTGACCAAAAAGAGAATAGCATTTTTGATGAAATTTCTTGCTTCTTGATTAGAATGAGAAAGCCATACGGTCTGAGACTCTGAATAAATATTACCGAATTTATCTTTTTCAAGCCATTCTGGGTGTAAATACATCATAGGACTTGGAGAAGTGTGTGCAATGGCAAATGTCCAAACCCATGGATGGACTTCCATACCTCTTTTGTGTGCTTCAGAAATTATGATTTGCAAAGGGTCCTCCTCCCATTCTTCAAATAATTCAGATAGAGGGTACCCTGTCGTTTCGCTAAGTGTTTTTGAGATTGTTCGTCCTTGATAAATGATTTCAGGTAATAACAAGTTAAAATTCAAATCGGATAATTCATTAATAATTTTAGACAAATTTTGGGGGGTTTTTGCTTGTGCGATGGCAGAATAATCTAACCACACTGCTCTGGTTTCTATCTTATCACTAGGAAAAGTATAGCTCCTTACAATTTTTAAATCTTCTTTCAGTTTACTCACTTCTTCCATTGAAGATTCTTTTATTTTGACGTCCCTTAGTCTTTTTTCCAATTCGTTTATACTATTTAATAAAGAAAAGTACCTTTCTTTTGTGACATGAGGTTGTATTCTTTCAATTTCGTTTTTCATTTCTTTTATGTTATTTTCAACTTTTGATAGTTCAATTTCTATTACGTCAATCGGTGTAGGAGGTAAGTCTAGTAGGTATCTGGTCGCATTTGCAATTAGTTTTTGGAAGATATAATCACCCAAAGCTAAAGCAAAAACATTTTCACTGAAAAATATTCCTGATTTTCCTAAAACCACTGCGCAATTATCTTCATATGATGTAGAAGGATTTCCTTCAGAATCTTTTGACCATTCAGCTAATCTCTTTACTTCTGGATCAATTGTTTTAAAAGTAAAAGTGAAACCTCTTGGCATTTTGATATAGTCTGGCATCTCCTCACCAAAAACTTTCTTTCCTTCTTCTGTGATGCGCATATAATTGTATTCTCCTCTTTCCCAATTAGAATATTGTATCCCTAGGTAAGGTCCCACAATATAATTTGACCTTATCTTTCCATCAGAATATCTAAGAGTCGCTTCGTAACCTCCAAGTATTTTCCCACCTCTTTGAAGAAATGCTTCTATTTCGGAAACTTCCCTTTCTGTTAAAGACGCGTTATCATGAAGTATCAAAACTTTTATATAATCAGGTATTCCAATGTTATTTACAATGGTTGTATCTAAAAGTTCGTATTCAATATTCCTATATTCTAGGCTCCTTAAAGTCCCTTCCAATATGGTTTGGTAAGATGAGGGCCCGTAGAAGTTTTCAGAAGCTTCTGATACTAGTACACCAACTTCTGCCCCCAAAAAAATCACTAAATAAAGCACAAAAAATAGAAACATTATTCCTTTTTTCATTTGTCACGCGCCTCCCTTTAGAAACACTTATTTTAACTAAAAGTTCACTGTTTCAAGGCACCTTGATAGCCTTCTATAAAATACCTTTGTGTGAAAAAGAAGAAGACAAGAATTGGGATAGAAGCAATAATTAAACTGGCAGTGATATATCTATAATTTTGTTCAAACATACTGTTTAAGTAAGAAAGGCCTACCTGTAAAGGGAATTTATTTTGACTTTGAAGAACTATCAATGGCCACAAAAAAGCATTCCAAAAACCTGCAAATGAGATAATAGAAAGTGCTGTAGCCGCAGGTCTCACCATTGGAAACATTATTTTCCACCAAAGTTGAAACTCGTTACAACCATCTATTCTAGCGGCATCTTCAAGATCCCTGGGGATAGATAGATAATTTTGTCTCATTATAAAAATTCCAAAAATATTAACAGCACTCGGCAGGACAACGGCTAAATAAGTATCGAAAAGTTTAAGATTTAAAATAGTTATGAAATTAACGATTAGCCCTCCTTGAATGGGTATCATCATAGGCAACAAAATCAAGAAAAATAGAAGATTTCTTCCTTTGAATTCTAACCTTGCAAGTGGATAAGCTGCTAAAGATGCAAACACAACATTAAAAATTATTCCCAGGGCTGTAATTATTAAAGAATTTAAGAAGTATCGCGGAAATGGAATATTTTCAACGACGTATTTGTAAGCATCAAGAGTAGCAGGTTTCGGTATCCACTTTGGCGGCCAAGCCAGGACATCTGTTGCAGTCTTCAAGGATGTAGAAAGAGCCCATAAAAATGGGAATATAAAAAATAAGGCCAAAATAATTAATAGAACATAATTTAAAGTAATTTTTATTATTTTTTTGTTATTTATTTGTTTTTTTCCTTTTTTTCTCACTACCGGCACCTCCTAAGCCAAAAAATTTGAACTGTATTAATGTTAAAGCAATTAAGAATGCAGAAAATATTACTCCCACAGCCGCTGACTGCCCAAATTGGTAGCGATTGAAGGCCAAATTGTAGGTTTCAAACATTAGCGTAGTTGTCTGATTTGCTCCTCCTGTGAGTAGAAAAATTTCCTCAAAAACCTTTAAGGCGGCCATGCTTGACAAAACAAAGCACAATAACATTGTAGGTCTTAATAAAGGAATGGTAATTTTGGTAAATTTTTTAAAACTGCCCGCTCCATCCAAAGCCGCTGCTTCGTAAAGCTCTGAAGGTATATTTTGTAATCCCGCTAGATAAATAATCATATAATAACCAAGGCCTCTCCAAAAGGTAACAAACATACATGAAAACAAAGCTACGTTTTTATCTAAAAGCCATAAAACCGGTTCTTCTATAATGTTCAGGGACATAAGAAAATAATTGAGTATGCCGTCTACGTCGAATATCCATCTCCACGCTATACTGACTATAACACTGCCCGTTATTACAGGAATATAAAATAAAGTTCTAAAAAACTTTATTCCAGGTATTTTTTGATTGACTAGAACAGCTAAGCCTATTGAGGTGAATTGTATAAAAGGGACAACTATAAGATACTTTAAAGTATTAGCCAACGAAATATAGAAATACTTGTAATTAAAAAGCCATCTATAATTTTTTAGCCTCACCCATTTAGTTTCACCTGTTAACATATTGTAATCAGCAAAAGATAAAGTTATCCCTCGCACAATCGGATAATAGCTGAAGATGCTCAATAAAACCAAAGGTACTACTAAGAAGCAAAAGGCAATCAAATATGTTTGCTTTTTTCTGCTAAGTTTCAAATGCCACACCTCCTAAATCAAGGGCGATAGGTGTATACCCTATCGCCTTTTAACCAATGAATAAAAAACTAAAATTCGCTTGATAATACTTCCTTTAACTCTTCTTCAGCTAAATATAATGCTTCTTCTGCTGTGTAATCACCTTTAATAGCAGCTATCCAATAATCATTTAGGATCCTTCTGAATTCAGAATATTTTGATGGTTCTATTATTTTCCCGATGGCATCTAGATCAAAACCATATATCATTGATTTACTAGCTAGTAATTGTGCTTTAACATTCAAATCTCTTTTTGCTCTTTCTAAAAACCAAGGATCTTCATCAAGCGATATTTTCGTTGATGGAACAATTGTTGCAATCTTAGCAAACTCCACTTGCCAGTATGGAGAAGTTAGCCATAGTCCAAATTTTACCGCTTCAGCTTTATTTTTCGCTTTGGATGGCACTGCTACATTCATTGCTGACGCAGGAATTCTTTTACCCTTTCCCAAAGGATAGGAGGTAACATCACTAACTTCGAATATACTTGGACTATTTATTTGAACATGTTTAACCATAGTTATTCCAACAGGGAACATAGCAATTTTTCCCCCTGCAAACTTTTGCTTAGCTGCTTGATAACCTCCTAAATCTTGAGGCATAAGAGCCTCTTTGAAGGCAAGTTGATGTTGTTTCAATCTAGCAATTGCCTCAGGGGTGTTTACTATGGGCTTTTTTCCATCTGCAGAAATTAATGGGACGCCCTCTTCCTGAAGATCGAGATGTGCAACTATGTTGGGTTGATATCCGTATAAGCCAGTTTTCTCTTTAATTATTCTAGAATATTCTATTATTTCATCCCATGTCTTTGGGGGAACATTAGGGTCTAAGCCTGCTTCTTCAAAAATCTGTCTGTTGTAAAGCAAAATTCGGGGACTTATATACCAAGGAATAGCAAATGATTTTCCATCTATTACAGTAGCTTCCCAATAGTTCGGTAAGTATACATATTTGTCTGCTACAGGTACGAATTCATCGATTGGGCTTAATGCATTTTGAGCTGCAAAGTCTATAACCCAAGGAGTATTCATATTCACGAGATCAGGCACGTTACCCGAGGCTATTGAAGCGATGAGTTTTTGTTGAAAAGCATTATAAGGGATATCAACCCAGTTGATCTTTATGTCAGGATTTGCAGCTTCAAAGGTATCTATAACTGAGTTAACGTAATCTGAAAATGTAGACAAAGAAAGCGTCCAAAATTCAACAGTTACCCTTTCTGCTGATAACACCAACGAACCGATAATCAAACATGACAACACCACAAAAAACTTTTTCATGCCAATCTACCTCCTTCTTTTTCAGCCACATTTCGTGGCTACAACTTTGATACCTTTTGAATCTGGTTTTCTATTTCTTCAGGATGAATCTTCAGAAGTTCGGTATTCTTGCTTAGTGCCAAATAAATTCCTGAACCAATTGCTTGCCCCATACCTGCACATGTTGGTTGAATTCTTGCAGCGGATTGACCTTCGAAATCTGAAGAAAAACACCTTCCAACTATTGCTAAATTTGTATAACTTTCTGATATTAACGATCGTAAAGGTATTTCATAGTAATCATCATATTTCGGAATAAAACCTTTTTCTTTTTCATCTATTTTCTTTTCATCTGAGTGAATATCAATTCCATAACAACCTTTCACCACCCCATCTGGGAATTTTTTATATGTTCTTACATCTTCTCCAGTAAAAGTATACATTCCTTTAACTCTTCTACTTTCTCTTATCCCAATTTCGGGGGCTATTTTTTCAAGGTAGGCGTTTTCAAACCCCTTTACATATCCCTTTGCAAAATTGAATATCTTTTCCACCATTATGGTTCCTTCTAATATACTTCTTGAAAGTTCTGAGTTATCAATTGAGTCCTTAGAGATATTCATAGTATTAACTGTCACTCTTCCTTTACCAGGTGACTGAACGAAAAAGAAATGGTCTATGGGTAATGAAGGATCTTCTTTTTTGGCCTCTTCTAGTTCTTTAAAATAACCGGCAACAGAAATAACCTTCATATTTGGAGTAACCCATGCAAAGAAGTTTTTAGGATTATTTTTTACATCACTTCTGATACTCTCAAAATCAACCCCTGCAACAGTAAACATTATTGTTAAAGCTTGATTTTTACCAGATTCATTGCCTACAAAACATTTATTTCCAGAAAGATACCCTACTATTCCGTCGCCGCTGGCATCAACAAAAAAGTCGGATTCAATTTCTATTGTTTCACCATTTGAGGATTGAGCCTTCAAGGAAATAATTTTGTTCTCTTCTTTTATTACTTCTGTCACCATTGTTTTAAATAATAATTCAACTTCACTTTCTTTAAGCATTTTCATCATTTCAATCTTCATTAACTCGCTGTCAAAAGTGTTGAAGAATACCCCACCTTTTCTTTTTAACCTTTCAATTAGTTCTTGAAATATTCCTTTTATCAATAGTTGGTTATCTAGCCAATATTTCATAAATGGATTAACCAACCCAAGTGTAGTAAGCCCGCCAATTGTAGAATTCTTTTCAATTAATAATGTTTTTAGACCGCTTCTTGAAGCTGCTATCGCTGCATGGAACCCTGCGATCCCCCCACCGACAATTGTAACTTGTTTACGATATTTCACTACAACCACCTCAGTATAATTTATTAACAACTGCTCTTGCAGTGTCTTTTCCTGTAGTTAAAGCCTTTTCATATTCTATTGAATACAACAAACCAGACAATATTTCCACAGCAAAAATTTGAACCAGGATAGATCTACCTGCGCTAGTTTTTACAGGGTTTTCACCAGAGAATATTTCTAATACAACATCAGAAGATTTTGTAATAGGGGAGTTGACATGTTCAGTCAAACTAATAGTCATTGCTCCATTCTTTTTGGCGATATTTAATGAATCTACTGTGTCTTTAGTGGACCCACTTTGGCTTATTCCGATTGCTAAATCCCCAAAGCTCAAAGTAGCCGCGGAGATAGCTTGCATGTGAGGGTCTTCCAGTGCGTAAGACGAGAAGCCTAACCTTGTCAGCTTATATTGTAATATTTTGGCAACCGCTGATGAAGATCCTACACCGTAAATCTCTATCCTTTTAGCAGATCTAATGAAATTTGCAGCTTGTAAAAACTTATTTATGTCTAGTATTGAAGCTGTGCTCTCAATCGATTTAAGAGAACCTAATTTAATTTTCCTAAGTATTTCTTGAGGAGGATCATTCTTGAAGATGGTAATATCTTTTTCTTCTTTAAATGTGTCTTCCTTATTATCCAAGGCTAAGGTGAGTTTGAAATCTTGAAACGTTTCAAAACCTGCTTTTTTAACAAACCTAGCAATTGTAGCCTCACTTGTTCTACATTTTGAAGCTAATTCAGTTATGGTAATTCTTGTTATGTCCTCTTTTTTACTATTCAATATATATTCAGCTACTTTTTTTTCAGACTTACTGAAAGTAGACGCCCTAGAATTAAGCAAAGCTTGAATTTTACTCATTTTTAGATTTCCCCTTTTTGAAATGAAAGTATTGCCGATCCCCTTGCGCCTGCAAATTCGCCTAATTGGCTAAATTCGATAAAATCGCCACTTTCATTTCTTATTTCTTCATAAGAGGTTCGAATTTCCTTTAATACTTTCTCACCATACTTTGGAATGACTCCACCAAGATAACATTTTTCAAAGTCTATGGTAGTTTTAATTGTATCAATTAACCAAGCCATAACTTTTGCATAATCTTTTATATTTTTTATGGATTTTTCATCATTCTTTTCATAGACTTTTTCTCTTAAGTATCTTCCAGAAAGTAAAGTTTCAATACAACCAACTTTTCCACAAGTACATCGTTTATTATTTCCTGGAAATACAATATGTCCTATTTCTCCACCCCCTCCCATAATTCCTCTTATTATCGTCCCATTACTAATTATTCCTCCACCAAGACCTGTTCCTACGGTTATCATCAATAAATTGTTAACTTTTGTGATGTAATGTTGAAAATATGCAGCACAATTAGCGTCATTATCAACCTTTGGCCTTATATGAAATTCTTGTTCTACGATATCTGCAATTTGTACTCCTTCCCAATCAGGAATCAAACCAGTTGAAAAATTGACAATTCCTGACTTAAAATTAATTTTTCCGCCGGTAGCAATTCCTATAAAGTGAGTCTCATTCGTTATTAAATCTTTAATTAGAGAAAGCATATTTGAAATAACTTCTTTACCTGTCGCTGCTGTAGGTATCTTTTTACTTATTTTAATTTCTCCAAATCTATCGATTAAAACTCCACGAGTCCAAGTTCCTCCAATATCTATGCCTACAGCAGAAATTTCATCATTTCCAAAATCCTTAAGATGATCTTTAAAATTTTTGGCAATTATATGAGGCCTAGTAATGGCCGATCCAACAGTAACAGCATGTGCTCCACATAAGATTGCTTGTCTTGCAAATTGAGGAGTTGAGATATTCCCTTCAGCAATAACAGGTATATTCGTAATTTTTACAATTTTTTCTATTAAATCTAAATCTGGTAAATTTCCTCCTGAGGTATAATCTGTATAACCAGCGAGTGTGGTTGCTATATAGTCGGGCTTTAAAGGTAAAACATATTTCACATCTTCTATGTCTGCTATATCTGCGATTATTCCAACGTGAGGGTAATATTTTTTCAAATAATCAAAAAGTTCTGGTAAAGGTTCTGGCCTTTCTCTTCTTGTACAATCGATAGCAATAAAATCTGAGTGAGCTTCAACTAAATCATCTATATCTTTTTTAGTGGTTGTGATAAATGCCCCTTTTAAGCTCCTATTTTTAGTTATTCCTATTACTGGAAGGTTAACAAATTTTTTTATCTCTCGGATATTTTCAGGAGAAAGAGCCCTGATAGCATCTGCTCCGCCAGCCTCAGCCGCGATAGCCAGCTTTACAATGGGTTCTTTTCCGTATAAGGGTTCCCCTTCTTCTGCTTGACACGATACTATGAATGCATTCTTCTTCAACGTTTTCATGAATCTTCCTCCATATATTGAAAATAATTTTCATATAAAAAACTAAATAACGAAATTTATCTACATTTTCATTATAATTCTTATTTTCTGAAAAGTCAAATCAGAAAAATACAGAATTTCTTTCGTAATCGCTTTTAATTGCTTATAATTTGATCTAATTAATTAATTTGGATGATTTTCAATTTTTTTCTTTCTGATTTACATCGAAAAAAATTCGATGGTCCATTTATTTACAAATTTAGAGTAAAAATGAGAATTTTTTACTTAATCGGGTTTAATTACGTGTAATTACTTTTAATCACCTATAATCATTGTTAATTGAATTTGGAATTTAGGTAAAAAGTGTATATACTAATAGTGAGAGATGATTCACCTATTAAAATTTATGAAGGAAGTGATTAAAAGTGGATACAATTTTAAAAAAAGTAGAACTTCCAAACGGTGAAACTATGGGGTATAGATACAAACAAGGTGGAGAAAAGACTTTGCTTTTGGTTCACGGAAATATGACTTCCTCAAAACATTGGGATGTTTTTATGGAAGCTTTTGATTCAGATTACACTATTTACGCCCCCGATCTAAGAGGATTTGGCATCTCAACTTATAACAATCCTATCGATTCTCTTGATGATTTTAAGGAAGATTTAAAATTGTTCGTAGATGAATTGGGCTTGTCAAAATTTGATCTTATGGGATGGTCAACTGGTGAAGGAGTTTGCATGATTTTCGCCGCGGATTATCCAAGTTATGTCGATAAATTAATACTAATGGAATCTGTTGGAACGAGAGGTTATCCAATATTGAAAAAAGATGGAGAAGGTAAGCCGATAAAAGATGAATTTTTAAAAACTAAAGAAGAGATAGCTCAAGATCCTGTTCAGGTAATTCCAATTTTGAGTGCATATAACAATAAAGACAAAGATTTTCTTAAAGTAGTTTGGGAAGCAACCATATACACACACAATAAGCCTGAACCTCAAAAATACGAAGAATATTTGGATGATATGTTAACTCAGAGGAATTTGGTTGATGTAGATTATGCTCTGGCAACTTTTAATATAAGTGAAGATTATAACGGGATAAAGCGAGGTGACGGAAGAGCCAAAAACATAAAATCCCCGACTTTGATATTGTGGGGAGAGAATGATCTGGTAGTTCCAGAACAAATGGCTCTTGATATACAAAACGATATAGGAGAAAATGCTCAACTAATTTATCTAAAAAATTGTGGACACTCTCCGTTAGTAGATGATCTAGATCAATTGATAAAAGTTATGAAAAAGTTTTTAATTATGTAAGAACGATTCATATGTTATATTTTGAGACTTGAAAATGAAATAATTTGGCAAATAATATTTTGATCTTAAAAAAAGCAACAGAGCGTTAAAGCAAGTTTGGAGTTTCTAAAGGTACTGAATGTTAGCTTTTAAAGGAGGCAATGCAATGAATGTAGGAATAATGGGGTTAGGGGTTTACATACCTGATAATTACATCTATGCCGAAGAAATAGCCAAGAAAACTAATATTCCACAATGGGTAATAGAAGAAAAATTTGGTATTTTAAAAAAACCCATTCCTGGTCCTGAGGACACAACAAGTTATATGGGTATTCAAGCGGCTAAAGAAGCTATCAAAGACGCAGGTATAGATCCAAATGATATAGATTTAGTCATATGGAATGGTGGCCAACACAAAGATTATCCATGTTGGCTTGCTAGCTTAAAAGTTGCCCACGAGGTTGGAGCCACTCGTGCATGGGGATTTGATATGGAGGCAATGTGTGGAT
Source organism: Petrotoga sp. SL27 (assembly GCF_002924605.1). Taxonomy (NCBI): domain Bacteria; kingdom Thermotogati; phylum Thermotogota; class Thermotogae; order Petrotogales; family Petrotogaceae; genus Petrotoga; species Petrotoga sp. SL27. The sequence continues at coordinate 9,808 of NZ_JAIP01000006.1, read as the reverse complement.
CGATGATGGTTGGAATGGAGACAGCCAAATCCCTTATGATGAATAATGACAATTTGAATACCGTATTACTTGTAAGTGGTTACAGAAATGGTGATTTGATCAATTATGAAGTTCCAGAAACCTCTTTTATGTTCGATCTTGGAGCAGGAGGGGCAGCTTTAATATTAAGGAAAAATTTAAATAAGAATTTGATTTTATCATCCGCTTTTAGAGGAGATGGCTCTTTTTCAGAGCAATGTGTAATAGAAGTAGGAGGAACTAAAAAATGGCCTATGAAACCAGAAGATGCTAATAAGTATTACTTTACAGTAAGAGATTCAGAAAAATTCAAAGCAAATTTGAATGAAAAAACCATGCCTAACTTTTATGGAGTAATCAGAGATTCCTTAAAAAAATCCGGATATAGTGAGAAAGATATTGGATACTTAGCCATTCTTCACTTTAAAAGATCTGCTCATAAGGCTGTTTTAGAAGAATTGGGCTTGAAGGAGGAACAAACAACTTATCTTGAAAATTACGGTCATCTTGGACAAAACGATCAAGTGTTATCTATGAAATTGGCTTTAAAGGAAGGAAAAATCAACTCTGGAGACATCGTTGTTATGGTAGGAGCCGGTATAGGTTTTGTTTGGGCTGCAACCACAGTAAAATGGGGTTAAATAGAAAAATATCACTAAAGTGAGGTGGAGTATTAATGGATAGAATGAAAGACAAAGTTTGTGTAGTTACAGGAGGAGGCAGAGGGATAGGGAAAAGTATCGTTGAGAAATTTGCTAAAGAAGGAGCAAAGATTGTTTTCGCTTTAGACATGAACCAAGAAATTCTTTCTCAGTTAAAGAATCAATTAGGAGAAAATGTTAGAGGTTATCTATTGGATGTAACCGATAGACCTGCTATAGAAGAATTCGTTGAAAAAGTAAAAGAAGAGTTTGGAAGAATCGATGTATTAGTGAACAATGCAGGTATAACAAAGGACGCTTTAATAGGTAGGATGCAAGAAGAAGATTGGGATAAGGTCATCGAAGTAAATTTGAAAGGCGTCTTCAATATGACACAGTTTGTCTCAAACCTTATGTTAGAAAATGGAAAAGGAAGTATCGTAAATATTTCTTCAATCGTAGGCGAAAGAGGGAATGTTGGACAAACTAACTATGCAGCTTCAAAAGGTGGAGTTATATCTATGACATATACTTGGGCTAAGGAATTTGCAAGAAAAGGTGCGAATATTAGGGTTAACGCTGTCGCTCCTGGGTTCATTAAGACCCCAATGACAGAAAAAATTCCTGAAAAAGTATTAGAAAGCATAAAATCAAAGATAACTTTAGGAAGAATGGGAGAACCTGAAGAGGTGGCGAATGCAGTATTATTTTTAGCTTCTGATGAAGCTTCTTATGTGACAGGTCATGTTTTTGATGTAAACGGGGGAACTAATCTATAACCATTTTTTGAATGTTATAGATACTTTAGAAATAAAATGGTTTTTAAAAGGGTTATAGAATGGAGCTTTTCCCTATCCTGTTGAGTCATTTAATGGACCAAGAAGCGTTGAAGCAAGTTTTAGAATTTCTGAATGTAGTTTAAATTTTTGATTTAGGAGGTACTTTCAAAATGTGGAAAGAAAAATATAAGCAAAAATTAATGTCAATTGATGATGCTATATTAAGCCTACCGAAAAGAGTTTCGGTGGTTGTGAGCATGGCAGCAGCTGAAGGCCAAGGCTTTTTGAAAAATGTTCATAAATTTAAAGATCATTTTGAAAAAATAAAAGTAATAACTTGTTTAGATATGGGACATTATGAGTTCTTTTTGAATAAAGAATATGAAGGTACTTTCGAGTTACAAACATGGTTTTTTTCAGAACCAACGAGAAAATCCAAGTATGAAGATAAATTAAAGATAATTGATTATATACCCAATAATCTTCATATGGCTGGTTTAGACAAGGTTATGGCTGAAAAAGAGGAAGGAAATACCTTGGTATTTTGGGGAACTTCCACTCCTATGAGAGAAAAAACTGGATACTTTAATTTAGGTATCTCTAATGTGTATGAAAAAGATTTGGCAGAAAATGCTGATATAGTTGTAATGGAGGTCAATGAAAAAATGCCATTTGTGCATGGGGACACTGAATGGCATATAAACAATGTAAATGTTGTTGTCGAGTCTAATTGGGAGATCCCTGAAATACCTATTTCAGAACCTAAAGAAGAAGAAAAAAAGATTGCTCAGTACATAGCAGATATCATAGAAGACGGTTCAACGCTACAGATAGGGATAGGTGGAATACCCAATGCGGTAGGAAAACTACTCGAAACAAAAAAAGATTTAGGTATTCATACTGAAATGCTTACTGAATCAATGATAGATCTCTTTGAAAAGGGCGTAATAACCAATATGAGGAAGTCTCTTTGGAAGGGGAAATTTGTAATAGCTTTTGCTCTTGGAACAAAGAGAATGTATGAATTCATTGACGATAATCCTGGTATTTTTGAGCTCAGGGGGAGATTTGTTAATGATCCTTACGTTGTTTGTCAGAACGACAATATGGTAAGTTTAAACACAGCAATTTCGTTAGATCTGACTGGACAAGTTGTTTCAGAAGCAATAGGTACCAAACAGTTTTCTGGAACAGGAGGCCAGTTAGACACTCATAGAGGAGCTATAAAAAGCAAAAATGGGAAAGGTATCATCGCCCTACGATCCACGGCAAAAAAAGGAAGCATTTCAACGATAGTGCCTATGCTTCCACAAGGAGCTCCTATTACCGTCCCAAGACAGGATTTGGATTATGTGGTAACAGAATGGGGAGTAGCTCACTTGAGGGGTAGAAGTGCGGGTGAAAGGGCTAAGAAGTTAATATCAATATCTCATCCAGACTTCAGAAAAGAATTAGAACAGGAAGCTATAAAGATGGGGTTGATATAGTACTTAATAGTAATAAGACTATACAGGAGGTAGAAACAATGAATAAAGTTTATATAATATCTGCAAAAAGAACAGCAATTGGTACTTTTGGTGGGACCTTAAAAGATGTTCCTGCAACCAAATTGGGAACGGAAGTTGTGAAAGGAGTTCTAAAAGAAGCTGAAGTATATCCTGAAAATGTTGATAAAGTAATTGTTGGGAATGTTTTAATGGCAGGTCAAGGTATGGGCCCGGGAAGACAAGTCTCCATATATGCAGGGATTCCAGAAGACAAGCCCGGCTACGCAGTTAATATGTTATGTGGAAGCGGTATGAAAAGCATAATGATCGGGGCTACAGATATTAAAACAGGTGACGCAGATCTTGTTGTGGCCGCTGGGATGGAAAGTATGTCAAGAGCTCCTTACCTTTTGCCATTCACGACTAGATTTGGAACTAAATTTGGATCATTTGAAGTTCAAGATCATATGATATTAGACGGGCTCACAGATGTTTTTAATAACTATCATATGGGAGTAACTGCAGAAAACGTCGCCAAAAAACACAATATTTCTCGTGAAGAACAAGACGATTTTGCTTATACGAGTCAAATGAGAGCTAAAGAAGCCATAGAATCCGGAAAATTTAAAGATGAAATAATACCAATTGAAGTAAAAAGAAAAAAAGAAACCGTTCTTTTTGACCAAGACGAACATCCAAGATTTGATGTAACGAAAGAAAAACTTGCCAAACTTAAACCTGCATTTGTACAAGATGGAACCGTAACAGCTGGGAATGCTTCTGGAATAAACGATGGGGCAAGTGCAGTCTTATTAGCCTCAGAAAGGGCTGTAGAAAAATATGGGTTGAAACCAATAGCAGAATTAGTTGGTTACAATCAAGCGGCTGTAGACCCTTCATACATGGGTTTAGGCCCAGTTCCAGCTGTGAAAGGTCTTTTAGAAAAGATCAAAATGGATATAACAGATATGGAATTAATCGAACTAAACGAAGCGTTTGCCGCCCAATCTTTAGGGGTTATAACAGAGTTAGGAAATATTTATGGAAAATCTAAAAGCTGGTTCCTTCAAAAAACCAATGTGAATGGTGGAGCAATTGCTTTGGGTCATCCTATTGGAGCATCGGGGAATAGGATAGTTGTTACACTTCTTTACGAGATGAAAAAAAGAAATAGCGAATTTGGTCTGGCATCACTTTGCATTGGTGGAGGTATGGGAACGGCTTTAGTAGTAAAAAATATATGGAGGTGAGAAAGGTGAAAAGAAACATAGGTTTGGTTCTTTTTTTGGCTGTCTTATTTTCTTTGACCGTGGCAGTAGATCCTATCAAAATCGGCGCTGTAAATCCTTTGGGAGATATAACCGGCGACCAAAGTACAAAGGCAATGAAGTTGGCTGTTAAAGAGATTAACGACGCCGGTGGAGTTTTGGGTAGACCGCTGGAACTTATAGTTATAGATTCAGAATTAAATCCAGCAAAAGGTGCTGCAGCGATCGAGAGATTAGCAACCGTTGAAAAAGTAGATTTTTTTGTTGGTGGAATGGCTAGTGGTGTACATTTAGCACAAGTGCCTATTCTTAAAAAATACCAAAAGATTACTGTTTGGGCAGGAGCGGCTTCCCATCAAGTTGAAATAGCGATGGGTCCAGATGCAGATTGGTATTTCCATCTTCACCCTTGGGATTATCTACAAGGTGAAGGTTATGGAATAGGTTGGAGAGAAATAGTTCAGGCATATCCAAATGTTGATATTAAAAAAATCTTTTTAGCGTATGAAGAAGGAGCATTCGGCACTGACTCATATACAGCTTATTTAGATCTTTATGAGTTAGCAAAGAAAGGTGAAGGACCATGGCAAGGAATAATGGATGAATTTAAAGGAGCTTCATTTAAAAGTGCCGCCCTTGGAGGGGGAGATTATAGGGCAGTGTTAAATCAAGCAAAGGCTTTTGATCCGGACCTATTTGTTTGGGCAGGATACGATGCTGATGCCATACCAATTGTAGCGCAGGCAAAAGAATTAGATTTCACTCCTGACTTGTTAGTAGGAGCTCCCCCAGGTTGGCCAGCGGATTTTGGGAAAAATCCTTTAGCAGAGAATGTTATTCTTTATGGAATGTGGGCGCCGACTTTAAATGATGTAAGTCCAGTAGCTAAACATTTTTATGATGCTTACGTGGAAATGTGGAAAGAAGAACCTGCAACCTACTTCGCTCCTCTTGGATATACTAATATTTATTTTTTAGTTGAGGGGATAAAGAAAGCAGGTAGCCTGGATAAAGAAGCTATCATTTCTGCATTGAGAACCATTGAATATGAATCTCCGTTGGGCGAAGTGTTGAAAATTGAACCAAGCAGAATAATAACAAATCAAGGATTTAAATATCAGAAAATTTTGCAATGGCAAAATGGTAGACAAGAAGTTATTTGGCCTTTAGACCTTGCAACGGCAGCTTTAGCGTATCCTTTCGCTTTCGGAAAATAGAAAGGTTAAATTTGAAGCATGGGGGTTGGAAGATATTCCTTCCCCCTTTCATATAAAAAAACGGTGGTGATTATGTTGAATTTTCTGCATTTTCGACTTAACAAAACATTTTTAATTTTTCTCGCTTTTCTGGTGGTTATTGCTATTTGGAAGCCCATACCTTTGATCTATGGCCTTCAACGCGGTGGTTTATATTCTTTAATCGGTTTACCTTTGGCTTTAATATTAGGAATCGTTGGTATATTAAACTTAGCTCATGGAGATTTTTTGACTTTAGGTTTATATATAGGTTATATTTTTTTCACTCAATTAGGCTTAGACCCACTTATTTCAGTGTTTCCATTGTTTATTTTAATGTTTTTATTGGCAATAGGGATTTATCAGATTTCAATAAAATACGTGTTAAAAGCAGGAGAACTGAACCAACTGTTATTAACATTTGGGATATCTATGGTAATTATAGAGCTTATAAAAATAATTTGGACTACACGCCCAAGAAATATTTATACTCCCTATGCTTCTTCATCTATAACTATAGCAAACTTCTCTATTGGTATTTATGAATTTATTTATCCAATAGTAGCAATTGGAGTTCTTGTCTTTCTTCAACTTTTTTTGAAAAAGACTTTTTTAGGGCAAGCAAGCAGGGCGGTTGGGCAAAACCCAAAAGGAGCTGAAATTGTAGGTATAGATACCAACAAAGTATATCTTATCATTTTTGCTATTGCTTTTGGAATTATAGGAATTGCTGCAGGGATAATGTTGCCAAGGACATCCATATTCCCCTTGTCAGGGAATGCATATACTTTAAAGTCCTTTGCTTTAGCAGCTATGGCAGGTTTGGGTAATTTAAATGGTATTTTAATCGGTGGAATCACTTTAGGAGTAGTTGAAGCAATCGTTCAATCGATTCCTGGGTACAGTGGATGGTCAGATTTAGTTTTTTTTGGAGTATTAATTATCGTAATATTAATTAGAGCATACAGGGGGTCAAAATCATGAAAAAAATCTTAACTCCTTTAATAGCAATTATTGCAATAGGATTATTAATGTTTTTGCCTTTCTATACTGGAGCGTATTTTCTCCATGTGGTGATGACTATTTTAATATATATGACATTATCTTTGAGCTGGGATATGATGTTGAGAACGGGTCAGTTATCCTTTGGAGTAGCAGGTTTTTTTGGTGTAGGTGCTTATGTATCAATAGTTTCCTCTGCGAATTTTGGAATTAACCCTTTAGTTAGCATATTTCTTGCAGGGGGTTTTGTGGCACTGATAGCTTTGGCATTAGGATTTGTCGTGCTTAAATTGAGAGGAATTTATTTTGCAATCACCACTTTAGCCTTGACAATGGTTTTTTCTGTTATTATCAGGAATACTCCCCGTTTAACCGGTGGAGCAAGTGGAAAGGTTATACCTAATGTAATATTTCAAGGAGATTCTTCAAAAATATATTTGTTGATATTGGCCTTAGCTCTATCGACAATTTTAATTTCTGAAATGTTTAGTCGAACAAGGATTCATTTTGCCATCAACTCAATAAGGACAGATGAACTTGTGGCTAAATCTACTGGTATCAATATTTTTAAATATCTGATAATAATCTTTATTATAACAGCAGCTATTCAAGGTGTAACTGGAGCTGTGTACTCTCAACAATATGGTTTCGTTTCTCCCGAAACAACCTTTTCTTTAGATTTTCTCTTATTACCTATGGCAATGGCACTTGTAGGGGGAATTTATTCTACCTGGGGTCCAATTATTGGAGCAATTATTTTAGGATTTGCATCTGAATATTTGAAATTAATTATGCCCTATGGTCATCTCATAATTTATGGAATAATCATAATTCTTATAATATTGTTCTTGCCAAAGGGAATATTTGGATCTTTAAAAAGCAAAAAACAATCTAGTAACTAGTTATTTTTGTATCTATACTACCCAATCTTTCTCTAAAGTCTCATTTGTCAAGCGTCGTCTTTAAATAATGGACAAACTGAGGATAAAGAGGGCTTAAAACGGTTTTAAAGTTTCTTAAGACAGTTCAGTGTCTTATATAGGAGGAGAGCATTATGCAAATAGTATCTACAAAAAAATTAGTGAAAAAATTTGGAGGATTAGTAGCTGTAAATGATGTCACAATGAGTATAGAAGAAAAAGAAATTTTAGGTATTATTGGGCCGAATGGTGCTGGGAAAACCACTTTTGTTAATTTAATAGCTGGTATGTATTATCCCACTGAAGGTGAGATCACATTTGACAATCAGAACATTGAAAAATATCCACCACATATTCGAGCAAGAATGGGGCTCTCAAGAACTTTTCAAGTTATAAGGCCATTGCAAGGGTTTACAGGTTTAGAAAATATTATGGTTGGTGCATTGTTTGGAGCTGGAGAGAATTTAAAACGCGCAAGGGAAACCGCAAATGAAATATGTGATCTTTTAGAACTAGAAAACAGGGACCAACCTATAGATAAATTGACTGTTCTTGACTTAAAAAAAGTGGAAATAGGGAGGGCTTTAGCCTCTAAACCAAAAGTTTTATTTTTGGATGAAGTAATGGCTGGGTTAAATTCTGATGAAACCTGGCAAATGATCGACTTGGTGAAAAAGCTTAGAGAAAGTGGGATGACGATAGTCGTAATTGAACATGTAATGGGGGTAATAAAAGAGTTAACAGACAGAGTAGTAGTTTTAGAATCTGGAAAAATTATAGCAGAAGGGGTCTATCAGGAAGTTTCAAAAGATCCTAAAGTTATATCTGCGTACTTAGGGGAGGAAGACTGATGCTTGAAATCAAAAATTTGAATTTAAAATATGGAAGAATACAGGTAATCTGGGATTTGACGATGTCAATTTATAATAATGAAGCTGTAGGCATTTTTGGGCCCAATGGGGCCGGTAAAACTACCTTAATCAGTTCAATCATTGGTTTAATAAAACCAGAAAAAGGAGATCTCATTTTTGAGGGGAATTCGTTAATTGGATTTAAAACTCATGAAATAATAAGAAAAGGGATTTCTTTGGTTCCCCAGGAAAGAGAATTATTCCCTTTTATGACAGTAGAGGAAAATTTAAAATTGGGAGCTGCCTATGTGCCAAATGCAAGGAATAGAATAAGTGAAAATTTGGATTTTGTTTTTGAGATTTTTCCAATATTAAAAGAAAGAATTCATCAGTTAGCTGGCACTATGAGTGGCGGTCAACAAAGAATGCTGGCTATTGGAAGAGCATTGATGGCAAATCCTAAATTGCTAATACTTGATGAGCCTTCATTGGGGTTACAGCCCTCACTTGTTATAGAATTGTTTCAAAAATTAGTAGAGATTAAGAAAGCCGGGGTATCGATAATGTTGGCAGAACAGAACGTAAAACAAGGGCTAAAGGTTATTGATAGAGGTTACGTGTTAGAAAACGGGAAAATTGTTATGGAAGATGATGCTCAGGATCTTGCTAACAATTCGCACATTCAAAAATCTTATCTTGGGGTGTAAATGCTTAAAAATAATAGTTGAAGAAGGGATAGAGATGTCTTTTAAAAGTATTGGAAGTAAAATAACGTTGATCATAATCACTACTTTTCTTTTGTTTAGTTTATCTATTTCATACAACATATATGCTTTAATCAATTCCAACAACGCTTTAGAGGAATACAAACTTATGGCCGATCACGTTAATTCTTTCTCTCAAGCTGAATTCAACTTTTTTCAAGCTACAATTAGCTTAAAAGATTACACTAATAGTTTTGAAGAACAAAAGGCCAGTGAGTTTTTAAGTTATATTGAAAGTGTCAAAAACAATTTAGTTGATCTTTCAACGTATAATTTAGAAGAGTTACAATCAAATTTAACCAGTTATGAATCACTTTTCAATAAATTAGTTACTTTAAACCAAGGGAAAAATAATCTTATAGATGAATTTTTAAATCATGGATCTGAATTAGAGAATAATATCAATGGTTTTATAGAATTATCACAAAAAGTTGGTGGGTCTTCCTCTTTGCCTATATATTCACAAAGAATTTTGCAGTACAAGAACACAATTATTGATTTGTCTACGCAATATTTCTCAAGTTTATCTGAGGGAGATAAGAACAATGTAATTAAAGAGTTCGAAAATTTAAACTTACAACTTTCTACTTTAGGATATAGCATAATCAATCAGGAATTAAATGATGCTTTTTCAGAACTAACCGATATAGTTGCTTCATTCAAAAACACATTCAATCAAATAGTCACAGCGATAGAATCCCAAGAGCCCATAATCGGGCAGATGGAGCAAGCAAGGGTAGAGATACTGAACCTATTAGAAGAACAAAGAATGGAATTAAAAGTTCAACAAGACACCTTAGGTCCATCACTCATAGAAGAAAACAACAGAGCAATAACCTTGAC
>NZ_JAIP01000014.1:0-11915 GCF_002924605.1 Petrotoga sp. SL27 | reverse complement strand
ACAAGTGAATCTTTTTGTGTTTTCAAGCCTATTTTGAGTTTTTCTGAAAGTATGGGCATTGTCAGTTACACTAATTTTTAACAATCTTTTTGGTTTTTACTCCTTGACATATCACCGATTAGCTTTCTAATTAATCTTTTTCTTCGCCTATAAAGTCTTGACCTATCTCTTCTTCATCAAAGTTTTCTGTTGTTACATTATCAACTATCATCAAAATTTGGTTCAGCCCTTTCATTACACCATCTCTTTCGAAGTATTCTGTGCCATCTAATATTTCACCTTTCGCTATACCCAGCGAAACTGCGGGAATACCTGATTTAATTATCAATGCTTCATCTTTGTCTAAAGGAACCAATTTGGTTTTGATGTTTAAATTATTCTGAATCTCTCTGATCTGTTCGATCAAGGGATGGTCTTTTGGTATGAAAGTAGTTGGTATGTACGAAAGCAGATTCAATTTTATTTTTAAATTGTATCTTTCTGCCAATTCTGTAACGGTGGATCTTAAGTTTTCACTTATGGTTTCTAAATCTTGGTCTCCTACGCTCTTTATCTCCATTATCACTTCAGTGTTGTGCTCGAATCTGTCGAGTTTTAAGATACTTACAGACGTGCCTTCCATATCCGCATTTTCTTTAAGATTGGACGTTATTCTGTACAATATTTCTAGGGTTGAAGGAGATTTAGAAGTCTTATGTATTGAATCTCGGGAATAAAATTTTAATTTGTAGACATATTTTCCCAAAGAACGATGACCAAGATCTCCTAAAGTGATGCCATTGACTTTAATGGCATAGTCCAAACTTTTGATATTTTCTTGTAAAAACTCTCCTAAACTTAAAAATTTGTTTTTTCTTGCCTGGTTAAGAAAAAGGAAAAATACGTTCTTTCTTAAATCTACTTTTTCTGAGTGTAAAAACTTTATCATAGTTAAGAGAGCTGCTACTTTAAGAGAAGACGAAACAATTTTTAGACCTTCTAGTTTTCCTTTTAATACTCTGGCGAATCTTTCAATAAGTGGATCGTTTATCTCATCTATAGTTGTGAAAACAAGGGCGGTAGGGGAAATATCGTCGTTAACAAACGAGACATATACGTTCCCTTCCTCATCTTCCTTAATATTGGGTAGATTCGTTTCTTTCAATCTGTTTATTATAAAGTTTTTTTGCTCATCGAAGTTTTTTAAAGGAAGCTGATTGTAAAGTATCGTATTAGATAACAATTCATCCTCGTATTTTTCCAACTTCCATAAGGCATTTTCTAATCTAAGCATTTTGATTCCTCCTTTTCACAATTTTATCAAGTAACAAAAATTAATACCTTTTAAAAAAGGTTTTGCGATTAATTTTGTTTAATTCATCTGTATTAGAAATATGGACGAATAAAGTATGAGTAGTAGAGAAATGAATAGTAGTTTAAATAAGAAGGAAATATTTATTAATCTTTCTATCAACTATTATAACATATTTTGTAGGAATTTGTCAAAACCTGCCAAAAAAGGTAAGAATATAATTTATCAAAACGACAATTATTAAAGAAGGAAGAAAATTTCCTACTTTTATATCTTTTATCTCTAAAAGTTTTATTCCAATGGCAATTATCATTGCTCCTCCTACGGCTGTAAAATCGTTCAAATAATAAGGATTTGAAAGGAAGGAAAGCATCCCAGCTAAACTAACTATAGAACCTTGAATTAAGAAAACACTCACAGCAGAGAATGTAACCCCTACTCCATACGCCGAGGCTAAGATCATAGAAGAAATTCCATCAAGAACAGATTTTAAGAAAATAACAGAGTTGTCTCCTGAAAGACCAGCATTTAGACATCCAATTATCGTCATAGGTCCGATGACAAAAAGAACGGTAGCGGTAATAAATCCTCTTACAAACGGTGTTTCTCCTTGTGACCTTTCAACGATGTTTGCCAATTTTCCTAGACCTTTTTCTATTCTCAATAATTCTCCAATTACTCCTCCAAGCGCCAAAGATACTAAAACCACGATCAAATTGCTTGCATCTAACCCCATCCCTACTCCAATCAAAAAGGTAGTTATACCAACACTTTGAAATAAAATCAGTCTCAAATTATCCGGCAATTTATTTCCTACAAGCGTTCCCAGTGTGCCTCCAATTAAAACGGCTAAAGTGTTAACTATGACAGCTATGTTGAACATTTCTAATTACCCTCCCTCTTTCCGGCACAGAATCAGTTAAAAACTGTTTTAATAATTATACCAAAGAATTAATTATATGGTTAATTACAAAAACAAAGAAATTTTAAGATTTTTTTCTAAATGATGGGAGAATTTTAGATAATTTCTTAACTCATAATTATCAATTCAATAGGGACTGTCAAACAGTCCCTATATTTTTATGAAAAAATAAGTATTCTTAACTTTAACCTTTGCAGCTGGAAATTTTTCTTCTGCTATCTTAGGGTGGTTTAGGATTTCATCTATTACTTTCTCTTTCCCTTTGTATGAACTTAGAAAAAGGATATTTCTTGCCTTGTTCAGCAATTTGTACGTGGCTGTAATTCTTGGTAATTTAGGTGTTCCAGAAGGTGGTGTGACTGTGAAGAGCTTTTTGCTTTCTTTTAAAGTGTCACTTGAAGGGAACAAAGATGCTGTGTGGCCATCTTCTCCTATTCCTAGTAGTATCAGATCAAAAATAGGATTTTGTTGTCCAAAAAAGTTGATTATTTTTTTTACGTACTCTTGTGTTGCTTTTTCTATAGGCAGTTCTGTTTTTATCCTGTGTACATTGTTTGAAGAGATATTAATTTTGCTTATTAGCAAATCGTGTGCCCATTTGAAATTACTTTCTTCACTTTTTTGATCGACGTATCTTTCGTCTCCCCAAAAAATGTGGACCTTCTCCCAATTTATTTTATCTTTGTACTCTGATGCTAATTCTTCATAAACAGGAAGTGGTGTTCTTCCGCCTGAGAGCATTAAGGTGAATAATTTATTTTCTTCTATGCTTTTTTTATACAGTTTATAAATTAGGTTTGCGGTCTCTTTTTGGAACTTTTGGGGATCTTCAAAAAACTTTGCTTGCATATAAATCCTCACTTTCAAAGTCTAAGTTTCGCCAACTTCTATTATCTTTTTCTAATAACTCAAAAGATTCTTTTGGTCCCCAGGTACCACTTTTGTATAATCTCAGCCCATTATGTTTTTCTTCTTCCCATTTTTCTAAAACAGGGGTGAAGATTTTCCAAGAAATTTCCATAGCGTCACTTCTTACAAAAAGTGTTTGATCACCCAACATGGCGTCCAAAAGAAGCCTTTCATATGCATCAGGACCTTTGAATTTGAAGAATTCGTCATAATTGAAATCCATAGTTAATGTATTTAAACAAAGCTTGGAACCGGGTTGTTTGGCTTGGATCTTCAGTGAAAACCCTTCGTCTGGTTGTATATTTAGAATGAGGGCATTTTTCTCTAATGTTATATCGTTTTTAGCAAATATCGAATGGGGAACGTCTTTAAAGATTATGGCGATTTCTGTAACCTTTCTTTTCAATCTTTTGCCTGCCCTTAAATAAAAAGGTATCCCGCTCCATCTCCAATTGTCGATTAAAAATTTAGACGCTACAAATGTTTCTACAAAAGAGTGTGGATCAACATTCTTTTCTTCTGTATAAGCAGGAACTTCTTTTCCATTGATCATTCCGTCAATATATTGGCCTCTTACAAAGTATTCATCTATCTTCTCTTTTTCAAAGGGTCTTATAGCTTTCAATAGTTTTGTCTTTTCGTCCCTAACGCTTGTATCTTCAAGGGAAGCAGGAGGTTCCATTGCTACCAAAGTTAAAAGCTGCATCATATGGTTTTGAAACATGTCTCGTAATAAGCCAGCTTGTTCAAAGTATCCAGCCCTATGTTCTACGCCTAATGTTTCAGCCACGGTTATCTGGACGTTATCTATGTATTTGTAATTCCATATGGGTTCAAAAACAATGTTTGCAAATCTGAGCATCATTATATTTTGAACGGTCTCTTTACCAAGATAATGGTCAATTCTGTATATTTGGGTTTCATTTAGATACTTATGAAGTTCCTCGTCTAATTCTTTGGATGTGTTAAAATTACTGCCAAAAGGTTTTTCTATTATTATTCTTGAATAAGAATTTTCACTTTCTTTGGTCAAGTTAAACTTCCCCAAACGTTTAATTATTTCTAAATAGACATTTGGAGGGGTTGAAAGATAAAAAAGATGATTTTCGTGGGTGTTAAAGATTTTATCGAAATAATTTAGTTTATTTTTTAGTTCCAGGTACAGGGAATCATCGTCGTAGAAACCTGAAGTATAAAAAACTTTTTCAATGAATTTTGAAATTATAAAGTTATCTTCGTTTTCTTCCAATAATCTATTTTTTATTTCTTGGCGGTATTCCTCCGCGGTGAATTTAGACCTAGCTACTCCCAGTAAGAAAAATTCGTTGGGTAAAAGGTTCTTTTTGAACAACGTATATATAGAAGGGATTAATTTTCTAAAAGTTAAATCTCCTGAGGCTCCAAATATTATTAAGGAAGAGGCCCCGGGTTTTATTTCTTCACAAATATTTTTTCTTGAAAGATGTTTTGTTATTTGTTCCATATACTGCCGCCCACCTCTTTGTATAGAATATTTTAATGTGCTCCCCACCCACAGTGTTTATAGAATATTTTATAAATTAATTGTTATTTGTATTATAACACGACAAAAAAGATAATAATTTACAAAATTTTGAATTGTTTTATTTTGATAATATTGCCTTGAAAAAAAGGGAACTTCAAACAATTTAACGATTTGTAAGGTAAAAGTTAGTTAAAATCGACCATAAAACGAGCTGGATTATGTGATAAAATATATTTTGAAGAAAAGGCTGGAAAAGATTCCTACCTCATTCGATTATATCAAAATCAGAACGACAAAATATTAGAGAAGTTGAGTAAGCTAACTTTAAAACTTAAAATTCAAAGGAGGATGAAAGTATGAATGTTTCCATAAAAATTAGCGACAGTATTTACTATGTTGGGGTAAACGACAGAGACACTCAGCTTTTTGAAAGTTTATGGCCTCTTGATAGAGGGGTTAGTTATAATTCTTATTTAATCTTAGATGAAAAAACAGCTTTAATCGATACGGTTAAAGAATGGAAAGTGACTGAGTTTTTTGATAAAATTAGAAAACTTTTAAACGGTAAACCTCTTGATTATTTAATCATCAATCATATGGAGCCTGATCATTCTGGGGCGATTCCAGAACTTTTGCAAAAATTTCCCAATTTAAAAATTGTGGGTAACAGAACTACTTTTCAATTTATAGAAAACCTTTATATGGTTAAAGATAATTTTCATGAGATAAAAGATGGTGAATCTCTGAATTTAGGAAAGCATAATCTGAGGTTTTACCTAACTCCAATGGTTCATTGGCCAGAAACGATGATGACTTATGATGAAACGGATAAAATTTTGTTCTCAGGTGATGCCTTTGGTGGATTTGGGACCTTAGACGGGGGAATATTCGACGATGAAGTAAAAATAGATTTCTTTGAAGATGAAATCAGAAGATATTTTTCTAATATAGTTGGAAAGTTCTCTCCTATGGTACAAAGGGCCTTAAATAAATTGAATGAAGCTAATATAGATATAAAAATAATCGCTTCTACACATGGACCAATTTGGAGAAAAAATCCAGACAGAATTTACTCTTTGTATGATAAATGGAGTAAATACGAAACCGAAGAAGGTGTAGTAATAGCTTATGGTTCGATGTATGGTAATACAGAAGAAATGGCAGATTATGTGGCAAGAAAATTGGCTGAAGAGGGCATTAAAAAGATCAAAATAATGAATGTATCAAAAACGCATATTTCTTATATAATTAACGAGATTTGGAGGTACAAAGGGCTAATACTTGGAAGCTCAACGTATAACCAAGGTCTTTTTCCTTATATGGAATCGTTAGTTCAATGGTTGGCTCATACCAATATAAAAAATCATGTTTTAGGTATCTTTGGTACATATGGTTGGAGCGGAGGCGGAGTATCTACTATAGTTAAGTACAATGAGCAAATGAAATGGCCGCTTGTTACTGAACCGGTTGAAGCAAGGTTATCTGCAAAAGAGGAAGATTTTAAGAAATTAAGTGAATTGGCAAAAGCGATGGCAAAAGAGATAAAATTGGCTTGACTTCCAAAAAGAAATATGATAGTATAGGTTAAATTAATAAGTTTTGATTCCTTATCGAGAGAGGCGGAGGGACTGGCCCGAAGAAGCCCGGCAACCTGCATAATTTAACAAAATTATGCAATGGTGCCAAATCCTGCAGAATAATTCTGGGAGATAAGGAGAGGATAAGAATTATAAAAATACACCTCTTCCATTCTACCGGAAGAGGTTTTTTGTATATAAAGTTCTAATTATAGAATTTTTTCAGGTATAAGATTTTGATTTTAAAAGGGTTACGGGGTGAAAGGGTACTAAAACATATATTCCGAGGGAGGGATTTAGTATGAAAAGAAGTAAGTGTGTATTAAAGGTTTTGGTTTCATTATTTATTTTTTTAACATTGTTTTTCGTTGAAGGATATGCTTTATTTGGCTTTGGTGGGAATACGTTCAAAGTTGGAGCTACTCCAGTTCCGCACGCTGAGATTTTAGAGTTTATAAAAGATGATTTTAAAGAAAAAACTGGTGTAGAGCTTCAGATAGTAATTTTCACGGATTATGTTCAACCCAATTTGGCTTTGGAAGACGGTTCTATAGATGCGAATTATTTTCAGCATGAACCATATTTAGAAACTTTTAAAAGGGAACGCAAGTTGCCAGACTTGGTGTCTGTTGCTAAGATCCATGTTGAACCTATGGGGTTTTATTTGAAAAAAGATTTAAATGTCCTTAAAAAAGGCGATTTAATCATAATTCCTAACGATGTTACCAACGAAGGTAGATCTTTGTTGCTTCTTCAAGAATATGGAGTGATTAAGCTTAGGGAGAGAGAGGATCCTTTAGTGGCAACTATCAAGGATATTGTTGAAAATCCATACGGTTTGGTATTCAAAGAGCTTGAAGCACCGTATTTGCCCAGGACTTATAAGGAAGATAAAAATGTTGTTGGGGCAGTAATTAACACAAATTATGCTATAGAAGCAGGGCTAAACCCATTGGAAGATGCGGTATTCTACGAAGGAGCCCAATCTCCATATGCCAACATAATAACTGTAAAGGAAAGCCGTGTCGACGATGAACTAGTAAAAGCTTTGATTAAAGTTTTAACAACCGATAAGGTTAGAAAATTTATTATAGAGAATTATAATGGTGCCGTAGTACCTGTATTTTGAGCTTTCATAAAATAATACAAAAGGAGAAACTTAGTTGTTAAAAATAAAAAATCTTAATCTCATATATGATAACAAAAATCATGTCTTAAAAAACGTAAATTTTACAGTTGAAGATGGAGAAATTCTGGGGATTATTGGTCTATCCGGAGCGGGGAAAACGTCTCTTTTGAGAACGATGAACCTGCTCCAAGCTCCTACTTCCGGGGAGATTTTCTTGGATAAAGTAGATCTAACAAAATTAAATAATAACCAATTGAGAAACGTGAGAAAAAAGATTAGTATAGTATTCCAACATTTCAACTTGTTGAGTTCTAGAACGGTATTTGAAAATGTATCTCTTCCCCTTGAAATTGAAAAATTGCCTAAAAAGGAAATAGAAATTCGTGTTAATAAGATATTGAAAGATGTGAATCTCCTTCATAAAAAGGATTCTTATCCTTCCCTGTTATCGGGAGGAGAGAAACAAAGAACAGCTATAGCAAGGGCATTGATAAATAATCCTGATATTATTTTGTTTGATGAGCCCACATCATCTTTAGATCCAAGTACAACACAAAGAATTTTAGATCTCATATTAGAAATCAATAAGAGTATGAAAAAATCAATTTTGATTGTTACTCATGAAATGGACGTGATCAAAAAGATTTGTGATAAGGTGGTTTATTTAAAAAATGGAACGGTTGATTTTTTTGGTAAAGTCCACGAATTTTTTATTGAAAAAGAAAATGAACTGAATAAAGAATTTTATCAAGAAATAAACGTAGATTGGAAAAGGGTAAAAGAGGTTGTTAAAGGAGAAAACGATAGATTGATAAAGGTAGTTTTTTGGGGAGAAAAAACTCATGAACCTATCTTACATAATATCACCAAAAAATATGACATCACATTGAACATACTCTACGGTAAGATAGAACATTTGAAAGACAATCCGTATGGAACTTTAATAGTCGAGGTTATTTCTACGCAAAGGGAAATGGAAAAGTTTTTAGAAGAGCTCTCTGCCAATGTTTACAAAGTTGAGGTGTTGAAATAAATGATCCAAGATCTCTTTATAGCTACTCTTGAAACGTTATACATGACCTTCGTTTCTGGCTTTATAGCCGTTTTGTTAGGTATTCCGTTGGGAATTGCGCTCTACATGTTGTCTAAGAGTGATAAGAAAGCTGCAAAAACCTGGTATTCCGTTTTAGATTGGATTGTAAATATATTTAGATCAATACCTTTTATCATCCTTATTATTTTGATAATCCCTTTAACAAGATTATTAACAGGAACGATAATCGGTTCAACCGCAGCAATTGTGCCATTGTCTATAGCAGCGATTCCTTTTATGGCAAGATTGGCTGAAACTTCTTTTAACAATCTTTCACAAGGGTTACTAGATACATCTGTATCTATGGGTATGACCAACAGACAGTTTATATTTAAAGTATTATTACCTGAGACTGCCCCGGAGATGGTTTCAAATATTACTTTGTTGGTTATAAACTTAATAACTTACACAGCTATAGCAGGAGCTGTGGGAGCCGGAGGCCTTGGGGCAATGGCGATAAATTACGGATATCAAAGGTTTAGAATGGATGTTCTTCTATACGACGTGGCAATATTAATCTTCTTGACTCAGATAACCCAATTTGTTGGTTCAAGATTGTCGAACTCTTTAAGAAAATAAAAAGCCAGGAATCTCCTGGCTTTTTATGTAATAAACGAGATTAATCTATCAAGCCTAAACCTTCTAAATAATCTCTTGCAACAACTTCTGGTTCAACACCCTCAACATCTACTAAATAATTTAACCTTATGATTATATCTTGGTTTAAGTACATAGCAAAAGGTCTCAATATTTCTGCTATCTCAGGATATTTTTCTAAAGTATCTTCTCTCACCACAACAGCTACATGATAAAAAGGGAAGAAATGTTTATCGTCTTCCAAAACCTTTAAGTCGTATTTCAGTAGCTGAGAATCGGTGGTAAAGACCATTGTTATATCAGCATCTCCTTGATTCAAAGACTCATAGGTTAAACCCCACTGCATAGTTTTAACATCATTTTTGGATATGTTCATGTTGTATGTTTCTGCCATTTCGAAAATATTCATTGCACCTTCGAAGAATTCATAGTCAATTGCTATTTTCATTTCCCCAGGATGATCATTTACATATTCGGCAAGTTCAGATATGGTATCAATGCCTAAACTTTCTGCGCTTTCCCTTTTCATAGCCAGGGCATATGAGTTGTTTATACTGGTTAGATCTAGCCATACTAACCCTTTTTCTTTATCTATGCTTTTAACTTGGTTGTATAATTCTACTGGGTCGTAAATCAATTCCTCTTTATGATAATACGTTGTCCAGGCTGTTCCTGTATAATCTGCGGAAATATCTATTTGGCCGTTCAACATACCTGTTCTTCTCACTAAAGTATTTAAGCCAAATCTTTTATCGATATTAAAATTGTTTTCTTCAAGTAAAGCAGATATGAGTTCACCAAATATGTACTGTTCCGTGAAATTTGAAGCACCTACGGTTAAAGTTGCACCAAAAAGCGCAGTTAAAGAAAATACAACGACCAACACAAGCATTGTCAATTTTTTCAAAGTTAACACCTCCATCAATTTAAGTTACATGAAACCAGTTTTAGCGCCCCTTCGCCCCGTTCTCCAACCATATCTTTAAGGGAGAATTTCGCCGTTTATCAATTTAATAAGGGATTCCATCTGGTTACTAAACGTTCATAAGATTTATCTGGAAAGAATTCTTTAAATAAACGGTAATAATAAAACTCAGCGGGAGATGTAAACTCCCAATCAACATCTAAATTTTGAAATGTACTCGGCCTTCTTTCAAATTCTGAGACTTTCTGTTGTGAAATATCTTTTATGATATCAGATACACCGCTACCATTAGCAAAGGGTTCTTTTCTTCGATTTACAATGTTGTTAGGTAAATCATGTTCATAAGTTTTTCTTAAGATCCATTTTTCAATTTTTTCAGGTCCATAAATTTTCCATTCATTTGGTATTTGATTACAAAAATTCACCACACGTCTATCAAGAAAAGGAGTGCGATATTCGATTCCATGAGCTGAGAAGGATCTATCGAGTCTTTGGAGTCCAGTACGGTAGGCGTTAGACATTAAATCATCAAAAAAATTATCCATCTCTTGATTTGACTCTGCTTGCTTTAGTTCGTGATAACCTCCTAAAAGCTCATCTGCTCCTTCACCGCACAACAAACAATTTGCTCCCTTTTCACGGGCAAATTTCGCTGTTAAATAATGCGCCACTGCGCCATGAACACAAGATTCTTCGAAAGATTCTAAATGATAAATAGCTTTTGGGAGAATATTTTCAATTTTTTGTTTATCAAAGATTTTCCAATAATGAGAAGAACCAATAAATTCTGCCATTTCGGTTGCCCGTGGAAGATCGCCATTTTGAGAAACGCCTATTGTGAAGGTCTTGATGGGATTTTGATATTTAGAAGCGGTATAAGCGATAATACTGCTATCCAATCCGCCGCTAAGTAAAGCTCCATCCACAAAACCATCTGACATATTGCGTTTAACAGCCTTCTCTAATAATTCCTTCAGTATTTTAGCCGCATCTTGCGGTGTTTTAAAGGAAGGGACACTTTCAAAGAAAGTCGAATAAGGTAGAACGCCGTCTTTTAATGAAAATAAGTGTCCAGGTTCTAGTTCTTCAATCTCCTTAACTATACCAACAAGACCCTTTGCTTCCGAGGAAAAATAAAGTTCATTATTATTAAAGCCATAATATAGGGGATGAGAACCGATGTAATCTCGGCCTAAAATAAGATCATTTCTGTCATCGATTGCGAAAGCAAAATCACCATCTAAATAGCTTGCAAATTTTTTCCCAAATTTTCTATAATTTTCAAGTATTAAGAATGCCGCTTCAAGATGTAAATTATCTTCGTGGTAGAGATGCCCATCTAAAACAGAAATACCGTTTCCTTCTTTTGTAAAAACTCGCTCTTTTGCTGTTTCCTCTGATGAAAGCAAGCAGCAACCTATAGTTGCTTTTTCTCCTTCTTCTACCCATGTTGATTTTGGACCTCGGTGTTGAATCCTGTTCAATATTTTATTAACAATTTTCTTGTCTTTAGCTGTTGTTCCGGCAATACCTGACACAAATTAATCCTCCTCGTATAATATGTATGGATATGAAACTCAAAAAATGGTACTAAAAATTTGTTTTTTGCTCTTTTTTATTATTTCTTTTGTAAAGAGATACCCTAATGCTAAAATAGTACCAGGATGATTAGCGAGGGAAGATTCCCTTCCTCCCTGCAAGACCTTTTGGTCGTTGCTTAAAAAGCTTGTTTCCTGACTTAGCAGTCAATTTGCTAACCGATTACTGCATCACCTTTGATTAGGCCATCAGCAAGGCTATTTTTCATTGGTGGATGCTCATAGAGCGCGAGGCTGCCTTTGACTGCTAAGATTAGGGCATCTCTTTGCTTTCATCCTTTATCTTTTTTCGAAAGGTGGTGAAATAACTATGGATCACAACGTTTTATCCACTTTGTTCGTCGGTATCGATGTGAGTTCTCTAACTAAT
>NZ_JAIP01000025.1:0-40135 GCF_002924605.1 Petrotoga sp. SL27 | reverse complement strand
AGTAATGGCCCGTTCGACTTGCATGTGTTACGCACGCCGCCAGCGTTAACCCTGAGCCAGGATCAAACCCTTCATCCTAAACTCTTGGGCCTCCTCTATCTACTTTTCAAAGACCAACATACATCACGGGGTTAACCTATCAAACTCCCCAATTTCAAAATACTTCCTTTTTTTAAAGAACTTCGTTTGCACACAAACGCAAACTTCATTTACTCTTTCATCCATCAGCGTTGTATATATTACCACATCACTCTACCTTTTGTCAATTTCTTTTTTATGAACTTATTTGTAAATTATTGTGAATTCATTAAAACAAAAGAATAGCATACATTGAATATTGAGTATCCTATATAGGCTATGGAAGGTAGATAAAACCATTTGTTTAAACCTATTTGGGTTTGTCCGAACAACTGAATCCCTGCCCAGTTTAACGAGTATTTTACTATTATATAAGTTATAGAAAAAGTCATAAAAAGTGAAAAGGAAAAGATGATAGCCCCTATTACCGAACATTTGTGAAGTCTAGCCCTTTCTATGGCATATATTTCAAATAGTATTCCTATGATCAGTATTAATATAGAAAGAAAAAATATTAGTCTAGTTTCTAAAGGAAAATTTTGATTAATTAGATTACTGATAATAGGTTTTGCAATATTCATTATTATAATGAATAATATAAATATTACAGAAACAACTATATTAAATGTCCCATATAACATTTCAGCGAGTGTAAAAGGGGCTTTTTTTACTTTTTTAAAACCTTTTGGGACTACGTTTTGATTTGTTCTTTTATAATAATCTTCAATGTTTACTTTCATAATTCTCTCCTTTTGAAAGAATATTATTTTTTATTATATAGCGTCCTTTCACCCCGCAGCCCCCCGTTTATGGTAGAGGGACCTACGGTCGCTTTACCCAACAGATTGGGGTAGGACTTCGCCCAGCATGTCGCCCATATTACTAAAATTAAATTTCCAATTCATTAATTTGCTCGACTATTTTAGCAGCTTTTTTTATAAATTGATTATAAATAGAGTTGAAATCTATATCAAGGATACGGCCTGCAGGTACTTTGAATACCGCTAATGCTGGTGCTTTAACTTTCATTTCTGGAAGTTTGTATGAATTTTTTAAAAAGTCGTACTTTCGCAAAACTTTTTCTTTTAATATTCGACCAATTTCTATATATAAGGATACTTCAGAATTGTTTATATGTTCTGGAACTTTGAATAAAACGTGAATATCATTTAAGTATGGAAAATAAAATATGTCCTCATCCCACTGCTTGTAATGCTCAATTATAAATTTCAATTTTTTATCTGTAATATTCTGATGTAGAGAAATGTATTCTTCTCCTTTTAATTTTTCAGAAAACATGAGTTTTTTTATAAGCCTTTCTTGTCCCCAAACCCTGTAAGATGCAATTTTAAAAGGTGATTGTACAATGCCAAACATTACATTAGGTTGTACTATTTTGTTGTATTGCCGTGATAGTTCCGTGTATTTTTTTACTAATATTTCAGAATCGTTGTAGTACGTAGGGTATAGGACGCTCATAACCTTTCCAGGTTTATCAGGCCCAACAGTTTCAAAAACTCTTCCATCTTCATCTATAAAAACACAATAGACAGGAAATTTGTCTTCGCTATCATAAACACTGCCAAAAAAGAAATGTTGAAATTCATCCGCTAATAAGTTTTTGTATTTATTTAAGTAATTTTTGGCAAATTCGATTAGTTCTTTCAAATCATTTCTCTCCTAAACTTTCTTTTATTCTTTTCGCAATTTTTTCACTTTTAACAACTTTTGATATTTCTTCAGTTGATGCCTCTAATACTTTTTGAACTCCTCCAAAATGCTTTATCAATTCTTTTTTTCTCTTTGGACCTATACCGTAAATATCATCCAGCTTTGTTTTCTCAAACCGTTTACTTCTAAGACTTCTGTTAAAACCTATAGCAAATCTGTGCGTCTCATCTCTTACGTATATAAGTAATCTTAACACTGGGTGATCCAAAGACAAGTGAAGATCGTCCATCTCACCTGGAAAAACTATCCTTTCGTCTTCTTTTGCGATACCAACAACATCCACATCTTTTAAAGAGTAACCAATTTCTTTTAGTGCTTCTACAGCTGAATTTACCTGTCCTTTTCCTCCATCAATGAATAAAAGATCAGGTAATTCATGTTTTTGATATCTTCTTTTTATTACTGTTCTAATGCTTTCGAAGTCGTCAGGAGCTTTTATATTATCCAATCTATACTTCCTGTATCCTTCTTTGTTGGGCTTTCCGTTTTCGAAACGCACTAAGGAAGCTACAGTATACAACCCTTGTAAATGAGATATATCTATACCTTCAATAATTTTAGGTTCTTTCTTCAATGAAAGTATCTCTTTAGCCTGTTTTAAAGCATAACTTAAATCTTTTTGCCTTTTGATTTCTTCTTGTAAATTTGCATAAGCCATTTCATATATTTTAGAATTTTTACCGATCTTTTCGATTCTTTTTAAGCCTTTTTCTTTCAGAAAAGCCAATATTTCTGGAGAAATTTCTTCATTGTATAATGTCGATATCAAAGAAGGCGGCTCATTCTTTCTTACAATATAGTATTGATACAAGAAATCTTCTAACGTCCCCTCCATTGTGAAGGAAAGTTTTGAAATTAAATATCCCTTTCTTACTATTAAAACTAAATAAACGGGGGATTCATACATTATTATATCTATATTTTTTCCGTTTTGGTATTCAACCGCTACTTCTTCAAACAAATTCTCTAATTTGAACAATGTGTCACGCATTTGAGCAGCTTTTTCATAATTTTTTATTTTGGCATAATCTTTCATAGATTTTTGAAGATAGTTCTTTACTTCTGCAATATCTCCTGACAAAACTTTTTTAACTTTTTCCACCGATTCTTGATATGCCTTCTCGTCTACGTCCTTGTAACATGGACCATAACATCTGCCTAAATGGTATAGGAAGCAAGGCTTACTTTTTCTGCTTAAATCCCTATCACAACTTCTAATCTTATAAACACTTTGTAGTACCTCGATAACATCTTTTACAAATTTCACATCAGAGTATGGCCCATAGTATTTACCTTTTTCTTCTTTTTTTGTACGAACGTATTTTATTTTTGGAAATTGTTCATCCGTAACTAATATATATGGATACACTCGTGTATCTTTTAGCATTATATTGTATTTTGGTTTATGTGCATAGATGAGGTTGGCTTCTAAGATGAATGCTTGATTTTCATTTGAAGTTAGTATATAGTCAAAATTTGTAGCCTTTTCGAGCATTTCATAAGTTTTTTCATTTCCAATATAATTTTTCTTATTAAAATATGAAGAAACTCTATTTTTTAGGTTTTTGGCTTTACCTATATATATTGGATCACCTTTATTGTTTTTAAAAATATATACACCTGGTTTTTTAGGGATATTTTTTATAATTGACCTGTCTATCAATGGGTTGTTTCGCCTCCATACGTTAAGGGGCATCAGATTTTCGCATCTTTTGTCGTCACAATATTTCTTACTTATATAACTATCCACTATTTTCCCTACGGGATTGTTTTCCCTACTTAAATAAGATGCATAGTGTAAATGTAAACACTTTATAGTAGAAAAATTCTTTATTCCACCTATTCCTGTTTCTTTTAGTTTCTTTATTATATTTTTAGATAGAGAATTTAATTCTCCCTCTAATATCTTCATTCTTTTTTCAATCTCTTCTTTGTGAGCAAGAATCATTTGCATTTTTAATTCTGGATCATTTTGTATAATTTTTTCTATTTCAGTTATTCTTCCCTGAGCTTCCAATTTTGATACTTCTTCCACTAGATAAGGACATGTTAACCAATAAAGAGTCGGAAAAGGTTTTCCATCTTTTAAAGGAAAACTCTTTATTACTTGAGGATAGCCATATATGCATCTTTTTTCTACATTTAACACATTACTAACAATACGTCCTAATTGTTTTTCAATTATTTTTAAATCTTCTTTTGAAACATCAAAGCTATCCAACAACCATCCTCCATCCTATCTTTCAACACTAAATCGACTTCTTTTGCTTGCTCCATAATAGATTTCTCTTTACTCTCAATTATACCAGAAAAGATGACAATTCCATTTTCTTTAAGTACTTTATCAAATTTAGGATCTTTCATTAACTGAATCAATACTTCAGCCACAATATTAGAAACTAATATATCAAAACTTTCATTTTCTCCCACTACGTTTAATAAATCGGATAATCTTATCTCAATATCAACATTGTTTAAAATGGCTATTTCTTCAGCTTTTTCTATTGCCAAATTATCATTATCTAAAGCACACACACGGTTAGCTCCAATCTTTTTGGCTAAAACCGATAGTATCCCACTTCCTGTTCCTATGTCAATAACATCTTTGTCTCTACAGTCAACTTTTCTTAAAAGTTCAGCTGCCAGTTTCGTTGTTGAATGTAATCCTGTACCAAAGGCACTGCCCGGTATTACGTTCAATACTATTCCAGATTTTTCTACTTTTTTATCAGAAAAAGGATTTACCCAGACCCCATCTATAAGTTGAAAAAAATCTATTGTTTTTTTCCATTCTTCTAACCATTTTGATTCTTCAGTAATTTTCTTAGAAAGTAATTTTAAGCCAAACATAGAAAACAAATCCAAAATATCTTTGATTTGCTCTTCTGTCTTGACATAAATCTTCAAAAATGTTTGGGAACTTTCTACATCTTCCTCTATGTAAAAGGAATTAAATCCATATTTTATGAACTGATCTATTATCTTTTCTTCTTCGTTAGGTTCTAATTCATATACATACTCGTAATATTTATCCATCCTATTCTATCTCCATCAATTTGTTAATTTGAGGAATTCTGGTGAGTAATAATAGCATGATCAAAGCATTTAAAAAGAATGATAATACATAGCCACCTAACCGAGGAGGCATGAGAACGGCATATGGAACACCAAATGCATTGTGAATGAAGAACGGTGTTAAGGTTATACCAACCGCCTCACCTAAACCACAAGAAATAGCTAATGACCAATAATTGATTCTTCTCTTAAAAAAGTACCAAAAAACTATACCTGGAATCAAACCATGTAAAGCTGAGGTCAACGTAAACTGGGGAAGAAAAGGCCCCATCGGATTTATCCAATAACCAAACAAATCCGCTAAACCTCCAACAATAAAACCATCTAAAGGTCCAAAAATAAAAGCAGAAAGAAACATAGGAATCGTTCCAAACCCAAATCTAATAACTTCAACATTACCTATGGGAATCCTAATCGCTAATAATCTAGAAAAAAGTATAGATAGAACTATAAACAAAGAATTCATTACTAACCTATAGGTTCTATTCTTTTTGTTCATAAATTTCCTCCTTAATGGATTATAAGCATGTTTTTTGTAAAGAATCTTAATACTTCTTTTATTTCCTCACTCCAAAGAAACCAATTATGGTCTCCAGGTTTTATAAATAGACTTGTAGATATGCCATTCAATCTTAATTCATGGTGTAGTTCAGAAACACCTAAATAGAGGTGAAAATAATCCTCACTTCCACAAGAAAGATAAACTGGGAGCTCTAACTCGCTTTGTTTTACGTTTTCTATATAATTAAAAATATTTTCTTTTTCCCATAACTCCGGGTCAAAAGGCGAACCAAATGCATCATGATAGTAATCCTCTCTTACATGAATTTCATTGCCATCTAAATCGACTTCTTTCTCTGGGGGAACTTCTCTGGTTATTCCCCCACTTAAACTAGCAACAGACAAAAACAGCTCGGGATACTTAAATGCCAACCTTAAGGCACCATAACCTCCCATAGATAGACCTGCTATGAATCTTGAAGAACGTTCGTTATAAACCTTGTACTGCGTTTCTATATGTTGAAGAAGATCTTCTACCAAAGCGGTTTCATAATTAGCACCAGTCGGGGAATTAACGTACCAACTGTTCTTGGCATCAGGCATCACAGCTACAAAAGGTGGAATTTCGTTGTTAGTTATCATTAAATCTAAACTTTGATCAACCCTACCTTTTCTTAACCAACTCGTTTCGTTTCCCCCATGCCCATGCAGCAGATAAATAGTCGGATATTTCCTAGTTTCAATGTCGTATTTAGGTGGGAGATAAATAGAGTATTTCATCTCACTTTTAAGTGCTTGACTATAAAACGATAACGATTCATAGACTTTTCCGTGCGTCAAGTGTATACACCCCTTTTTGTATTCATTAAACACTAGTGTAGATCGTCTTTACAACTTCCCCATATAATGGGCCCGGTGTAATTTTATTGATTTTTACTTTCAAAAATTCACCATTCATCTCTTCATTACTTTCGAAAATTACTAATTTATTGTTCGTAGTTCTTCCCATATAAGTACCATTTTTACCTGCTTTTCCTTCTTGAATTATAACAACCTCTTGTTCAAGATACTTTTCATTTTCTTCAAGGTTTATTCTTTTTTGTAACTCCATGAGATACTGCAATCTTTTATTTTTAACATGTTTAGGAACATCGTCTTTTTGATACTTATACGCTATCGTTCCTTCTCTTGGGGAATATTCTGCAATATTTATTCTTTCAAATCTACATTGCTTAATCAAATCTACCGTTTCTTCAAAATCCTCATCCGTTTCTGAAGGGAAGCCTGTTATAAAATCACTGGATATTGTAACGTTTGTCACTTCTTTCTTTACTTTATTTACAAGTTCTATGAACTCCTCTTTTGTGTATTTTCTATTCATCGCTTTAAGAATCTTGTTGCTCCCTGATTGAGCTGGAAGATGAAAATAACGGGCAGCTTTTTCTTCGTTGGCAACAGTTTGTATCAAAGAGTCAGTTATATCAGAAGGATAAGAGGTTAAAAACCAAATTCTTTTTATAGAATCAAATTCTGCTGCCTTATGTATGAGCAGGTCCAATTTAGATTTTTTGTCCCCAAAGTCCTTACCGTAGGAATCCACATTTTGACCTAAAAAGGTTATTTCTTTGTAACCTTTTTTCGCATAACTTTCAACTTCTTTTATTATATCTTCCATAGGTCTACTTTTTTCTAACCCTCTGGTGTAAGGTACTATACAGTATGTGCAATATTTATTGCATCCGTATATAATAGTAATCCAAGCATGATGTTTACTTGAAGGCATCTTTGGAATATCGTAACTTACATTATTCAATTTGTCGCTAAAATCAGCGAACCTTTCTCCATTTAAAGCCCGTTTTACTAAATTTACTATGTCTATTACATTTCTAGTACCAAAGACAAAATTCACCTTTTTAAACCTTTCAAGTAGTTGCTGCCTTTCCTTTTCCGCTGAGCACCCCCCTACACCCAAGATTAAATTCTTGTTTTTATCTTTAAGTTTACCATAACCACCTATAGCCCCATACATCTTATTTTCTGCTTTTTCTCTTACAGCACAACTATTTATCAATATTATATCGGCTTCTTTTGGATTTTCTGTCCATTCAAAGCCTTCCTCTTTCAAAAGACCTGACATTATTTCACTTTCGTTTATATTCATTTGGCAACCAAATGTCCTTATGTAAAATTTCAAAATTATCACCTCTTACAAAAAAACCGGGAGCAATCCCCCGGTGTATTATGTACAACCAAAAATTAAAATTTTTTGTCTTCTTCTTCTGAGGAAACGAGTTCTTCTTCTATTTCTTCGTCGTAACTAGCGTATTTCTCCTCAGCTGCTAGTTTTTCGTCTATTTCAGCCACTTCTTCTTTTTCCTCTCCTGCTTCGCTTTCTTCTTCGAGGGTTTCTATTCTGCCTTCTTTTCCTTCAACAATCGCATCAGCCATTTTTGAGGCGATAAGCATTATGGTTCTAATAGCGTCATCGTTTGCTGGAATAACGTAATCGATAAGATCTGGATCACAATTAGTATCCACTGTTGCTATTATTGGTAATTTAAGTAAATTTGCTTCTTTAATAGCGATCTCTTCTTTTTTAGGATCAATAATGAATATTATATCCGGAATTTTTTTCATTCCACGTAAACCACCCAAGTTTTTTTCTAATTTCTCCAAATTTCTGCGTATGGTGGCTTGTTCTTTTTTGGGTAGTTTTGAAAACTCTTCACTTTCAACGTATTCCGTTAATTGCTCCAATTTATCAATTCTCGATTTTATTGTCTTGAAGTTGGTTAATAAACCGCCAAGCCATCTGTTGTTTACAAAAAATTCTCCGCATCTGCGTGCTTCATCGGCAACGATTTGTTGGGCCTGTTTCTTAGTTCCAACGAACAACACTCTTTTCTTTTCCATAACCGAATTTTTGAGGAAGTCATAGGCTTCGTCAATACTTTTTAAAGTTTTTTGTAAATCAATAATGTGAATACCCTTTCTTGCAGTAAAGATATAAGGCTGCATTTTGGGATTCCATCTTCTCGTCCTATGACCAAAGTGAGCTCCTGCTTCAAGTAACTGTTTCATACTTACCACTGACACAAAAATACACCTCCGTAGATGTTTGATTTGGTTTTCTATCCTCCACCTTCCTTTTTTTCACCGACCCTTTTATGGGCACCGGGGTGAAAAACGGAAGATGTGAGTATTATTTTATATTACCGTTCGTTTTTGCTCTCCCCAAAGCCCTTCTAAATCGTAAAATTCTCTACTCTCTTCAGAGAATATATGAACTATAAATATACCAGCATCGATTATCATCCATTCACTACTTTGACCTTTATCGTAAAAAGTTATGGGGATATCTTTATCTTTTAAATACCTAACTACTTGATCTCTTAAAGCTACTCTATGAGGTTCTGAATTTCCCGTAACAATGACAAAGTAATCAACCATCAACTCGGAATCTTCCATGTCAAGTACGGTAATATTTTCTCCATCTTTTTCTTCTAGTAATTCCACTATTTCCTTAACGGAATTCAAAACATCAGTTTTTAACAAAAATTTACCACCTCCACTGGAATTTTTTCTATTTTTTAGCGCCCCTTCGCCCCACTGCCCGCCCTTCTAAGGAAGAGTGAAAGTTTTGCCCTGCAGCCCATAATTGACCAAATTATTCAACAGTGACACTTTTTGCCAAATTTCTCGGTTTATCTGGGTCTAAGCCTTTTTGCACCGCTATGTAGTAAGCGAACAGTTGTGTAATAGGCGCTACTACCAATGGTATTAAAGGTTCGAAAATAGAAGGCACATCGATGTAATCATCACATATTTTTTTTGTTTGCAGATCATCTTTTGAAGTTAAAGCTATCACTTTTGCCCCTCGAGCTTTTACTTCCATAATGTTAGAAATCATCTTCTCTCTTAACTTCCCCAAAGGAACTATTGCAAATACTGGAAAATTATCATCCAATAGGGCTATTGGGCCATGTTTTAGTTCACCCGCTTGATAGGCAATGGCATTGATATAACTGATCTCTTTTAATTTTAAAGCACCTTCCAAGGCGGCTGGAAAGCCAAAAACTCTACCAACGTACATCATATCTTTGAAGTTTTTATACTCCTTTACTAACTCCATCAAGTGACCGTTTGTTTTATCTAAAATTATTCTAAACAATTCCGGCATTTTTTCGATGTTTCTCATTATTTCATCCAGTTCTTCTTTTTTGTAACCTTTCCAATAGATGAGTTGCGCAGCTAAGGTGTAAAGCAAGGCTATCTGTGCGGTATAGGTCTTTGTCGCGGCAACTCCTATTTCTGGACCAGTGTTGAGATAAAGAACACCGTCAGATTCTCTCGAGATAGTGGAACCAACTACGTTACTTATAGCTAATACATACGCACCTTTTTTCCTTGCTAATCTGACCCCTTCTAGCGTGTCAATAGTTTCCCCAGATTGAGATATTGCCAACACCAAAGTATTACTGTCAATTGCTGGATTCATGTACCTGAACTCTGATGCAACCTCTATATCAAAATCAATATCTGAATATCTATTCACAAAGTATTTTGCAGCTAAACCGGCATGATAACTCGTACCACATGCAACTACATATACCTTTTTCATTTGGTTCTTCACAAAATTTTCTAAAGATTGGACTTCTTTTATCTGTGGTTTTCCGTCTTTTAATCGACCAACCAAAGCAGATTCTAACGCTATCGGTTGCTCAAAGATTTCTTTCAGCATAAAATGTGGATACCCTGATTTTTCTGCCAGCGATTCATCCCAGGTTATACGTATTGGTTTGTTCTCAATGGGAACCCCATCTAAGTTAAATATAGAATAACCTTTAGGTGTTAAAATGGCAATCTCACCGTCATTCAAAAAATTCATCTCTTTTGAATACTTCAACAAAGGAGTAACGTCTGAGGCTAGCATGCTCATATTTTCGTTACTTGAAATCACTAAAGGACTGCCTTTTCTTGCAGCTACGATTTGATCGGGTTTGTCTTTATGAACTACGGCAATAGCATACGCACCTTCGAGTTTCTTTAAAGTTCTTAAAACAGAATCAAAAAGGTCTCCATTGTACTTCTCTTCTATCAAATGAGCGATAACTTCGGAATCCGTTTCTGATTTAAAGATATGGCCCTTGATTTCAAGCTCAGTTCTTAACTCTTGAAAGTTCTCTATAATGCCGTTATGTACAACAGCTAACTCTTCTTTACAATCTAAATGTGGATGAGAATTTTGTTCTGAAACAACACCATGTGTAGCCCACCTCGTATGGGCAATTCCAGAATAAAAACCTTCTTCCAATAAACTTTCATTTAAAAGTATTTTTTCAATTTCGTTAATTCTTCCTGGTTTTTTTAAGTATTTTATAGAATGATCTACATTGTAAGCCAAACCTGCGGAATCGTACCCTCGGTATTCAAGTTTTTTCAAACCAGAAATAAGATCGTCAACTTTCACTCTTCTATTTGATACAAACCCTACTATCCCACACAATTTTTAAACCCCCTTTAAATCTCAATCTTTTTGATCAAGTCAAATTTAACCGCACGGTAAGCCACATACAAGGCATTTGCTATCGCTTCAGCGTCTGAAGCCCCGTGCGCCTTGACTAAAACACCGTTAACCCCCAAAAAGAATGTCCCACCATAACTTCTGTAATCAATCTTATTGACTAAAGACGCTAAAGAACCTCTTAAAAACAAGGCTCCTAATTTTGTGAATAACCCACCTTTTTTAACCGTTTCTTTTAATTCATGTAGGATAAAATAAGCAGTACCTTCTATAGTTTTTAAAACGTTGTTACCAGTGAATCCGTCTGTAACTATTATATCACACGTATCATCGAATATTTCACGTGCTTCTATATAGCCAACATAATTAAAATTCTTTTCTTCTTTTAACAAATTAGAGGCTTCCCTAACTAGTGAATTTCCCTTTTCTTCTTCAGAACCGATATTTAAAATCCCTACTCTCGGATTTTCAAGATTCAAAAATTTAGCGTAAGCTATTCCTTCCCTCACGAAATCATAAAAATGTTCAGCCTTTACTTCAGCGTTTGCTCCTGCATCCACCAAAATTTTTGGCTTGCTAGATTTGGAGGGAAGAGCCAAAACTAAGGCAGGCCTTTTTATACCTGGAAGTCGACCTGCAACAAAGGCACCACTTGACAGCAATGCACCAGTGTTGCCTGCACTCACAAAGGCATTTAATTCTTTATTTTTTAACATTTCGCAACCTACGTACATGGAAGATTCTTTCATTTTCAAAACTTCTGTTGGTCTTGTCTCATTACTAACCAAATTTTTAGCTGGTATAATTTTTAAATTCGATATTTTATCTAAATCTTCACTTGAAATTTCATTCCCTACTATAACCAGTTCGCCTGGAGAAAGAAACTTATTCTTTAAAGCAAAAAGTGCGCCCTCAATTACAGCCTTGGGCGCATTATCACCGCCGTATAAATCAATACCTATTTTTACATTATCCATAGATTTATTCACCTATTTCTAAGATTTGTTTGTCACCGTAGTATCCACAATTCAAGCAAACGCGATGTGGCAATTTTGGCTCTCCACATTTTGGACATTTTACAACGTTGATCTTGTATGCGGAGTAAAATTTTGCTCTCCTTGAATGTGTTCTACTTCTCGATGGTTTCTGTTTTGGCGTAGCCATGTATGTTTCCCCCTTTGGTATTATGTATCAATTTTTATTTTTCTTCATTCAACAATTTCCTTAACGCTACAAAACGTGGGTCGATCTCCTCTGTTTCACAAGAATGCTCTGGATTTTCGTTTAAATCAATCCCACAGATAGTACATAATCCTTTGCAATCTTCTTTACACAGTGGAACTTCTGGTACTGATAATATTATAGTCTCTATAACTCGATTTGTCAAATCTATTGATTGGCCATCATAGTAAATAAGATTATCCAGTGTTTTTAACCGCTCAGTTTTCGACAAATACTTCTCAAAACTCCTACTCAAATATACGACCTCAAAACTTTCATCTATCCAGTACTCAATGGGCTTTAAACATCTCGAACAATGAAGCTGAACCATTGTTTCAATTTTACCGCTTACTAATACTCGACTTTCTCCCTTTTCCAAAGAAACATTCACATCTATCGGGGCAAGTATCTTCGCCTTTTCAGAAAGTAGTTCAATTTCTTTCCAATTTCTAATTATGATCTCTCTTTCTAATATCTTTTCAAAAGATTCTAATTCTACTATAAGGTTTTTACTTTTCAATTCTTCGTTAAACATTATTCTCACCTCAGCCGTATTATTGTACTTCAAAAAAGTTTATCAAAAACAAAATAATTGTTAATTTTTGAATAATAAAAAAGAGGCAGGGATTAACCTACCTCTCGAACGTCTTCTTAATCAATTTATATTTAAACTGCAGGGGAAACTGTGAAAATAAAATTTCCAACCTTACCCTTGTATTCTCCAATTTTTAAAAGTAACTCTCTTATTTCAGGATCATTATCAACTGCCTGCTGAAAATTGAATCCTATTTGAACGGTTTTTTCAATTACTCCATAGGCTGAGTCATTACTATCAACAGAATAATTAAAGCTACTATTCAACAATTCAAACAATGCTTGGTTTTGTTCGTTAAAACTGCTTTCTTCAGCATCAAATTCTACATAAAGTTTGAAAGACGTATTTGCAACAATTTTTACCTTAACCTCTTCACTTTTGTTATCAGGAGATGACAAGTCGAAATCATATTCTAAACTCTCTTTATCAACAGAGTCAATCGCAGCATAGCTGGGAACACTAATATAAACAGGGACATTAACACCATCAGAAGTTTGAGAAAAAGAAATAACGCTGATATTTAAAAACATTAAAATTATTGTTGTTATGAAAATTGTCTTTTTCATTAACCTCACCGCCTCCA
The DNA here is from genome assembly GCF_002924605.1 of Petrotoga sp. SL27. Classification (NCBI taxonomy): domain Bacteria; kingdom Thermotogati; phylum Thermotogota; class Thermotogae; order Petrotogales; family Petrotogaceae; genus Petrotoga; species Petrotoga sp. SL27. Next base: position 26,827 of record NZ_JAIP01000025.1, on the reverse strand, counting down.
ATAAAATTCTAATAAAATTATACTAAATAAAAATGAAAATGTCAAGTTTTTTTTAATTTTGTTAAACCTTATTAAAAGCTAATTACAATCATTTTTATTGAATTTTTATTGAAAGACTTAAAATTATTTATAAAAAATGAGGTATAATTTAGAAAGAAAATCATAAGGAAGTGATTAAAATGAAGAATATAGTTGTAGTTTTAACTATTTTATTCATAACAATAAATATATTTTCTGCAGACAATTATTTCGAATTCAAATTAGATTTAGATAATTACAACTATCAGCAAACTAAAATTAATCTTCGTCTCTCGAACGTTTCCCATATAGAATTGCAACTATATAGTAATTACGAATTTTTTAAAAGTTATTTCAACCTTTCAAGTTGGAGAAGTAGAAATACTTATACAATACAGTTAGGTTTTAATGTACAAACATTGTGGCAACATTATAACCAAAAGCTTCTTAGTATGTTTAAAAAAGGACTTTTATCTTCTTCAGGTTTAGGCACAAAAATAGGAGAAGTCTTACTTTTTGACTCAAACGAAAACCTGTTAGATTTTGTTGATATTTATTTTGTGATTGACGACTTTTTTGTGAACTATACCGTTTCAAACGATATAATTTTTGCATTCTCTCCACCTTATCCAGGTAGTGGGCCCTGGTATGATCAAAACACTTCTATAGTATCCCTAAATTCTAATCTACTTCCCCTTCATGTTTATATTGGTGTTGATTATTTAGATGGATTTGATTTTCTATCTCAAGGTAGTTATTTACAGTTTTTAAGTTCTCCTGATATCTATTTAAATAACGGAAACGTTGAGTTCGATGTAAATGTTGGCTCTGATTTAGGTAATCTATTCAACAATCATGGAAGTTTATTACAAGAGAAATATGTTGAAGCAGGCTCTCCGACGGAAGGACTCCACGTAGCGGATGTGGTTATTTCTATCCCTATGGAAGGTGGATATTTTAGCTATGAAGCCATTCCTGTGTATTTTAAGGTGCCTGAACCTTCTATAAATTTCATTATTGGAGAAGAGGGCACAATTCAACTGACTTTTGATCTTTCCAATCCTCAGAATAATGTTATTTCTTCAGTTCCCGTACATATTGAATCAACTTTGCAAAAGTACGATATTTATCTTTCAATAGATATTTTTGACACTTACAGCTTTTTGGCAGATTATATTATTTTACAAAATGAGCAAGTAATTACTGTAGAGAGCGGTAATATCGATTTTGATATTGAAATAAAGGCAAACTTTGCCGATTTGTGGAATGATAAACGTGAGCAAATACTATCCCTTTTTGAAAATGAGGTTCTTATAGTCAATGAAGTTATCCACATCGGTGATGTTTATATAACTCTTTCGTCCTCTTGATGCCTTCCTAAATCTTTCTACATATTCTTATTTTCATCTTACTATTTTTCTGCAAAAATTCTTATTGAAATTTTATTGAAATTAATTACTTTCTTATTTCCCTGAGTATAATTAAATTAGAATTAATTATTAAAAAAATTCACTCAGGGTGTGAGCGGTAATGGTTTCAACGTTAAAATATTCATTATTTTTTACTATTATAATTATTGTTGCATCAATCTCATTTGCTATAGATGAAGAGACTACGGTCCCTATATATTTAACAGTACCTGAATACTTGAAAATTACCGATCTTAGTAAAACACGTTTAGACTTAAATGTTGATAACAATTTTAAAGACAGTTTGACTTTTAATGTGGAAGCTAATGTAGAATATAATTTAGGTGCTGAATTTACGGTATTGCAAGATCCTCATGAAAATCCTCAGGCAAACCTAGTAATAAAATCTTCTCATTTATCGATATCAAATGGAGAAAATCTATGGGAATCAGAGGAAGGAAGTTCACAAGATACAACTATAGGAATTCAAGAAATTCAAGGAACTCCTGGAAGCCTCGGGTACTCTTTAACCTTTTGGTTAGTGGAGGGAGGTTGGATATATAATGCTTCAGGAAGAAAAATCGGAGACATTCAAATCACAGTTTCAAGCCTTTAAAATTGTAACATAAATTCTGATTGGATTTTTATTGAAAATTATTGTGGTTTTATTAATGTAAGTATAATTAATTTAGAAAAAATAATAGCAATTTAAAATAACAAAAATTTTAAAAGGGGTGGAGTTAAGAATGAAAAAGATTTTAGGTTTAGCAGTTTTGATGATGGTGATGTTGGTATCAGTTTCAGGATTGGCACAGGCCACGAGCGATTCTACTACAACTACAGTTCCCGTGTTTTTGAATGTTCCAGCTTTTGTGAGGTTGACACTAAATGATGCAGATAACCAATTTAATTTAGAATTTGATCCAGCAGATCCATATTCAACCGTTGAAGATACCGTAGCTCTATTAGCTGAGGCAAATGTGGATTATGATGTTACTGTTAGCGAAATACAACCAGTGCTTGATCAGGAAAACTGGGCTAACTTATTACAAATAACCATAGATAAGACAGCTAACAATTTTGGGGACCCCGGACAGTCTGTATTTAACGCCACTGCAACTATCAATGTCATTGACAACTTAAGTTTAGGGACTGTTCCCGCAGGTACAAAGATCGCTGATGTAATCTTTACCATAACCTCACTCTAAAAGTTTTTTAGAGAATATACATTAAAAAAATATTCTGTAGTTTTCAATTACCCCTTTTACTAAAAGTGCGAATCGAAAGGGGTAATTTTATTAATATTTGGGTTTTTTATATGCTTGTGAATAAGAAAACAAAGATTCCACAATTATAAATTGTGATATAATTGACGCAAAAAAGGGGATAGGTATTAATTATGAAGAAATTTTATATTCTATCAATTGTTTTTTTACTTTTTACAACCTTTTCTTTTGCTCAGATAACCGTTTCACCCCTGTCTGTTGAAAAAGACGTCAGGGCAGGAGAAGAATTCATTGCCACAATAAACGTTATTGGCGGCAACACCACACAAAACGTCAATATAGAGCTTTATCAAATGACTCAGGATCTGTCCGGAAATTTCGATTATGTAAAGGCAACTTCAGATAACTTTCTATATTCACATTGGATTGAGTTTCCAAATTCCATCACGGTTTCTCCACGTTCTACAACACCTATCGAAGTGGGTGTAAATATTCCTTCAAACGCTCCTTTTGGAACTTACAATTTTATCCTCATGATTACCCCAGAAGTTGAAACGAGTGGAACGATAGGAATAATTATAAGGTATGCGATAAGAATCACAGTTCATGTGCAAGGAACAGTCATAACAAAGGTAGAAGTTGAAGATTTGAAGGTCGTTCCGGATGAAGAAGGCAAACCAGTCATCCAAGCTACCATTGCTAATGGATCCAGTTACGACCTTGTGGTTTCGACAGAAGCTATCTTGAGAGATAAATCGGGTAGGATGATAGAAAGATTACCTTTAAAATCTCCTTATATGGAAAAGAACAATATAACCGCCCAAAGAATACTAAAAGGGAATAAAGTTGTATTTTCAGGTAAACCCGCGTACTTGTTGGCTCCTGGAGAGTACAAGGTAAACCTCTTTGTTAACTATTCCAACAGGCAAAAGGTGTTTACATACGATATAAACGTTCCAGAAGAAGGCTTCAATTTCACTCCTCCAATAGAACTTGCTCTTATACTAGACAATACAGAGTTCAGTTATGAGCTTTACGCTGGTGCTGTTAAAACTTTTGTTATAAATCTACAAAATATGTCTAATCAAAACGTCACGGTACAAGTTGGTGGAGAAGAATTTGTGAGCTTACCTAAAGATAGATCCTTGTTATCATGGATCACCTTGAGATCCCCGTCATCTTTTGGCGTTAATGCTCAACGAACCTCCAGGGTTATTCTTTCAATAAATGTACCAAAGGATGTGGAAAATGGTGCATATTACGGCAAAATTGTTCTAAATGCTTACGATGAATCAGGAGAATTTTTATCTCAGAAAAAAGTCAACGTTGAGACGATTATAGGTGAAGTAAATTATGATGTTGAGTTAGTGAGCTCAAATTATGAAAAAATAGAAGGCAGCGGAATTTTCAGTGCGTTGATCAAAAATTCTGGAGAGAGGTATATAATCCCTAAGGGAAGTTTGAGTATTTTAGATAACGATGGTGTGAGCATAGGTGTTTACGATCTTTTTCCATCTAGTCAAGAATGGTTAGTACCAAGCCAAGAAACGATGTTGATTGGAGAAGTACCTATTTTAGAAGAAGATGGTTATAGATACATCCTTACTATTTATAACAATGAGCAAAGGTTAAAAGTCTTCGAGGGGGAATTAATGTGACAAAAATCATATTAAAAAGAACACTATCTTTAGTAATTTTATCACTTATTTGTTTTTCAGCCTTTTCTCAAGTAAGTACTGAACCGAAAGTGACTGGAACTTTTTATAACACTGATTTAATAGAAGCTCTGAACGAAATATCTCTTCAAACCGGTGTAACGATTTTAACCGATCAATACGTGAGCGGTTTGGTCACAGCGGACTTTGTAGAATTGGATTTAGAAAAGGCGTTGAATATACTTCTACTCCCCGGTGGCTACTCTTATAAAAAAATCGATGAAAATGTTTACTTTGTGGGATTAGCTGATCCTCAAAGCCATAATTTTATGAACTTAGCTGAAATGCAAGTGTTTTCTTTGAATTATATTTCGGTTGATAAATTTTTAAATTTGATTCCCGAAAATCTTCATCAATACATAAAAACTAACAAAGAAACTAATCAAATAGTAGTGTATGCTCCACAAAATACAATAGATTACATAAATGATCTGGTTGAAAAATTGGACAAGAGTGAACCATATATTGAATTAACCGTTTATATCGTTGAGACAAATGAAAGATACTCTGATTTGATAAAGGGCAACGTGTTCAACATAAACCAAGAAGGTACAATTAACAGTTTCTCTTTTACCAGTCCGGTAATAGGATTTTCTATACAGGATCTTTTTGAGGCTGAAATAGAGATGTATGAAAAGAACGAAACCGCAAATTTAGTTACTAAGCAGGTTGTCAATGTTTTACCAGGAGAGCCCGCGTTATTAAGTTTGAAGAATTTGAACAGTATCGTTTTTACAACCTACAGAAACGAATTTAGAAATATTGAGAGTGGAATAGAAATAGAAATGACTCCAACTATGAGGGATAAAATACTTCAACTTTCCTTTAGGACAAAAACGGCAAACTTGATGGAAGTTAAAAGAGATAGTTATTTACTTTCAGAATCGGAGTTGGAGACTAAGGTCAATTTAAACCCTAACGAAATTTTGCTAATAGCCGATTTGGATTTGAGCCAACTTTATTCAAAAAGTGGTGGAACGACATTTTTGAAAGATCTTCCTTTTTTTAGGTTTTTATTTGGAGATAATCAAAATCAAGATGAAAGTAAAAGGATGATGATATTTTTAACTGCTACTCCAACCTTTGAAGGGGTTGATCAAAAATGAAAAAGTATATCTATCTACTAACACTCTTTGTTTTTATTTTTTATACACTTGCGTTTTCACAAAGTTCTCAAATGTACAACTACTCAATATACTCTGTTTTGAAGAATGATAGCAGAAGTGAAACGTTGCTCGGTAGTGTGGCTGTTATTCAAGGTTATACTTTCAATTTTGATTCAAAAGGCAATATTGAGGCTACTTTCGAAATTACTCCTCTCAATGACTTGGGAGATAAGGTTAGAACAAAAATTATTATAGACAGTGTGAATATACACTTTGAAAATACTATTGACCTGTCAAAAAACAAGAAAAATTATGTCACGTCGATTTATTACTTAGAAGGGGAAGAAGAAAAAACTTTAGATATCTATCTCCAAGTAAATAACGTTGAAAAGTTAGAATTCACAGATCAAAAAGAAATTTCAAAAAAGAATAAAATTACTCTTAAAACTTATTACAACCAATTCTCTTATTATAAAGATGAGTTCATTACCGAAACAGAAGTGAAATTAAATGATTTAATTTTCTTTGGAATGAGTAATTTACTTGATTACAAAAATGGGGGCTACTATTTAGGACTAATTTTTAAAGGATTGAAAGTAGGTGTGAACTATCAAAGCGATAACTTTTACCTGTTTTTGACCGATAAGACATATATTGACTCTTTTGAATTCGAAGGAATATTTGTACCTTACACATTTTCGGATGGCAGTCTTGATTTCAAAGGAGATTTTACATTCACAGCAACCAAAAACTTCCCAACATTTAAAATCGTCGATTTAAAAGATATACTTACCAACCAAGAACAAGGTTTTTATTTGGGAGAGAAATTAGCTCAAGCGTTGAATTTTGAAGACCTGGGATTTTATCTTGGGCGAGAGCTTCAAAAGTTGTCTGTAAATATGGACAATAACTTTTTTGTTAGTTTAGGTTTTGCTTATTTGGAAAATCAGTACGACTTTTCCTTAATTGGAGGCTTTTTGAATCAAATATCCAACTTTAAATTCGAGACCTTAGGTGCTTACAACTTTGTTTCTAACACCGTTTCTTTTTCTTTTACGTCCTCCTACGAATTTTAGTAGATATACATTGATTTAAATACGTTAATATTTTTGGGTCTATCATCAAAAGTGCTAAAATATTAATGAATTAATTTTTAAGGGAGCATACTATATGTTGAATATTTATATGTTGGGGGACTTTAAAATTTTCCTTGATGATAAACCAATAGAAAATTTAAAATCAAGAAAAGCCCGTGAGATTCTTAAATATCTTATTTTGAACAAAAGCCAGAAGGTCTCAGTCTATGATTTGTACGATCTGTTTTGGCCTGGCTTCGACGATGAAAGCGCAAGGCAAAATTTAAATACTACACTATATTATATTAGAAAAAATTTAGGACTAAGTAGTAATGAATTAAGCCTACAAGAAGATTTTTGTACGTTTTCGAAATCAGAAGACATCTACATCGATTTTGAAGAATTTTTAGCGTTAAGCGACGAAGGTTTCAAAGAGAAAGAAATCAATAGACGTTTGTTTTTGTTCTCAAAGGCTACTAGTTTATACAAAGGAGATTTATTACAAGAAAATATTCACGATGAATGGGTAAGAGAAAAAAGAGAATATTTAAAACGGATATACGTTGATATGTTAATTGAAATGGGTAATATTCACCAAAAAATGAATAACCCAATAGATGCGCATTATTATTTTCAAAAAGCTTTTTATTATTCACAAAGAGAAGATAGTTGGTTAAGATTGATTAAATTCTACACAGAAAACAATGAACTTGAAAAAGCTAGAGGTTTATTCAACGAATACAAAGATATTTTTGGTCATGCAAAAGAATTTCCATTCTCTCCACCCAGCGCGAATAATGGAGAATTAACAGCATTTTACGAAAAAAATGGTAACCTTTTGTCGTCAGAATTATTTGATATAGTTCTTGAACTTGAGAAAATTAAAAGAGATAAAGATCACCTATTAGTGGAGATTAAAATGCATTCTTCTTTTGACGACAAATTAATTAATGAAATAAAAAAGATCGTCAGGCAAGAAGATTTAATAAGTTATAATTCTCAAGATATATATATTTTATTTCGAGGAATTAAAAACCTTTCTGATAGTAGAGAGATTGTTGTTAAAAAGATCAATAATCTTTTAAATGAAAAAGGTCTCAAATACTCTATAGTAAAGGTAGAGTGAACTACTTACCTCTAAAGAGGTAAGCTTCCTAATTCATCGACCGTAGCGGGGAGGCGGGCTTCCACCTCTTAAGGTTAATCCGTCTTACACTGTCTCCAAAGGCTTAACATCCCCCAGTTCCTGGGGTAGAGTCAGTTTATACAGCGACTAGCTGTTTCCTTATCTGCCGTAAGGCTGTGTGGCGAATGCCTGTTTTAATCCAAACTTCCTAATGTTAACGGCAGCATTTATATCTCTATCATGTACAGTTCCACATTCAGGACATATCCATTCTCTATCAGAAAGTTTTAAACCTCCGTTCTTATACCCACATACACTACAAGTCTTAGACGAAGGTTCAAACATTCCTATTTCGATTACCTTTTTACCTAATCTCTCTGCTTTGTATTTTAGGAACGTTTTGAATTGATACCATCCTGAATCTGAGATACTTTTAGCTAAGTGGTAATTCTTTAACATGCCTCTTATATTGAGAGTTTCTACAACAAAGAGATCAGCTTGGTTCTCACTGATTTCTTTTGTTAGTTTATGCAGAAAATCCTCTCGTGTATTTTTTATTTTCTCATGTATTCTAGCAACTTCTAATTTTGCTTTGTCCCAATTCTGTGAGCCTTGTTCTTTGCTTGAAAAAATTTTATATGCATGTTTTAGTCTCCTTTCGTACTTAGACAAAACTTTAAGAGCTGGATACTTCGTTCCATCGGATAATACAACAAAATCTTTCAATCCCATATCCATACCGATTGAGTTTTCGTAATCTATATCTCTTTCTGGGTAAGAACCTTCTACTTCAAAGGTTATTGACACAAAGTATTTGTCTGTTGGAGTTTTAACGAATGTACAATTTTTTATCTTTGCATTTGGATCTATTTTTCTATGGACTCTTACTTTAATACCTTCTTTAAACTTTGGTACGAAAAGAATACCGTATTTATCATTACCCTCATTTTCATATAGTTGTATATGTTGAGGAACTCTAAACGATTGCCTACTTGATTTCTTTTTAAATTTAGGGTGCTTAGCTTGTTTCTTGAAGAAACGTTTATACCCAGTCTCTAAATCTTTTATGGACTGTTGCAAAGATTGAGAGTTGACATCGTTTAGCCATTGATACTTCTCAGTTTTTTTAAGAACCGTAAGCACTTTAGCCCACATATAATAATTAGTATACGTTTTAGTATTCTTATATGCCTTGTTAGCAAACTCTAAGAATAGGTTGTAAACAAATCGAGTATGTCCAAAATGTTGGCTAAATTTCTCAATTTGTTCGTTTGTTGGATATATACGAAATTTGTATGTCTTCAACATATTCAATCACCTTAATTCCACAGTTGTACGATATAATACAATTGTATCACATATACATATAATTAACAACATTTTTTGATTTAAATTTATTTTGTGTTTGAAGCCAGCTTTCATCTTTTCCTTGAACCCCTTTCGGGGTGTTGTTTTACCTGGAAAGTGTTCCCGCTGGATTTTTATAAAATCTTTCCTTGACAGTTGAGAATATCGATGCTATAATATTTAGGGTTGAATAAGAAGCAAAAATTACGGAGAGGTGGCCGAGTGGCCGAAGGCGCTTGCCTGCTAAGCAAGTGTAGAGGTGACTCTACCGAGGGTTCGAATCCCTCCCTCTCCGCCATTTTTTATCAATGTGCCTGTAGCTCAATTGGATAGAGCGTTGGACTGCGGATCCGGAGGTTGCCGGTTCAAATCCGGCCAGGCACGCCAAATTATGTAAAATAAAATCGGTCTTATTTTAGACCGATTTTTGTTTATGCTTTTTGAACTTTTCCAGATTTTAAACATTTCGTGCAAACATACATTCTTCTTACTGTGCCTTCTTCGGTTACCACTCTTATCTTTTGAAGGTTAGGCCTCCATACCCTTCTGGTTGTTACTTTTGATTTAGCAACGGTGTTGCCACTAGCCGGACTTTTTCCACATATTTCACATTTTCTAGCCATTTATTTTCCTCCTTACCCTACACTTTTTTCTGTTTTTAGAAACTATAAAACATGCACTTTAACCATATTTCTAAAATTCAAAAAATTTTAAAGTACCTCCATCATTCTAAGACTTCTTGTGTATTTCTCTGTAAATAAAGTAAAGATCCATCTGGTTGTCTCCAGAAACGTAAACTGGAAATTCTATTATGGCACCTTTAGAATTCACTTTTACAATCTTGCCAGTGAATACGGACGGAGGTGTTACAATTATATTATAACCATATTTTTCTAAGTTAGTGCCTATGGATCCAGAAACCATGTTGCCTAGTTCTCCTATGGCACTAATTGCCATATCATTAATCTCCTCTATTTTCATCATACCATCCATCATATTATTCACAATATCTTTTGCTACATTTTCGGTAAAGGAATAAAGAATATTTCCTTCAAGTTCACCGGTAAAACCAATATTAGTAACCACATCATAGTGTTTTTCAATTTCTTTAACGACATAGGGCTTTTGCAATTGAATATCCATCTTTGTGATGATCTTAAAGGTGTTTTTGAGAGAGGCAAGTACTGAATTTATTATATTAACGTCTATTTAAGAGCACCTCCAGTCCTAAGACCATTTTGTACTTTCCGGGGTATCTTTTATTTCTATTCCAATTTTGCTTAAGTTATCTCTTATATAGTCAGAAAGGTTATATAGTTTCTCGTTTCTAAGAACAGATCTAACGTTTAGAATAATTTCCATTAGTTGATTTAATTCTACATTGTTTTTTTGTATTTGCTCATTAGTTTCAAAAACTCCTAAAACACTTCCATAAATATTTCTTATTATATAATAATTATTTTTTATTGTTTCTTCATCACGTGAATTTAACGCTTTGTTTAAATCTCTCGATAATTCGAAAATTCTTGCTACAACTGAGGGAGTATCAAAATCATTCGAAAGATTACTAATGAGATATTCTTCTTGTTCTTTTAAATAATACATTTCTTTGGGATAAGGGACTTTATTGTTAAAGAAAGCTTCAGCTTCATTCAAAGATTCTTTAACTCTATTAACTGATACTTCTTGGTTATGAAGCAATTCTTCACTAATATCTATAGGTATACGATAGTGCTTGCTAAGTATAAAAATTTTTAAGACATCCGAATCAAATTTTTTCAAAAGGTCTCTTAAATACCAAACATTCCCTAAGGATTTTGACATCTTACCTTGTGCCATACGAATCATTCCGTTGTGCATCCAGTATTTTGCAAAATCTTTACCACTTTTTGCTATAGCTTGGGCTCTCTCGTTCTCGTGATGGGGAAAGATAAGATCGTTACCGCCTGCATGAATATCGAAGGTGTCTCCCAGTATTTCAGAAGACATTACAGAACATTCTATATGCCATCCCGGTCGACCTTTTCCCCATGGGCTTTCCCAAAACGGTTCTCCTTCCTTTGAAGATTTCCAAAGGGCAAAGTCCAAAGGATTTTTTTTGTATTCAGAAACTTCTACTCTGATTCCAACTTTTAGATCTTCAATCTTCCTGTGGGATAACTCTCCATATCTTAAAAATTTTCCCACTTCAAAGTAAACATCTCCATTTTCAGCCTTATAAGCGTAACCTTTTTCTTCCAATTCTTTTATGTAAGAGATGATTTCCTCAACATAATTAGTAGTTTTCGGGTGAAAATTAAAAGCTCGTGCTTTAAGAGCCGTCATGTCTCTCCAATATTCTATTATGTATCTTTTCCCCACTTCTTCGAAAGGCATTTTCTCTTTTTTTGCTTGTTCGATGATCTTATCATCTATATCGGTGAAGTTCTGCACTAACGTAACTTTATAACCAATATATTCTAAAAAACGTCTAAAAGCATCAAATATTATAATAGGCCTAGCATTCCCAATATGTAACAAGTTGTAGACCGTTGGCCCACAAAGATAAATTTTTATTTCGCCTTCTTTCACCGGTATTAAATCAACTAATTGTGCACTCAAAGTATCGTATATTTTAATTGTAGGAAGATGTTTCAAATCTTTATCACCCTTTGAAGCCTTTCCAAAACAGTGTTTCTACCCAGCAAAAATATCGTATTTATCAAATCCGGTCCATGAAATGAATCTGTTAAAATTTTCCTTAAAGACATGTAAAATGGTTTCTTTTGAGGGTCGGTTTCGCTCATGGCATTCTTTAAATTCTCTGTTATAGTTTGTACATCCCATCTGTCATCTTCACTGAAATACTTATAAACTAAGTTGATAGCTTCTTTTACTCCTCTTTTATTGAAATATTCTCTAAATTCAGGATCATTTGTATCTGGAAATACATCTTTTAGAAAAACTTCCATTTTTTCGGGTATTTCGCTAAGTATTTCTACAGAAGAAAGAATAGTTTCTATAGATTTAATAACCCATTTTTTGTTCGCTTCATATTGTTTTTTACTTAGTAGTTTTGATCCAATCACATAAGGTTCAGCGAGTTGATAGATTTCTTCTAAAGGTTTATTTCTTAGATACTGTGCGTTCATCCATTTTAATTTTTTCTCATCGAATATGGCGGGGCTCGAATTGACTCTATCCAAAGTAAAATTATTGATTATTTCACAGAGGGGCAATATTTCTTTACCCTCAGGATGAGACCAACCAAGCAAAGCCAAATAATTATCAACTGCTTCCGGTAAATATCCTTGGACCATAAATTCTTCAACAGAGGTGGCACCATGCCTTTTTGATAATTTCTTCCCATCTGGTCCCAAGATCATTGAAACATGTGCAAATATCGGGGTTTCAGCCTCAAAAGCCTCATAAATGGCCATTTGTCTTAAAGTGTTTGGCAGATGATCGTCCCCCCTGATAACATGGGTGATTTTCATATCTATATCGTCCACAACGACAGCGAAATTATATGTAGGTATACCGTTACTTCTTAGAATTATAAAATCTCCTATAGAACCTTTCTTAAAGATAACTTTACCTTTTATTTTGTCGTCAAGTTCATAATCTTTTTGAGGCATCTTCAAAAAAACAACGGGTTTTAACCCTTTGCTATTGTACTCTTCAATTCTTTCCTTTGTGTTGTACTTTGAAATCAAATCATAGGTATAATGTGGTGGTTTACCTTCGCTGATTAGCTTATTTTTTATTTCTTCTATTTCTTCTGGTGAGATATATGCCTCGTATGCTTTCCCTTTTTCTATTAGTTCTTTTGCTCTTCGTTGGTAGATTTCTAATCTTTCACTCTGGCGATAAGGTCCATAATTTCCACCATTTATAGGCCCTTCATCCCAATTCAAATTCAACCATTTTAGGGTATTTATAAGCTGATCTTCGGATTCTTTTGTTGAACGTTCTATGTCTGTATCTTCGATTCTTAAGATAAATTTTCCCTCATTTTTTTTTGAAAAGAGATAGTTGAAAAGCGCTGTTCTAGCCCCACCAACGTGAAGATAACCTGTTGGACTTGGTGCAAACCTTGTTCTTACCGTATTTGAGATCATTGTTTCGTCCTCCAAAATAAATTTATTGTTTTTAGAAACTCTAAAACTTGTTTTAGCGCCCCTTCGCCCCGCTGCCCACCCTCTAAGGAAGTTTAAAAGGCTTTCCCTTCACCCGCGCTGCTCACTCACTTATTCAAGGAGTAAATATTTGTAGAAAGCACAAATACTTTTCGAATCGGTAATTTCGCCTTTTTTTATCATCTCTTTCATTTCATTTGTTGTTACCTTTAAGACTTCAACAAACTCGTCATCGTCTGGATTGACTCCCACTTCAGTTAATTCTTTGGCTAGATATAAATATATTTTTTCCGTTGAAAAACCTGGCGTTGTATATATGTATCCTAATTCAATCCACTTGTTAGCCTTCTTTCCTATTTCTTCTGCTAACTCCCTTTTACCGCATTCCAAAGGATCCTCATTAGGTGAATCGAACTTTCCAGCAGGAATTTCTATCAATACTTTTCTTATAGGGAATCTATATTGCTTAACAAGATAGATATTTCCTTCGTTATCAACTGGCAATATTGCTACCGCTCCGGGATGGTTAACAACCTCCCTGGTTGATATGTTTTTGTCTGGTAATTCTACGTTGTATTTTTCTAAATCCAAGATTTTTCCCTTAAAAATAACTTCTTTTGATACTTCTTTTTCTATTAAATCCATAATTGTTAGACTCCTGAATTTTGATTTTATTGTTTTTAGAAACTCTGAAACCGGATTTAGCTCCCCTTCGCCCAGCAGCCCACCCTTCTAAGGAGGGACCTGCGGTCCCTAACCCCTTTAACATTAAGGGGGTCCCCCCTTAAAAACCCCAAATTCAAGGTCAAAATCATTTAAAAACATGGTTTGCATACTGCAGCAAACAGGGCTCCGCCCTGTAACCTTTTTAAAATCAAAATCTTATTTTTGAAAAAAGACGAACTTTTTTCTACGTTGTGCTTAGTCTTTATTAGCGCCCCTTTTGCCCGCTCCCCACCCTAAAGGATAAAGGGATCTTTAACCCCTTCGCCCCGCTACCTGCCCATTCAATGAATTTTTAGATATTTCATAGATCCTTTGGACCAAAGGCATTTGGTAGCAACTCACTTACCTTCGTTTTTTCTATCTTCCCTTTTGTATTTGCCAAATAAACGTCGAAATCCCCGAATTCAGCCATTACTTGTCTACATGCCCCACATGGTTTTACAGGTGCCTCACCTTCTGCAACGATTAACATAGCTTTGAATTTACGTTCGCCCCTGGCAACTGCGGAAAATATTGTGTTCCTTTCAGCACAGAGAGATAATCCATACGAAGCATTTTCCACATTACAACCTGAAAATATTTCCCCGTTATCCGATAACAAACTTGCACCTACTTTAAAATTAGAATAAGGAGTATATGCATTTTCTCTTGTTTTCATAGCTTCTTCATACAACGTTTCAACTATTGTTTTATCCTTCATCTTTCTCAGCCCCTTCTTGGTTGTCTGTTTGCATTTTTGGATGTACAGTTATTTTAACTTTATCGATCTTATTGATGGTTACAGAAATCACTTCGAATTCATAATTTTCTAGAAAATATATCTCGCCGGGTTTAGGGAACCTTTGAAACCTTTCAAGTAAGAAACCACCTATGGTTTCAAACTCAGTTTCGGGAAATTCTATATCCAACTCTCTTTCAACGTCATTTATTGGTGTTGTGCCATCCACTAGTATAACATTTTCTGCTACCCTTGTAATATTGGTTTCATCGGTAAAGTCATCATACTCATCAAAAATTTCTCCAGTCATCTCTTCTATTATATCTTCTAAAGTAACTAATCCGGCTGTTCCTCCATATTCATCAACTACTATAGCCATATGTGTATGATTATTTAAAAACATCCTAAAAACATCCCTTATTTTCATCGTTATGGGAACAAAAAATGGTTTATGCATAATCTCCACAACTCTTAATTTTTGCAGTTTGCTAAAATCTCTTACCTCTTCGAGTTTTTTGAAAATATCTTTTGCGTAGACTATTCCAATAACATTATCCAACGTTTCCTTGAAAACAGGTATCCTAGAGTATCCTTCTTCATTTATTATCTTTATCAATTCTTCCATAGTTTTTATGTCTTCAATCGCAGATATATCAACCCTTGGAGTCATAATTTCTCTGACTGAGGTATCCTTCATCTCTAAACTTCTTTGCATTAGGTACTTTTCACTCTTCTCAATTACCCCTTCTTCATGCCCTATGTCTAAGTAAGAAATTATTTCGTCCTCTGTGATTAGTGGTGGAGCATTGGTAATGGTCTCACCACCAAAAAGGCTGATAAACACGTTTGAAAGGTTTACAAGCAACCACACAACGGGTGTTAAAAGTTGATTTAGAAAATTGATTGTGAAAAAGGCAAAACTAAAATATTTTTCTCTATTTTCTCTAGCGTATACCTTGGGTGTAATCTCTCCAAAAATCAATATCAATAGGGTCATAATAGCCGTTACTAAACCAACAGCACCACTTTGTGAAGATGGCATTAATCTTACTGCAAAAACCGTTGCCGTAGATGTGGCCAAGATATTCACAAGATTGTTCATTACTAATATAGTAGTTAAATAATGATTTGGGTTTTCAACAAAATGTTGGTATTTTTTCCTTTTTTTATCGTCTTTTTCTTCATCGATCAGTTCTTTTATCCTATATTTCCCTATTGTAGTCAAAGCAGTTTCAGACCCAGAAAAAAATCCTGAAAGAAATAAAAGAACAATCAATAAAACTAATGAGCCCCACAAACCACCGGGGTCATCCACTATCCATCATCTCCTTACTAAGATATTTTTTTGAAACCATATCCAATGGCTTCACTATTTGGCAATATAACCATGAATGCGTTGCTATCTCTCTCTTTTATAATGTTCTTAAGCAAACCTATCTCTGACCTTGAAATAGTGACCATTACTATATTTTTTTCTTGATTTGTGTAACTACCTACTCCCTTTAAAAAGGTAACTCCTCTATCTAATTTGCTATATATGTCCTCTTTAATTTTATCATAATGATCACTTATAACCAAAATCGTTCTTGTCGATTCAAATCCTTCTATCACCCCATCTATAGTCTTTGCAGTTACAAAAATCGCTATTATTCCATACATTGGTAATAAAGGATTAATTAATATGGAAGAAGCTGTTATAACGGTATCAGCAATCATAAGGCCTGTACCTACGCTTAAAGAAAAAAACTTGTTGAAAATCATTGCGATTATATCCGTTCCACCGGTTGTTGCGCCTTTCCATATAACTAAACCCATGCCAAATCCAGCTATTAAAGCCCCATAAAATGCAGCCAATAAAGTCATTTCTAAACCTGCATTGCCTGTTTCTGCCATCAACGAAGGAATAAGTTGATCCAATCCTAAACCATGTTGAAAAAAATCAGTGGAAAAGGATAGTAGAGCTGCCGAGTATATACTCTTTATTCCAAAACCTATTCCAAGCAACCAAAACCCTAAAGTGAACAAGATCAAATTATAAGCAAACATTTGTATTCCTACCCACCAACCGAAAAAATTGTTTAATATTATGGCTAGCCCACTAACTCCTCCGGCAATAATATTGTAAGGGATCATAAACAGAACCAATCCCAAGGCGGTTATCAAAGTCCCCAACGTAATAATAATATAATCTTTGACATCTATTTTTTGAATGGAGATGTTAAATTTCAACCTATATCACCCCAAGGTGAATTATTCAACATTTGTTTCTTCCAAAAGTTGACTAAGGATCTTCTTTTCTTTTCTCGATGGCTTATTGATTTTCACGTTTATTTTGACATATAAATCTCCTCTTTTGCCTCCACCAAATTCTGGAAGTCCCATATTTTTAAACCTTAAAATTGTTCCAGGGTTAGTTCCTTCTGGTAACTCTTCTTCGAAATCTCCTTCCAATGTAGGAATCTTGACGGTTCCTCCCAAAACTGCTTTCAGATAATTTATCGTGATTTCTGTTTCTAAATCTGCCCCTTTTCTGATAAACTTTTCATGAGGAAGAACTCTTACTTGAACAATTAAATCACCGTTTGGGCCTCCGTTCTTGCCCGCATTGCCTTTTCCTTTTATCCTCATGGTATAGCTATTTGGCACGCCAGCAGGTATCGTAACTTCAATCCTTTCTTTTTTCAAAACTTTTCCACTACCTCCACAGTAAGAACATCTACGACTGATTATTCTACCTTCTCCGTTACACGTTGGACATGCATATGTCCTTACAAAGCTTCCAAAAAAACTCCTTTGCTCCTCTCTTATTACCCCTCTACCGTTACACCTTGGGCAAGTTTCAAAACTTGTGCCGTTTTCCGCTCCAGTACCATGACAATGATGACATTCTTCATATCTGTTGTATTCAACAATTTTCTTAACATCATACATAATTTCTTCTAATTTTAAACTGATTACTACATTAATATCCTCGCCGCGTTCTTTGACTACATTTCGCTGTCTCGAGGAGGATCTACCTCTACTTCCTTCAGTACCAAAGAACATATCGAAAAAGTCTGAGACGGTGCCTCCACCAAAATCTTCTCCAAAAATATCTCCAAAAATATCACCTATACCGCCACCTGCACTTCTTTGTCCAGTATAGGCGGTTCCTTCTTCTGGTACAAAACCGAATCTATCGTAAACTTCCCTTTTTTGTGGATCACTTAAAACTTCATAAGCTTCCTGAATCTCTTTAAATTTGCGCTCGGCTTCTTCTTTATTTTCAATGTGTCTATCAGGATGCCATTCTTTAACTTTTTGTCTATACGCTTTTTTTATCTCTTCCTGTGAAGCATTTCTATCTACTCCTAAGATTTTGTAATAATCTTTTCTTTCAGCCATAATTATTTGTCACCTTCTTTTGAGTCGATCCCTTCCACAGTTTGTTTCTCGGAACAAGTATTTTCGTCGCAAGGGATTTTCTTATCTTCAACTTTTTCCTTGACCCCGTTCGGGGCGTCCTCCTTCGGTTTTACCGCCACTATAACCCTTGCAGGTTTAATTACTTCGGCTTCCAATTTGTATCCTATGGATTGAACACCGTATACACAGTATTCATTCACTTCTTTTGTCTCATACTTGTCTACAACATCATGTTCAAACGGATCGAATTGATCTCCTTTTTGAGGAATGATAAACTTCATTTTCAAGGAGTCAAAGACTTTCAACATATCTTTGTAAACCATCTCAACCGCTGAAACAAATTCAGGTTCATCTTTGTAATTCAAAGAAAGTTTCAACTTTTCAAATGGGACGAGTAGTTTTTCTATTATCATCTTTGTAGTGCTTAATTTTATCTGCTTTTTTTCTTTTTCTACTAAATCTTTGTAATCTTCAAATTTAGTTTTGAGATGTATAGAATACTCTTTAAATTCATCTTTTTCTTTTTCCAGCTTTTTTAACTCGTTTTTTAGCTCTTTGTTTTCTTTTTCTAATTTCTCTACTTTATTTTTCAACTGTTCGATATCTTCTTGATTGGATTCTTTTTCTTTTATTTCTTGTTGTTCCTCTTGTTCTGTTATTTCTTCAGTTTTTTTTCTTTCTTCCATTTCAAAAAAACACCTCCTAAAAACTTGTTTACTATCTTTGGAAACTATGAAACCTTTTATATAGCGCCCCTTCACCCCCCAGCCCGCCCATAGAGAGTTTCGAGCTGGAACCCTTTTAAAACCTTTTATCTTTTAAATCTATAAACAAAATTATATACTAATTTCACAAATTTTTTGATATAATCTCTGAGAATCTAGAAATATACTCTCTCAAAAAAAAGTAGATTTTTTCATAATTACAGTATTTTTGAGTTATAAAAAGTACCCTCCCAAGGGGGTCAGCATTTAATTTGTAAGTAGTATAGAAAAATACCATCTTTTTTAACGCTTTAGAGTTTAAATCTTCACCAAATAATATTTCTATATCATCGGTGAAATCTAAAAGTTTAAATATGCCTTCTTTGATTGTATCATTTTCAACCATAGAAGCCAACGTTTCGATAGTTTCTAAGTCTGGAATAGATTTAGAGATGACTTTTTCAAGACCACTTACAATGTATTTTTTTCTGTTGAACTCAGATGTTAGATTTCCTAAAATCTCTATGAAATTAGTAACCCTTAGATCCTCCGTTTCAAACTTTGGAGCTGAAAGAAACATGAAAAGTGAATGAAAAGATTTGCCAACAAGACCGTTATTAAGAATATTTTCCAATTCCGCTGAAGGCGGCAGACCATATATTTCAACCGTCCTGGATACAGCAAGGCCTAAATTTGTTAAAATAGTAATGACGTTATTTGTCTCCATCAAGGGGGTAACTGTTACCCTTGTAATATAAACATACTTTGGATTAGGATACTCAAAGATGACCAAACCCTCCAAGGCATTTGCTAGCAATTCACTCAAACTTTGAAACATAAGATTCAAATCATAAAACTTGTATTTTTTTGGGATTTCAAGGTGCGTATCCTCTTGGTTGTAGGCGTCTTTTATCATTTGAAAATAGATCTTTAAAGCGGGATCAGTAGGAATTCTTCCACCGCTAGAGTGTTGTTGATAAATGTATCCTAATTTTTGGAGTTTTTGCATATCGTTCCTGATAGTAGCACTACTAGCTTTTATATTCGAATTTTCTAAAACCTCATCTGAGCTGACCGGTTTTTCGTTTTTTATGTATAATTCAACAATGGTTTTTAGAATTTCTTTTTGTCTATCTTGTAGCACCTTAGACATTTTATCACTCCCACATATTAAGTGCTAATTATATAATACCAGGTCTTATATACAATGTCAAATATATTAATTTACCACATTGTAACAACTATTTTTGGGTGGGGAAGGATCCAAAGTCCCTTTATCCTTAGGGGCGGCTGCGCGCAAGTCCCTTCCTTAAGATGAGTGGCTAGAAAAGCAATTATTTAGGAGGCAGAATTAATGAAAATCCCTTCAAAAAAAATAATACAATTTTTAAACGGTAATATAAAAAAGCATGTAATAACAAACGAGATATTGAACATAGCAGATATCAAAGACAACAGCGAAAATGTTGAAAAAGACGATATTTTCATCGCCTTCAAAGGTTCCCGTTTCGATGGCCATGATTATATCATTTCTGCATTTAATAAAGGTGCTTCTTTAATAATCGCTCAAGACGAAGAAAAGATCCCAAATATCGATTCTCTCCAGTATATAATTGTAGAGGATATTAAAAAGGCCGCTGCAGACTTAACTCACAAATTATACGACATCTCGCTAGATGATTTTAAAATACTGGGAGTAACAGGCACCAATGGCAAATCTACAACGGTATCGTTAGTTCATCACATCTTACAAAAACTAGATAAAAATTCCACTCTAATAAGTACCGTAGGGATTAAAATAAACGACGAATTAATTGACGAACCTTACAACACTACTCCTAGTATCTTAGAGCTGGCAAAAATATTAAAAAAAAGCAAAGAAAATAATATTGAATTTATAAACATTGAAGTATCCTCTCATGCGATAGATCAAAGAAGAATCCAAGGTTTTAAATACGATATCATATCTTACACAAACATAACAAGGGACCATCTGGACTATCATAAAGATTTTGAAGAATACAAAAATATAAAATTGTCCCTGATGAACTATTTAAAAGATGAAGGAACAATAATAATAAACCTGGACAGGTTGAACAAAGAGGACTTCTTAAAAAGTGGGAAAGAAATTATAACCTACGGATTCGATAAAAATGCAGACTTTGTGATAGATAACTACGAACAAACACTTCAACAAATGAAATTCACTATAACAACAAAGGAAAACAAAAGTTTTGAAATACGCTCCCCCATGATAGGGAAGTTCAACGTTTACAATATAACAAACGCTTTTGTAATAGCAACCCTCTTCGGATTGGCTCCTGAGGAAATCATCTATTCCATTTTCACATTTAAAGGAGTTCCTGGAAGGTTCCAAATTGTTCCAGGCAGCAAATCGCTAGGTTTCTTTGCAGTTATCGATTTTGCACACACCCCCGATGCACTCAACGAAGTATTAAAAACCGCTTCATCAATAACTGAAGGTAGGATAATCACAGTATTTGGGGCTGGAGGAAACGCAGACAAGGGGAAACGAAAGTTAATGGGACAAGTTGTAAGTGAACATTCGGACGTTATAGTTCTCACCAACGATGATCCAAAAGATGAAGACCCTGACCAAATAATAGAAGACGTATCAAAAGGTATAGACCAAGATAAACATTTCATCGTTATACCCGATAGAGAAACCGCCATAGATACAGCCCTAAGATTTGCCAACAAAGGGGACATAGTAATCATAGCGGGAAGAGGCCATGAAAAATATCAACTCTTCGCCAATGGAAAAAAGGTTAAGTTCAACGATTACGAAGTAACAAAAAAACTAATTGACAAAATCAAAAGGAGTTCGGGAAGGTAATGTTGGAACGTTTAAAATATAAAGGCCACAATTTTCAAATTGACTCTCGAAAAGTGAATGAAGGTGACGTATTTTTATGTTTAAAAGGTGAGAAAACCGACGGACACCTATTTATAAACGACGCATTGAAAAACGGAGCGTCTTACGTAATTGTTGAAAAAGATGTTGTTGACTTTCCAAAAGAAAAAATAATCAAAGTCAACAGCGTCCTAGAAGAAATGCTCATCTCTGCCTCAACATTGATCAATGAAAACGCCAAATTAAAGATTGGAATAACCGGATCCACTGGAAAAACCACCACGAAAGAATGCTTGTATTATTTGTTGTTAGCTTATTTCAAAACTTTTAGAAACGAGATGAATTTGAATACGGAAATAGGAATACCCTTATCGATTTTGAACAACTATAACAACGAAGAAACCGTCATACTAGAAGAAGGTCTTAGAAAAAAGGGAGACCTTGAATTTTTATCAAGATATTTTAATTTAGATGTTGCCATTATCACGAACGTAGGGGCTTCACATTTGGAATTTCTAGACTCTTTAGAAACGGTAGCTGAAGAAAAAATGAAAATAACAAGCAACATGGATAAAGGAGTTTTAATAATCAATGGAGACTACTCATTATTAAAAGAATTGGCACCGAAACATCTGAACCGACTAACCTTTGGAACAAAAGATGAAAACGATGCCGTTTTAAAAAGCTTCGAGTACAATGAAAACCACACAACGACCTTTTACGCTAGAATTCTACAGGAAGATTTGATGGTAACGCTGAACCATTATTGGAGTGAAGGTCAGATATTAGACTTACTCTCAGGATTGCTGCTTTTGAGATTCATCGATTTACCAGTTGATCCATACTATTTATTTAACATCAACATCCCTCAAGATCGTTTTCAAACCATAAAACGTGGGAATCTTTTAATAGTAAACGACTCTTACAACGCATCCTACGAATCTTTTAAAAGTGCTTTTAACAGCATAAAAAAGTGGAATCTTTCTCCTAAAATTATCATAATGGGAGAAATAAAAGAATTAGGAAAATACAGCGAAGAATACCACATCAAAGTTATAACAGAAGCCTTAAATATTTTTGATCGGATTTATTTCTACGATCCTCAAGAAAATTTCACCTATCTATCAAATGATAAAGTTACCTTCTTTAAAGAGCTAAAAAAAATTGATGAAATAATATCAAACACCACCAAAGGAGTGATCTATATAAAAGGATCTAACACTACTGGAATAAACAAATATCTAAAGGAAAGTGACTTAATTTGGAAAGATTGATATTTTATATCACATTAATAACTTTTATTTTCTTACTTTTTCTCTACCCCATATTTATAAAATGGCTAAAAAAGAGGCAATTTGGGCAGTATATCAGAAAAGAAGGACCAGACCTTCATAATTACAAGCAAGGAACCCCAACAATGGGGGGAATTTTATTCATTCTTGCTATTTTTTTTCTAAGTTTACTCACCTACTTCATTCAAAAAGAAGATTTATTTCTGATAATTGGAGTTGCCTCTTTACTCTTTGGATTTATAGGATTTCTGGATGACTATCTAAGTATAAAAAAGAAAGATTCAACAGGATTAACAGCCATACAAAAATTGTTACTCCAATTCCTATTCTCAATCGTTATAGTATATCTAATATCAATATTTAACAACCATTCAACATTGAAAATACCATTCACAACTAAAAGCTTAGACCTAAAATTTTTCTATCCTTTATGGGGGATAATATACCTAACAGGTATGTCCAATGCAACAAATTTAACCGACGGGATAGACGGACTCTCTGGAGGTATTTATGTAATATCAGCACTATTCACAGCACTGATTGCGGGTATTAATTTTAATCACATTCCCTTATTGATTTTGCCTGTAATAGCGTATCTCTTCTACAATATAAAACCAGCAAAAATATTCATGGGAGATACTGGATCTTTAGCATTAGGTGGGATATTAGGTTCTTTAGCATTATATTATTCTGTTGAACTTTTCACCATTTTAACCTGTTTTATATTTATTTCAGAGATGTTTAGCGTTATAATACAAGTGGGGAGTTTCAAAGTACGAAAAAAAAGAGTCTTTTTAATGGCACCAATTCATCATCATTTTGAACTAAAAAAATGGAGCGAAGAACGGATTGTTCTAATATTCTGGACTATAAACATATTAACTGGAATAGTCGCACTGGGAGGAGTACTGTGAAAATATGCCTTGTAGGATACGGAAAAAGTAACAATGAGTTACTGACAAAGCTTTTAAAAAGTAATCACGAAATCTTTGTTAGCCAAGACAAAGATTTTACTAAAACCGATGAAATATACTTTAAGAAAAACAACATTCAATATGAAACCAACCACAACGACCTTTTAAAAAACTGTGATTTGGCTATCGTAAGCCCTGGTATCCCACCAAACAGTAAGGCTGCTAAAATAATATTTGAAAACAATATCGATTACACTACAGAATTAGAGTATTCATGGCAGAATATAAAAAAAGAAAACAAAAAAGCTGTTTTTATTGGAATAACAGGAACCGATGGAAAATCAACCACCACCTCTTTAATAGGACATATATTAAAATTCGCAGATCCTTTAACCTTTGTGGGTGGTAATATTGGAGTTCCCTTAGCAAAAGCGTCAGAAACTCTAAACTACTACGTAGTTGAGGTTAGCTCTTTTCAAATATTCTGGTCAAAAACGTTTACTCCTGAAATATCCGTGTTAACGAACCTGGCACCCGATCATCTAAACTGGCATAAAGACTTAAATGATTACTATCAAACCAAAGCAAAATTATTGTTAAGAACCCTCAAATCAGGAGGAGTGGCAGTTGTAAACGAAGATGCTGTAAATCTTTTAAACCTAAAAGATTATCAAGCAAGTGAAAGGATTATAACCTTTTCTAAAAACATGATTGAAGGCAATTACATTAAATACAAAGATAAAAAGATACAAGTCAACAACAAAATATTTGAACTGGACATCTTCAAAGAAGACATCTTGGCATCAGCAGTAACGACGCTAAATCTTGGGATCTCTGAAAAAGTTATCGAAGAAGCAATAAACTCATTTAAACCACTAAAGTATAGGTTGGAACTGATAAAAAGCAAAAACGGAGTCAATTATTACAACGATTCAAAAGCAACCAACGTTCACTCCGCATACAACGCTTACAAAAGTTTCAGAGGAATGCGTTATATAGCAATCCTAAGTGGGATCCCAAAAAATGAAGACTTAACACCATTAATCGAAGAACTTAAAACCTACGCCAAAGCCGTATTAGTATTCGGAGAAATGGAAAAAGAAGTCAAAAAATACCCATTGAATCACAAATTTATCTTCAAAAGTAATTTAGAAGAAGTATTCTTATACCTAAGTGAAATATGTGAAGTTGGAGACAATGTAGTATTTTCACCAGCGGGAGCAAGCTTTGATAAATACAAAAATTATGAAGAAAGAGGGGAACATTTTAATTCATTGGTAGAAAAATCATAAATAGGCGGGGAGCGGGGATAAGCCGTTCCTAACTCCTTATGGGTGGGGTGCGGGGGAAGGGCGCAAATATAGATAGAATAAATAACTTTAAAAAGGTTACAGGGCGAAGCCTTCCCACCCAGCCTGGCGAAGGGACGCTAATAAAGACAATAATTCCACATCTTGGAGGCATTTAGATGGATAATGATAAAGAAGAAGTAAAAATCGTCATCGAAAAATTAGTCTACGGTGGATACGGCATGGCACGTTATGCCGACAAAATCTACATGGTAAACAATGTTTACCCTGGAGAGTTTGTCTCAGTTATTCCAACAAGAACGAATAAAAATTTAGTATTTGCAGAGCTAAAAGAAATCATACAACCATCCCATCAAAGGGTATCCTCCAAATGCAAACACTTCCCTGAATGCGGAGGTTGCCAATGGCTCGATTATGATTATCAATCCCAACTAAAATCAAAAACAGAGATAGTAAAAGAACAGTTAGAAAGAATCGGTAAGTTAGATAGCTCCCTTGTGAATGACATAATCGAAAGCGATTTAATCTGGGGTTACAGAAACAGAATGGAATACGCCTTTCAGAAAAATAATAAATTAACATTAGGTTTAAATATTGCGAATTCAAATAATGTTCTTGATATTTACTCATGCCCAATCTCACCTACCTTATTCGATAACATAAGAAATAAATTCAGAGAAATAGTTAATAAATTGAATATCGAAATATACGACAAAAACTCAAAAAAAGGAATCTTGAAACATTTAGTCATCCGAAGATCCTTTTCCAAAAATCAAACGATGGTAATTATAGTTACCAACACAGAATATTTACCTTACGAAGAAGAGATAAAACAGTTTTTTCAACAGAATTTCCAGCCCTATTCACTGATACACTTGATGAACAGTTCGGATAGCGTTGTACTAAGAGGTCCTTACAAAACGCTTCTTGGTGAAGGAGTATTAAATGAGGAGTTTGACGATTTTAAATTCCAAATTCCACCAACTTCATTTTTTCAAAACAACTACAACGTCACACAAAAACTATTAAGACACATTTTAGAATATTTCAAGAACCACGCACAAAAAGATGACACTATGTTAGACTTATACTCTGGTGTTGGCTTATTCTCAATATACTTTTCACCACTCTTTAAACACATAGAATCCGTTGAAACCTCCAAAGTTTCAGTAAAGGCTGCAATTTCAAATTCTCATATAAATTTTATTAAAAACGTTAATTTCATCCTAGCAAGCTCGAAACCGTATCTCATGAAAAATTCTGATAAAAGATTTGACTTTGTCATCTTAGATCCCCCAAGAAAAGGACTGGAAAAGGAAGAGATCCATTTACTTTCTTCTATGGCAAAAAAAGGGATTATCTATATATCCTGTGACCCTTCAACATTTGCTAGAGATCTAAATCTTTTTACAAAAAATGGATTCACTCTAAAATCGGTTCAACCGTTTGACATGTTTCCACACTCATACCATATAGAAAATGTAGGCATCTTAGAAAAAAACTAAAGTGAGTTACAGGTCAAAGACCTTCCCCTGCTGGGTCTAAGGGGCCGCAGGCCCCTTCCTTAAATGGGCGGGCTGCGGGGCGAAGGGGCGCAAACATAGATAGAATAACATCTTAGAAACTTCTTAATTTTCAAAAGGTTACAGGGCGAAGCCCTCCCCTTCCTTAGAAGGGTGGGGAGCGGGGTGAAAGGGCGCTAATAAACTCCCAACAATTAAAAAGGAGGTCCCTATGGAATT
>NZ_JAIP01000042.1:0-253 GCF_002924605.1 Petrotoga sp. SL27 | reverse complement strand
ATTCATAAATCTCGGCGGTGGTTTTGGTATACCTTATAAACCTGAAGAGAAGGAACTTGATATATATTATGTTTCACAACAAATAAAAAGTTTGTATGAGAATATTTTATTAGAAAATGGATTAAAACCTCCAAAGATATATATGGAGCATGGAAGATACATTACGGGTCCTAATGGCTACTTAATAACCAAAGTATTGCACATAAAAGATTCCTACAAAAAATATGCTGGAATTGATGCTAACTCTGCAAAT
>NZ_JAIP01000017.1:0-13835 GCF_002924605.1 Petrotoga sp. SL27 | reverse complement strand
TGGGAAAACATATGTCGTTCCACCATCTCTCAAATAACCGTTTTCAACTGTTGGGACAACCGTTGAGAGCATAGGAACAAACTTACTCAAACTTTCACCATCGTATGCTACCAAGTTGTCATAGACGTTGAAAATAACTTCACCACTAGCAGTGTCGTAAGCATGATGAGGATCCAAAGTGTCGGGCTCACTTAGTGTTGCATCGAAGATCATATCAGGGTTTTTAACCTGTGAAAAAGCGAAAACACCCAACAAAGTAACCATAAGAACAATAAAAAATTTTTTCCATATCTCTTCCTCGTATAATATGTGTTTACCGTTTTTAGAAATTTCAAAGCACACATTTTAACTAACTTTTAATACCTTCAATATATAAAACTTTTCTCATCTGTAGTTTGACTTCATCTACTATGAAATGAATTTCGTTAGAACGCCATAATATACATAACTAATAAATGGGCGACCCACAACGCTAAGGCCATTGATATTTGTATTTTGATAATCCGATATTTATCTTTCATTTCTAAAAGAGCAGCCGGAACGATATTAAAATTAGCTGCCATAGGAGTCATCAAGATGCCACAGTAACCTGCAGACATAGCCAGAACAGCTATCGTTGCAGGATCTGCACCATGAATTTGGATTACAATTGGTATGCCTATTCCAGCTGTGATGACCGCAAACGCAGCAAAAGCATTCCCCATAATTTTTGTAAATAGAGCCATTCCAAATGCGTAGGCAAAAAGTGCCCAAAACAGGTTCTGAACGGGGAATATAATTTCAATCCCACTAGCGATTATTTCCCCAACTCCTGCCTGATTGAACAAGGCTCCCAATGCTCCTAAATAGGGCGGAAGGGCCAAAGCCCAACCAATAGCATCGCTGGTTGATCGACCAGAGTCTAATACCAGAGTCTAATATATGATCAAATGTTTCTCTTGGAATGTACAATCTATTTAATATTAATGCAATGACGCTCCCAAATCCTAAACCAATTAAAGGATTCCATCCAACAACAGCGAACAAAATGGCTACACCTGAAATAATTAAAATAGGAATTAATAATTTGTTTCCAAGTTCTTTTCTTCTTTTTTCTTTAAACTCTTTTGAGGTGTTGAAATAGGTACCTTTTCCTATCTTACCAATACCTGCATCAATTGCAATTATGACAACTAAAATACCAAAAACGACAGGGGGTAACCATTTTCCAAAAATAAATAAAATAGCCAATATTACCCAAAAAATGATAGTTCCAATTTTTTGTTGATGTTTTTCATCTTTCCAAGTTAGGCATGCATAATATAGTAACATTAATCCGATTAAAATATAGAAAATTTCTAATGTATTTTTGGAAGAGAAAAATTCTTTCATTATTTACTCACCCCTTTGAATCGTCTATCTAAGATCATATAGTAAATAAATCCATAGATAGCGGCAACTATAGCCATGGGAATGGCAGCTCTGACTAAACTAGTTAAACTCAGCTCAAAACCCATTTCAGCCATAACTCCTTGAATCAACAGAAGCCCAGCTGAGGCGGGGAAAACGTTTTGTGCGAAGAAATTTCCTATATTTTCTGATGCGGCAGTCATAGCTTTGATTTGTTCTTCATCATCCTCACTAATTTCAGCATTTCCCAAAGACCCTCTTGCCATAGGATAAATTAAAGGTCTTACGAATGCAGCGTGTCCTCCTATTCTTATGCCTATTGCTACAAAGACCTCTCTTATAAGTTGGTAGATATAAGCTATTCTTCCAGGAGTAGCTGCTCTTAATTTAGATATCAAATGTCCCATTTGTTCCATAAGACCATGTCTTTCCGTGATTCCGATAGCTGGTAACATAATTAAAAATAGAATCATGGTTCTATTAGCAATGAATAATGAACCTATTACCTCAAGAATTTGCACTACGCTTAATCCACCTAAAAGTCCTGAAATAAAACCACCTAAAAGAACAGATATAAGCGGATTGATGTTAAATTTACTTCCCAATGCTAAACCTAAAACAACGATTAAAAACCTAAAATAGGCAACCAATCCATCTCTAGACCATCTTTTTAAAATATAAAAGTTATAATTTTAGAGTTTTTTGAATTGCTATCTTTACAGCTTTTACCTGTAAGTCTAACGGCAGGCAAGGTATATTTTGACCATTTGTGAGAAATTTTTCAACTACTTGTTCTGGTAGATAAGGAACGTGAATAAAACCTGTCTTGGCAGGAAATCCGAATTTTGCCGAATGATACAAACTTAAATACATAACTTCGTTGCATACATACAATCCAGCAGTATTAGAAACAACAGAAGGGATGCCCTCTTTTCTTAATTCGTTGACTATTTCTTTTATTGGTAGTTTAGAAAGGTAAGCTGTTTCCCCATCTTTTCTTAATTGTTCGTCTTTTGGTTGAAAATTTTCATTATCTGGGATTCTAGCATCCATCAGGTTTATAGCTACTCTTTCTAAACTTATACTGCTTCGACCAGCTGCTAATCCTAAATGTATTGCGATATCAGGTTTGTGTTCTGCCAATAAGTTTGCTAAGATCTCATCAGCTTTTTTGAACACAACTGGTAGAACATTTGTGATTATTGAAATTCCTTCTAACTCTTCGTTTGCCAGAGAGTCGATAATTTTTTCTGTTGGATTTATTTTATTGCTCCCAAAAGGTTCAAAACCAGTAACTAAAACTTTCATGAAATTTAGCCTCCTTTTTAATTTTTGGTGTTTAGAAAGTCTGAAATATGCATTTTAATTAACTTTTAATATCTTTAATATATAGCACTTTTTTGATAGTAGTAATAATTTCTTACTTAATAAAGTCTAGAAAAAATTTTCAAGGTTTTTATTTTATGAATTAAATTTCATAGAAAAATATCTTTTATATCATAAAAAAGAAATCATTTAGTGCTCTTTTAAATCTCACAACATTCAACTAACAAAAAGCAAATCAAATTTGGACTCCTTGTCAAATATGGTTGATAGAATAGACTGAAGAGATGATGACAAGGGTAATACAGCTTTTTTTGTTGAGTAGTTTCAGCTCAGAAAGGATAACTGTTTACAATATGTTGTTCCTTCTGTGATGAAATTTGGTAGTTTTATGAATCTTTCTGGCATCACTCCTAATAGAACTTTTTTGGTATATCTCAAAACTTCCTTGAATCCAAAACTTATTCTTTTTATTAATTTTATGTGTGTATGATGTCCTTCTACTTTAGCCGTCGTTGTTCTATTAACGAAATATTGAAGTATTTCTTTTTCCCACCTTATATATGTTTTGGCCCATCTCCATACCTGAGGACCTTCACTTTCTTCCATCATCCCTATCAATATGTGTAACCTTCTTTTTCCTTCTTCATATGTTTCTGCTTTATACATCCATTTCAACATTAGTAGGTATCTATAATACTCTTTTAGATATGGATGTTCCTTCAATGTTTTGTATAATTTCTTCACCTTTTTCTTCTCTTTTAATAATTTCTTTCCATTCAAAAAGAATAATCTTACAGGTATCTTTTTATTGTTATTCGTTACCTCTTCCTCTATCTTTATACTTTCTCTTAGCTTTTTCTGTGCGTCTTTTACTACATGAAAATGGTCCGCTACTACTTTCAACTCCAGGTAATTCTTCTTTGACTGCATTCTTAAACGAGACTCTCATATCGAGAGCTGCTTCTGTTATCTTTTGCCATCTATAACTTATCTTCTCATTTCTGAAGCTTTTCCCTGTTTTTTTACACATGTATCTTTGTGGTCTGTGTATCAGATATATTCGTTGTGTCCCAACTTTGCCAGCCTTGATGATCCTTTCTTTTGCTTTACCGTTACGTACTACGTATTCTCGCTTGTCTTTACATCCTTTACATTTATACGGGCATTCTGGTATCTCTATCTTTTTCGAATATTCCACTTCAAAATAAATCTCTCCCTCTTTTTTCAAATCTTTTCTGTCTTTTAACTTAAAACCTTTGTCAATACCCAGTATTTGTGCTAAAATTAGTTTAAATTTCACTACTAAATTATATGGTATTAACTTTGTCGAAGATTCCACTTTTAATGATACTAAACAATTTGTTTTAGGAGGAATAAATAATAATCTTAGTGATATGGGATATCACTTTCAAATATTAACACCTGATAAGCCTTCTCCATTTAGTGTTATTAATACTACTTCAAATGGTCATTGGATTATGTTAACATATCAACAAGGAAAATTACCATTTGTAATAAAATTTTATGGAGTTGGAGGATATATAATTAATTTAGGTAACAAGAGACCTTTATTTACATTGGATTCTTTTGATTTATTAAAAATTGATTATATGAATAGAAATACAAAAAGGTTTGAACCAAAGGATTTACCAAAGATTATAAAGAAATATTAAAAATTGTGGGTGAGGTGATAATATGTGTGATAATAAGAATAAAAAATTAGAAATTGCTATGAAGGATTTCAAAAAGACAATTAAGGCATATGTCAATGTCGGAACTGCTGAGAGAAAGAAATATCGAGGAATTAATGACAGATCAATACAATTGAATAAGGATATTACTCAAATACTTGAAAAAAATAAAAGAAATCGAAGAACATGATTGTTGAAAAAGTAAACCGGTGACTTCGTCTAACAGCAAGGTTTACGGCTTCACTATCGTTGCTCCCAAATTCATTCGGTAAGGGCAGTCGCCCTAGCAGTTGCCCTAAGACTCACGAACTTCTTAAATCTCTGGTACGTTAGACGACATATGCATTTGGGGTGATTTTAAAAATGATTTATCGATTGAAAGTTAAATTGGAGGGTAATACATATATTAAAAAACCATACAAAATGAAAGTAGGTAATTATTTAGTATCAGTGGAAAATGACAAAAAAATTATGTTACGTTTCTAACAATTGGTAAAAACATTAAAGATTATAAAGAGTATTTACCCAAGATAACTGTAAAAGAGGATTCGACTCCCCAAATTCATATACCAGTGGTTCCATATCATGATGATATTATAGATTTGATTAAGCAAATTGAATCTTTAGGAAGTTTTTGGTTCCACATAAAAAAGATATATTGAGGGGAACCTGAAATAATTTGGGTTCCAGAAAATAAAGAAGAAGCTAAATTGATTCATAATAGCGGTGCAAATAATATAAAATTTACTCAGCAATATGATATTGCTCCTTTAGAGATGCGACCAGATATTTTAAAAGAGATAATTGAAAAAAGAGATATATGAACATTTAATTATTCCCTTATCGTTTTACCAAGAAGGAAGAAATGAATTTGAACTTAAAAGATATATAAATGCTTATTATAATTTTTACTTTTACTTAGAAGATTTATATGGTAATGGTAAAACTAAAAACTACCAGATAAGAAGAGAATTTTTAAAATCTAATCAGCTTAAAGAAGCGGTTAGCAAAACTATAGAAGAATTTAAAAATGGCCCTAGCAAAAAACATTATAAAAACTTAAAATCGTTTTTAAAATTAGAAAGTTGTTCATATGATATTGAAGGGGTTATTTCTTTAATTGTTAAAGTTAGAGGAAATTTACATCATTTTTCTCAAAAAAGCAGTAAAAAATTAGGTCACCCATTTAATCAAAAAGATTTTGAGACTATGGCTTTTTTATTAATGTCTATATGTGTAAAAACTTATACCCGTTTAACAACTGGTGAAAAGCCTTGTTATGTTAGGTGCATACGTCGTCTAACACAGAGTTTACGGTTCCACTCCTACCGTCGTTCCACCCAAATTGATTCGCCAAGCCAAGTCTGGCTAAGGCTCATCAACTTCGTAAACCCATAAACGTTATACAACAGCCTGTTTATATATTTAAGGAGTTGATTATTTTGAGAGAAGATTTACTTTTTTCTAAATACGATCTCAGAAAAGTTATGGATAACCAAGTTTCTTCAATGAAAAAGGAGATAGAATCTTATGATGGGAATAGATTATTAAATACTAGTGAAACTGATTTAATTGACTATTTTGTTAAGAAATATTCTATACAACCAATAAATTTGTTAAAAGAAAATATGTATGTTGACCAAGAAGAGGTTGAAGTAGATGTAAGTCATGATAGATCAAGGATTTTATTAGATGAAAGAAAACCATACTATGTTAAAGGTACTAAAATAACTTTGTTTGTTCCCTTTGAAGGGGAGGAAGATTTATTTGATTGTCTACCATCAAGTTTTACAACGAATCCACCAAGAGGTTATATTCAAAGTAATATTTTACGTATTTCTATATCTACAACTAATCATGATAGTAAATCTGTTCAAAAAAACTTAAATAAGGAATTAAATAATATAGAAAAATATATTAATTGGATAGATAAAGATATTAAACCTTGGAATGAATCATTAACCAAAAAGGCAAAGGGGATGATTGATAGTAGAAGAGATAAACTACTTAAGGATAGGGAATTAATTGATGAATTAGATTTTCCTATAAAAAGAAGAGAAGATGAAGAGTCAACGTATGTAGCTCCTGAAGTACGTAGAAAAGTGACTCCAAAACCGCCTGAAGCTACCAACGAACCTTATCAACCAGAACTAGTTTTAGATATGAAAGAATATGAACATATCATTGAAGTAATATGTAAAACTGCAAAAATGCTTGAAAGAAGTCCAAACACATTTAAAGATATGAAAGAAGAACAATTACGAGACCAATTTTTAGTTCCTCTTAATAGCCATTATGAGGGTCAAGAAACAGGTGAAACTTTTAATTTGAGTGGTAAAACTGATATTTTAATTAGGGTGAATGATAAAAGTATTTTTATTGCTGAATGTAAAATCTGGCGTGGACAAAAAGCCTTATCTGAGGCAGTAGATCAACTATTAAGTTATACTACCTGGAGAGATACTAAAACTGCATTAATAATTTTTAACAGAAATAAAAATCTATCAAACGTATTAGACCAAATTACACCAGTTATTTTAGAACATTCTAGCTGTAAAAAAAGTGTAAAATACGATAAGGAAACTGGATTTCGTTTTATCTTAGGGCATCCAAATGACCCAAATAGAGAAATGATATTAACAGTTTTAGTTTTTGATGTACCCAATTAATGGTTAATAAACGGCTGTCGTATAACGCAGTGTTCCCGCTTCGGCTAAAGACCAGCCTGTCTTCGGACATGCTCTCTGTCATGACTTTTGCAAATACAGCAAAAGTCACCCCAGGCCTAACGGCACGAGCACGTCGGAAACACTCAAAATGTTAGATGACATTGGTTAATTGAACAGGAGTGGTTTATATGGCCTTAGTAAAAATACACGAGATGGATGATACAGACAAATTCTTTGTTGGAACATGTACACATGTCAATGATACACCAAAATGTCTTTCAAGACACGAGATAGACTTTGCAGCTAAAAAGAGAATTTGTTGGCTTCAAGGTTTATATAGTAAAGGTGTTAGAACAAAAGTTGCTTATATTAATAATGAACCAGTAGGATTTATGCATCTTATACCTATTGAAATATGTCCTTGGGGTCCTATTGGTAAAGACTTATTGGTAATTCCTTGTTTAGTAGTATTAAGTAAAGCAAGAAAAAGAGGAATAGGAAAAAAACTTATTGCGTATGCAGAAGAAGAAACACTTCGTCAAGGTTTAAAAGGTTTAGTTACAATAGGTTATTATCATAGTCACTGGTTTATGCCGGCAGCTTTTTTTGAAAAATGCGGATTCAAGGTAGTAAAGCGTAAAAATGACGAAGCAATTTTATGGAAAGTATATGATCGAAGAGTAACGGAACCAAAATTATTAACACCAAATTATAATTTTAGAGAAAATAAAGTTAAGATAACGATTGATCTTTTTTGGAATACATTTTGTCCCACAAGTTATATAGAGGCTCAAAGAGTTAGGGAAGTAGCAGAGGAATTTGGTGATAAAATTTTACTTAATGAATATTGTGCTGATGAAAGACATATTCTTCTCCGTTATCAAATTGACAGGGGAATTTTCATAAATGGTAAAGAAATATGGTATGGTCATGAAGCTCCTAAAGAGGGTATAAGGAACGCTATATATGAAGCTCTTAAAAACTAACCGACGTCGTCTAACATAGTATTCTCGTGAAGCCAAAAACTGGCTACTCTGCGGGACATGGCTTTTTGCCATTACTTTTACAAATACAGCAAAAGTCACCCCAGGCCTAACGGCACGAGCACGTCAGGAACACTCGGAACGTTATCTGAAATACCCCAAAGTAGGAGGGAATTTTAAAAACATGATTAAAACCGTTGGAGCATCGGCAGTTATAAAATACAAGAATAAATACATATTTGAAATACAGAAACGTCATAAATGGTACCATTGTTCTGGAAGTAATATAGTGATAGGTATAGGTTGTATCGGTGGTTCAATTGAAAATGAAGAGTCTCCTATTGAAACATTAAGAAGGGAAGTCAAAGAAGAAATAAAAACAAAAATAAATATTATTGAGTGGAATTCTCCTTTTACAATCAATTCCAACTTAGAAGTTAATACTATTGAATCAAAACTAGAGGAAAATTTATTTTTTGATTGGTATGGAACCAGAGAACCTTATAAGAAAAACAGAATCTGCGTTTTTTTAGGTGAAGTTATCGGTGATCCTTTCCCAGGTGATCTGCCAGGTTTATTAGTAGCGGATATAGAATTACTGATTGAATGTATCAAAAATCAATCAACTATTAAACACTGTATAAATAAAGGTATGGAGATAATAAATAAAGAAGAAATTCCTTTAGAAGCAAAAATTAAAGGGGTAGGAACAGTTAAAAAATTAGAAGAACTATATGAAAACCATAAATCAAGAATAAAACATCTATTATAAAAAAGTTGTGGTACTTCAGATAACATAGGATTTCCGTTACGCCAAAGACCGGCTACCGTCTGGAACATTACCTTTGTCATCTCTTTTGCAATGATAGGTAAGGGGTTATGACAACAAAAGACCTGCCAACCCTAACGGTACGGTAACGTCGGAAATCCTGAGAATGTTATATGACATTCCGCCCTTTCGCCATATCAAAAAATATAAAAATAATGTATAATTGTAAATTATAGAGGTTGAAAAGATGTTAACAATTGAAAATATGCTAAAATCAAAGAGAAGGCCAAAAGAGTAAGAAACTAATCGCTGAACTTATTCAACGCTTTGAAGCTGGAACCACTGCTGAAAAAGGCAACTGTATGGAAGCGATAGAATATATCACCAAAGAAAATCCTGAATTTGCTGAAAATTGCGTTGAGTTTGTTATTGCTCATATCATTGATAAAGCACCAAGAGTGAAATGGGAAGCTTGCAGAATAATAGGCAATGTTGCCCAAAAATTACCAGATAAAGTTAAAGAAGCCATCCCAAAACTTTTAGAGAATGCAAAGAATAAAGGAACAGTGACAAGAGGGAGTACCGCTTTTGCTCTGACTGAGATTGCCAAAAGCAATCAAGATGTGCAAAGAGAACTTATTCCAGCATTTAAGGAAATACGGCTCCTTGTCAAATATGGTTGTAGGTATCTATAATACTCTTTTAGATATGGATGTTCCTTCCATGTTTTGTATAATTTCTTCACCTTTTTCTTCTCTTTTAATAATTTCTTTCCATTCAAAAAGAATAATCTTACAGGTATCTTTTTATTGTTATTCGTTACCTCTTCCTCTATCTTTATACTTTCTCTTAGCTTTTTCTGTGCGTCTTTTACTACATGAAAATGGTCCGCTACTACTTTCACTCCAGGTAATTCTTCTTTGACTGCATTCTTAAACGAGACTCTCATATCGAGAGCTGCTTCTGTTATCTTTTGCTTTATTTCATACGGTATTTTATTTAAAAATCCTTTCAACTCTTCTTTTTTGTCTGATTTTAATATTGCTATCGTCTTTGATGTGTTTAATTCTACTATCGTCGTCACCATCTTAAACCCTCTAAATGGTGGTCTGTGTATCAGATATATTCTTTGTGTCCCAACTTTGCCAGCCTTGATGATCCTTTCTTTTGCTTTACCGTTACGTACTATGTATTCTCGCTTGTCTTTACATCCTTTACATTTATACGGGCATTCTGGTATCTCTATCTTTTTCGAATATCCCACTTCAAAATAAATCTCTCCCTCTTTTTTCAAATCTTTTCTGTCTTTTAACTTAAAGCCTTTATCAATACCCAGTATTTGTGCTATAATTTTGTTGCTTATGATATCGCTCCTCTCTCTCTCTCTTTTTATTTTTTTGTTTTTTGTTCTATGAGGAGTGATATCTTTTTTTTACCCCTTTTGTCAAGTACCTCATCAACCATTTTTATTATACAGCCATCAATTTCAATGACATAAATACTATCTAACCATTACCCTATTTCGATGACAATTAATTATGATCTAACACGCCATTTCAGACTGATTATAAAACAAAAAAGTCCTCTGATTTGTACAATCAGAGGACACAATTTTTGAGATAGCCAAAAAGTATAATAAAAACTAGAATTTGCTGTGGAAGGTTTTTGAAATCTAGCATTCATAAGGAGAATTTAACTTTTCAAAGAAAGAAAATATTTTATAAAAGTAAAGTCAACTTAATAAAGTCGGTATAACGTATATATCTAAATCAATACCTAAAAGTACTTTTACCTATAAATTCTCTTATTATTGAAGTTTTGGGTATTTCGTCGAGTTCCGTGATTGGAAGAAAATAATCCAAAAATCTGAGTAACCTTTTAGCTTCTGTATATTCAGGATGAGAGTTATCAATAGTTAGCAATAGAGGCTCGGCAAATAACTTCAAAACCGAGAGCTCGTAAACTAGGTGAGAATTAAACATAATGTCCGCTTCATCTTGAAAAGGAAATATATTTTTATGTTCGCCTTTTACTACTGAATGCCAAATTTTTAATGTATCTTCAGCAGAATAACCTCTAAAGTAATAATCTCTCACTAACCTTCTTATAAGTCTAGTATCCGTTGTAGGAATTCTATCCATACTGTCTAAATTCATTTGAGTTAAAGAGCTCACATAGATTTTAAACTTTTGTTCTTTTGGAATAGAATTGGTTAGCAGTTCGTTCAAGCCATGAATACCTTCTATAATAATGGGTTGATTTTCTTTTATTTTTAAAGTTTCATCTTGCCAAAATCTTGTACCAGTTTTGAAGTCAAATTTTGGGAGTATAACTTCTTTTCCCTTTATCAGATCAATCATTGTTTTGTTGAACAATTCTAAATCCAAGGCATTTATACTTTCAAAGTTGTAATTACCGTTTTCATCTCTTGGCGTCTTCTCTCGCTCTAGGAAAAAGTCATCTAAAGATATTGGAACTGGCCTTAACCCATGAACTTTAAGATGTAAGGCGATTCTCCTAGCACTTGTTGTTTTTCCAGAAGAAGATGGCCCAGCTATCGTTATCAATCTTATATTTTTTCTATTTACTATTTCATCAGCTATCTGGGCATATTTTTGTTCATGTAAAGCTTCTGCTACACGAATGATCTCTCTTACCCTTTCGGCACCTTGAGAAATTATAGAGTTTAATTCTCCAACTGTTTTTATTTCCATAATATCTAACCAATTTTTGTATTCTTCAAAGGTTGCAAATAACTTAGGAGAATAACTATAATCTGGAACATCACATGGGAAACGGTTTGTGGGATGAATTATGACGAAACCCTTTTCAACCTTTTTCAATTTGAATTTATTAACATATCCTGTTGAATACGGAAGGTATCCATAAAAGTAGTTAAAATGTTTGCCAGCGTAATATACATTAACGGTACTTTTCTTTCGGTATTTGAAAAGTAAAGCCTTATCTTCTTCTCCTATCTCCTTAAACATCTTTATGGCATCGAATTTGTCTATAGTTTTCTTTTCAAAAACAATGTCTTTTTCAACGATCTCCCTCATCTTGTTTTCTATTAACAATAAATAATCTTCCGAAGGTTCTCCAGATTTAAATTCGCAATACATAGCATCGTTGAGGGTATTATTCACATAAAACCTGTCTTCTGGATTGATTTCTTTCAATGCAATATACAAAACAAAGAAAAGTCCTCGCCTATAAATACGCACTCCATCTAGCGTTGTAATATCACAAAACTGTATGCTTCCACTTTTAGATACTTTGCTGAACAATTCCTTAATGTCGTTGTT
Source organism: Petrotoga sp. SL27 (assembly GCF_002924605.1). NCBI lineage: Bacteria > Thermotogati > Thermotogota > Thermotogae > Petrotogales > Petrotogaceae > Petrotoga > Petrotoga sp. SL27. Next base: position 1,703 of record NZ_JAIP01000017.1, on the reverse strand, counting down.
AAATTTCACGTATAAAACCTGTTTCCCGGAGGTCTTTTCGAATTTTTTTGCTATATCAATAAATTTTGTGTTTTCATCAGCATGGTATACTTGTCCAGATTCAACATCTCTCAGTTGAAACTCCATTTCGATTTTCTCCTTTCAGAAAGTGAAACCCGGGCTACACCCGGGTTTTGGAGCGGATAATGGGATTCGAACCCACGACCCCTTGCTTGGCAAGCAAGTGCTCTACCACTGAGCTATATCCGCATTAATTTTCTGGAGCAGGTGATGGGGCTCGAACCCATGACCTCCGCCTTACCAAGGCGGCGCTCTACCGACTGAAGCTACACCTGCATTTTCAAGATAAATTATACTATATTTAATTCCTTTCGTCAAGTAATGTAAAAAATTAAAATATGGTAAAATAAATGTGTAGCAGAAAAAATCTAATAAAGGGGGAGAAAAATGGGTAAAAAAGCTGACCCAGAACCTTTCAAGATCAAGATGGTGGAACCCATCAAAAAAATTTCTAGAAAAGAAAGAGAAGAAGCCTTAAAAAGGACGGGCTATAATTTATTTGCATTGAAATCAGAAGAAGTCTACATTGATTTGTTGACCGACAGCGGTACTGGAGCAATGAGCGATAATCAATGGTCAGGATTGATGTTGGGAGATGAATCTTACGCGGGAAGTAAGAGTTTCTACCATTTATGGGAAACAAGTAAAGAAATCTTTGATTACAACTATTTTGTACCCACTCATCAAGGAAGAGGAGCAGAACAGGTTTTATTCCCCCTTTTAATTAAAAAACCTGGTCAATATGTTTTGAGTAACATGCATTTTGATACAACTAGGGCACACGTCGAATTAGCTAAAGGCCAGCCTGTTGATATAGTTATAGAAGAGGCTCTTGATACAGATACCTATCATCCCTTTAAAGGAAATTTTGACTTAGAAAAATTGGAATCATTTATCTTAGATAAAGGGAGCAATAATATCGCTTTTATAATAATAACTATTACCTGTAACAGTTCAGGTGGGCAACCTGTTTCTATGCAAAACATAAGGCAAGTTAGTGAAATAGCCAATAAATATGGGATTCGTGTATTTCTGGATGCGGCTCGTTACGCTGAAAATGCTTATTTTATAAAGCAAAGAGAAAAAGAATATTTTGAAAAATCCATAGAAGAAATAGTGAAAGAGATGTTTAGTTATGCCGATGGATTCACCATGAGTGCAAAAAAAGACGCCATAGTAAATATAGGTGGATTAATTGGGATTAAAGAAGATGAAGCTCTGTTTAATCAAGTAAAAGCAGCTCTTGTTCCTTTAGAAGGATTCCCTACATATGGTGGTTTAGCTGGGCGAGATATGGAAGTCATGGCAAGAGGTTTAAAAGAAGGAATTCAATTTGATTATTTGGATTATAGAATAAAACAAGTAAAATACTTGGGAGATAGGTTAAGAGAGGGTGGAGTACCAATTCAATATCCAGCTGGAGGACACGCTGTTTTTGTGGATGCTAAAAAGATGCTTCCTCATATACCTTATTACCAATTTCCAGCTCAAGCATTGGCGAACGCACTTTATTTAGAATCTGGAGTTCGTGGTGTAGAAGTTGGATCATTAATGATGGGGCGTGATCCTCAGACTGGTGAACAACTTGAATCTCCTTTTGAATTCTTGAGATTAGCCATCCCAAGAAGAGTCTATACTTACAC
>NZ_JAIP01000052.1:0-253 GCF_002924605.1 Petrotoga sp. SL27 | reverse complement strand
ATAACGGGTGGTTCCAGTACTACACTCCAAACATATTCCATGTTATATAAAAAATCAGCATTGGCTATTTTAGCTTCTGGTTTAGGTTTAGGACGATCAACTATAAATCCTGCTTGAACTCCACCGAGAAGTTGCCTCAGCACTTTTACTCTTCTGGCTGAAATGTTGACAAGAATTTGTCTATATAATCCCAAGACTAAGCTTTTTAGATCAGAGTTGTTCTTGACTAAGGATATTTGCTTATGAATCCTCG
>NZ_JAIP01000040.1:0-253 GCF_002924605.1 Petrotoga sp. SL27 | reverse complement strand
TTATCGAAGCCGCTAGCTCCGTTAAAAACTATATCCCTGAGTTCAAAGAGTATTATTGGAAAAAATACTACGAGGTTGCCACTCATCAACACAAAAGAGCCCTCGCGCTCACGGCTCGTAAGTTGGGTCGTCTGATTTTTGCATTGCTGAGCAAAAATCGAATCTATTCGAATTACTAAGTTGAATAGATACAAGTGAATCTTTTTGTGTTTTCAAGCCTATTTTGAGTTTTTCTGAAAGTATGGGCATTGTC
>NZ_JAIP01000060.1:0-253 GCF_002924605.1 Petrotoga sp. SL27 | reverse complement strand
TCTAGCGAAATCGGCTATGACGTAAGCGTCCAAATGATCTGTTTTATCGATATCGACAAAAGTCTTTTTGTAATTGGCGGTAGTTTTTGGATTAAGCTGGTACACAAGAGGTTTAAAAGGCAAAAGGTTCTTATTGGTTGACAGGAAATTGGCTATGTGAGTGCTGTAAAAAGAAGTAGCTTCCAAAGCGATAACGACATATTCAAGGTTGTTAGAAACAAGACAATTGGAGATAGCCTCAGCGATGTATTCA
>NZ_JAIP01000019.1:122597-122850 GCF_002924605.1 Petrotoga sp. SL27 | reverse complement strand
ATTTGCAGAGTTAGCATCAATTCCAGCATATTTTTTGTAGGAATCTTTTATGTGCAATACTTTGGTTATTAAGTAGCCATTAGGACCCGTAATGTATCTTCCATGCTCCATATATATCTTTGGAGGCTTTAATCCATTTTCTAATAAAATATTCTCATACAAACTTTTTATTTGTTGTGAAACATAATATATATCAAGTTCCTTCTCTTCAGGTTTATAAGGTATACCAAAACCACCGCCGAGATTTATGAAT